>CABZHY010000006.1 GCA_902525565.1 uncultured Pelagibacteraceae bacterium
AAAATATTCTTTCTGTAAAATTTGAAAACAAAAAAACTTATTATGGAGGTACAATTCCAGTTGTAAATACAATCTCAGAAATTAGTAAAAATGTCACTTTTGCTTCATTAATTAAAAGTAAGTCAATGTATAAAATTTTAAAAAAAAATATTAACAAAAGTGTAAAGACAAAATTGTTTTATGAAAAAAATTTTAAAGAGATATTTAAGACTCGTTTTATTGATATAAATAATAAAAAAAAATTTTTTGAATATTATGATTTTAACAACATTCAATACTTTAATTTAGCTTTAAAAAATTATTTAAATAAAAATTTAAAAAAATTTGATAAGGTAATAATCTGTGATTTTGGTCACGGTTTATTTAATTCTGAAATTGTAGACTTGATTGAGAGCAAAGCTAAATTTATTTGCGCTAATATACAGACAAATTCTGGAAACAGAGGTTATAATTTATTTACAAAATACTCAAAATTAGATCTTTTATGCGTTGATGAGCCTGAATTAAGGTTAGGATTAAAAGAAAAATTTATACCTATAAATAAGTTGATCAATAATAATTCCTTAAAAAAATATAAAAATATAATCGTGACAAGAAGTATTAATGGTTTAATGATAAAACTTACAAATTCAAAAAATAAATATATAGAATTTCCTGCATTGAATAATAAAGTAATCGATACAATGGGTGCTGGTGATGCAGTTTATAGTTATTGCGCGAGTCTGATTAAAAATACTTTTGATCAAAAAATAATAGCAATAGCTGGTTCAATAGCAGGAGCTATTAAAACCAATATACTTGGACATTCGAAAAACATTAAGATAGAGGATATTAAAAGATCTTTTGATACAATTTTAAAATAATTAGACTTATAAATTATGAATATATTAGTCACAGGAGGTGCAGGATTTATTGGAAGTCATCTTTGTGAATATTTAAATAAAAAAAAAATAATAAAAAAAATTGTAATTATTGATAATCTAGAGGATGGGAGTAAAAAAAATCTATCAGCTGTATCAAACTCAAAAAAAATAAAGTTATTTAAATGTGATATTAGAAATCTTAATTCAATAAATCCAAAATTTAAAAATATTGATTGTGTAGTTCATCTTGCAGCTTTATCAGATATTGTTCCATCTATAACGGACCCAATCAATTATCTTAGCACCAATGTAATTGGCACTATGAATGTGCTTGAATGCATGAGGAAAAATAAAGTTAAAAAAATTATCTATGCTGCAAGTTCCTCTTGTTATGGTATACCTAATAAATATCCTACACCAGAAACACAAAAAATTAACCCAAAGTATCCTTATGCTTTTTCAAAAAATATTGGTGAGAGAACAATCAAACATTGGTCAAATGTATATGGAATTAATTATATATCTTTAAGACTTTTTAATGTTTACGGAACAAGATCGAGAACCCATGGAGCTTATGGTGCAGCACTAGGAGTTTTTTTAAAACAGAAATTATCAAATTCACCTCTAACGATAGTTGGTAACGGTAATCAAAAAAGAGATTTTGTTTATGTTACTGATGTAGCTGAGGCATTCTATTTATCAATAAAATCTAAAATAAATAATAAAATTTTCAATGTTGGTTCTGGTAAACCTAAATCAGTAAACGAGTTAGCAGGATATATTGGTGGTAAAAAAGTATTTATACCGAAAAGACCAGGCGAACCGTACATTACTCATGCTAATATAAAAAATATTAGAAAATACTTAAATTGGAGGCCAAAAATTTCACTGAAAGAGGGTATAAATAAAGTTTTGAAGGAAATAAATTATTGGAAAAAAGCTCCACTATGGACACCAAAAAAAATTGAACAAACAACAAGAATTTGGTTTAAATATTTAAAATGACTCTAAGTAAAAATATTCTAATAACTGGTGGATCAGGGTATGTTGGATCAAGACTGTGTGAAAGACTACTAAATAACCAAAATTTAAATATAGTAAATTATGATATTTCACTATTTGGAGATGAGCATCTTCCAAAAAACAAAAGATATATTTATGTTAAAGATGATCTAAGAAACACTATTAAATTAAATGACATAATAAAAAATCATGAAATTGATACAGTGATTCATTTAGCATGTATTTCTAATGATCCAACTTTTGAGTTAAAAAGTGATATATCTAAACAGATTAACTATGATTGTTTTGAAGATCTAGTTTCAATATCAAAAAAAAACAATGTTAGAAAATTTGTTTACGCATCAACGTGTTCTGTCTATGGTATTACTGATACACCTAATGTAACAGAGGAACACGAGTTATTACCAATGACAGATTATAATAAATATAAAGCTGAGTGCGAACCAATATTAATAAAGTATCTAGATGACAAATTTACGGGTATTATTATTAGACCAGCAACTGTTTGTGGTTATAGTGAAAAAATGAGATTTGATGTAACAGTAAATATATTAACTAATTTTGCATATAACAAAGGTTTTATCAAAGTTCTTGGTGGTGAACAAACAAGACCAAATATTCACATTGAAGATATGTGTGATTTGTATGAAAATTTAATTGAAATGAGTTTTGAAAATCACAATGGTAGTATTTATAATGCTGGAATAGAAAATTTAAAAATAATTGAGATAGCAAAAATTATAAAAAATATATTTCAAAAAAGACTCAACAGGAATATAGATATAAATATTGAACCATCAAACGACAAAAGATCATATAATATCAATTCCGATAAAATACAAAAAGAACTGGGCTTTAAATTCAAAAGATCTGTCGAAGTAGCTGTAAATGATTTGTTAGACAATTTTTTAAATGGAAATCTTGTAGATACTTTTAATTCAAAATGGAGAAATATTGAAGTTTTGAAAGAAAAACAAAATGAATTAAAATTATATTAATTTAAATGTTAAAGAAAAAAATTATTAAGTTTCCCGACAATATTAAGAAAATGAAACCTAAAAGTTTTTTTAGCGGTTATTTTAAGACTTTAGAAAAAACTATTAACGAAATTGACTTAAACAAAATAGAAAAAATTTATAAAATTTTAAATTCCACAATAAAAAAAAATAATCAAATTTTTGTTGCTGGAAACGGTGGATCTGCAGCTGTTTCAAATCACTTATTGTGCGATTTTAATAAAGGAATAAAACTATCAAGTAAAAAGAGGCTCCTACCAAAA
Source organism: uncultured Pelagibacteraceae bacterium (assembly GCA_902525565.1). Lineage (GTDB taxonomy): Bacteria > Pseudomonadota > Alphaproteobacteria > Pelagibacterales > Pelagibacteraceae > Pelagibacter. Next base: position 3,166 of record CABZHY010000006.1, read on the forward strand.
GTAATTTCTTTGTCAAGTTCAATAGAAACAATTACAGCGATTTCAAATGATATAAGTTATGATGAAATTTTTTCATTCCAGTTAGAAAACTATATAAAAAAAAATGACTGTCTATTTCTTTTTTCTAGTTCTGGTAAATCAAAAAATATAATAAAAGCTATTAATTTTTGTAAAAATAAAAAAATTAAAGTGATCTTAGTGACAGGTTTTTTAGAAAAAAAAATTAATAAGAACTATAAAGTAGATGTTCATCTTGACTTAAATTGTAAAAATTATGGCATTACAGAAGATCTTTTTTCCTCATTAATGCATATGATTGTTCAATCAATAAGACACAATTATCAAAAAAATGGGGTGCTATAATTTTGAATGAAAAAAACTATTTTATGTTTAGATATTGATAGTACAATTTGTAAAACTGTTGGAAATAATTATCATCAAGCAAAACCTTTTAAAAACAAAATAAGAAAATTAAATCAATTGTATGAGAGTGGATATTATATAAAAATTTTTACCGCAAGATATATGGGTAGATGTAATGATAATATTAGATGTGCAAAAAAAAAGGGATTTTTAAAAACAAAAAAACAATTAGATAAATGGAAAGTTAAATATCATGAACTTATTATGGGAAAACCTTCCTTTGATATTTTAATTGATGATAAATCTTTAGATTTTAAAAAAAATTGGTTAATCAACTTAGATCAAAAGTTAAAAAACAAAATAAAACTTTTAAAAAATAACAAAATTTAATTATATTTATTAATGATGGCCCACACAGTTTCGAACTACGGACTTATTGATTGTCAATCAATTCTAAAATTTTAAATAATTATAGTTTATAAAGTATATTCGTAAAATATTTTGACTTGGCAACAATCTGGTATTAGTGATAAAGTTTTTATATGAAACGAAATGGATTCACGTTAATTGAACTCCTTGTAGTAGTAGCCATTATTGGTATATTAGCAGCTGTAGGCGTAGTTGCTTATAATGGGTATACAAGCAGTGCGAAAGCTAATGCTGCAAAAAGCTGTTATTCTGCAACAGTAAAGTATATCGAAAGTGAAATTGCATTATGCAGTATTGGTAATTCTACCGTTATGGATGGTGAGTTAAGTTGTTCTAACTATAATACAGGCACTGGTGCATTTAATACGATGCAAGCTTTAGCAAATGTTAGATCACTGAGAGGGAGTGTAACTCCAGGAGTTGACGAAGGTGTTTTAAAATCATTTAGAAATCCCTATGATACCTCATTACCTTGTATAAGATCTAGAACTAATTATGAGCCTGGACAAGTAAGCATCAGTACCAATGGTACAAAATTACAGTTAAGAGCATGTTATAAAACTGGTTGTGCATCAAAGGATACTACAAGTTTAGATATTGACTTGAGTATAAGATAAAATGAAAAAAAAAGGTTTTACACTTATTGAGCTTTTAGTAGTTGTTGCTATCATTGGTATTCTTGCTGCAGTAGGAGTAGTTGCTTATAATGGGTATACTAATTCTGCTAAAAAAAATACAGTTTGGTCAAATCACGCAAAATTTTTAAAATGGGTAAATTCCAAATATATGATGTGCGTGATTGATGAGAGTGCGTCAGTAGAGTTGGCACAGGGTTGTAAATCTGACGGCAAAGGTGGTTTTACTAATTGTAGCACTATACAAACATCTTGCTCAGACATTTTCAATGGAAGAGTTACTTCACATACTAACAATATTTGGAAATATTGGTATTTTCAAGTAGGTGCAAGAAATCCTTTTGGAGCAATGGTAAATGGGAACATGGCAATTGGACACGGTGATTCAGAAAATTGGTGTAAAACTCGTATGTCAAGATGTGCAGGCTATAATGATTATTATTGTAACTCGGCAACAGATTGTAAATTATGTGGATACGATGGTATAGAAATTAGATGTTCTAAATTTAAATTAGACTTAAGATAATAAATTAAAAAAAAGTTGAACAGAAAAGCTTTCACCCTAATAGAACTTCTAGTCGTTGTAGCAATTATAGGTATCCTAGCTGCAGTAGGAGTAGTTGCTTATAATGGTTATACTAATAGCGCAAAAGAAAATGCCGTAAAAGCTAATCATAAAAATATTGTAAAAGATTTATCTGCAAGAATGTTATGGTGTCAGTTAGGAAATAGTTATTACACTTACAAAGATTATAATGGCTCAGGTGCATACATTGATTGTAATTATGCAACATGGTCATTAACTGGGAACCTATCTCTTTACTATAAAACATTTTTTAAAAACCCACATGGTGCTGTTAATGGGGCATGGGATTATTCAACTTACTTTGTTGGAAGAAATCAAATACCAACATCGTGTAGTGCAACTCAATTAGGATATACCTTTTTAACTAGTTTCGATGTTCCGCGTGCATACTTTAAAGTTGCTACATGTTACGAACTAAATAAAGGACCTTTAATAAATGATGTTGATAGATATCCATAAAAAAATTAACTGCAAAGCATTCACATTAATAGAACTCCTAGTTGTTGTAGCCATCATTGGTATTCTTGCTGCAGTAGGAGTGGTTGCTTATAATGGGTATACGTATAGTGCAAGAGTTTCTGTTGCAAAAAATAATTATCAAAAAGTTGTTAAAACAATTCAGGCAGAAATGAAAAAGTGTGATCTTGGTGAAAATCAAGTAATGGGTTTTATATCTTGCTCATTAACTGCTGAACAAAGACAGGGCGCACTTACCAACAGTGCAAATACTGCAAAGATTCAAAATTTTTTTTCTGGAATGAAAAATCCTTATTGTGGAAATTTACATAGTTGTGCCGCACCTGAAGATCCACCGATTTATACAGGAACACCTGGAGCGCCAGGATGGATTGGAATTTCATCTAATGCTGTACCTCTTGGAGTTTATATTGCTAGTCCAGTAACCTATTATAGAGATGGAACAAAAGTTGAATTAAGTTGTACAAGATTTCCTAATGATTCAGGTTGTAAAAATGTATTTATTCCTATTGAATAGAAAATATGATTGATAGATTTATTAACATTAAAATTAAGGTTTAGAGAATAATGAAAAAATTTTTAGGGATGGTGGTGCTGGGTTTGTTGTGGATTATTCCAGTATCAGCTGATGAAAGATTTATTCCATTAGAATTGTTTACTGGCGGAGAAATAAGGAATGATACAGAAATTAAATATACACCAGCAGATAAAATTTTTGGTGAGAAGCGAAGAAAAAAAATTATAGGCCCTCAAGATTGGAAAAATCCTTTCTCAAAAGAAATCATTAAAGTTTATAAAAGAACTCAAAAAAATAGAGAGGGGAGAGTAAAGAAAACACAATTATTTACAGTTACTAACGATGGTCAATGCATGGGTAGAGTATACGATCAAAGAAGATCAAAAACTAAGTATATAAAGAATGGCTGTAAATTTCCTTTAGGTTTTTGGAAAAAGAGTGAAACAAGAAAATTTTCTGTAACAGATTCTGGAAAATCAAGAACTGTAGAATTAAAAATATTAAAACTTGGAAAAAAACCAACAGACTGCGTTAAATATAATTGGAAATTATTTGATACGAGTGGAAATAAATTAGCAGATAATGATTATAAATTTTGTAAAAATAGAGCAATGACTAGTTTAAAGATTCGAAAAATTAAATAACTAAATGAAAATTATTTTAAAATTAGAAAAAATCTTGCAACAATTCTGCTACACTTAAAGTTAGAATTAAATTAAATCTAGATTTAGCAAAAATAATTAGTGTTAATTATATTAAGTATGTCGTGCCCCCGCACAGATTCGAACCGCGGACCTATTGATTACAAATCAATTGCTAAAGTTTAAATAAACATTTGTTTGCAACAATAATCATAAAATACTTTTGAGTTGGCAACAATCTGGCAACAATGGTAGAGTTTTTTTATGAAACGAAATGGTTTCACTCTAATAGAACTCTTAGTCGTAGTAGCCATCATAGGAATACTAGCTGCAGTAGGGGTTGTTGCTTACGGAAAATACACAACTTCTGCAAAAATAACTGCTGCCAAACAACAACATAAACAAATTGTTAATTTTATAAAATCAAGCTATGCTCAGTGTGCTCTGGGAGAAAATTACATAGTTATGAAAACGTGTGATTATGGTGGATTCCCTTGTAACGGTTTGAAAGTTGGAAAAAATAGTACACCTGATGAAATTAACCGACCATGCAAGAGTGGGTCAGGCAGTGCATCAAATTCATCTTATCATTTTGTGTTTCATTTTAATTATAGCCAAATGAAAAATCCATATGGTTTGGATGGACCTACTGGAGCAAATATAGGAGGCAAAATGAAAGACCAATGTTGTCTTATGCAAAGCTGGGATCCAAGAACACTTGGAAGGACACACATATGGAATAATTGGCCTGATTCTAAAATTTCAATCAAAACTAACATTGGAGATACCAGTGGTAACAACAAATATATTATTGATGAGGTTGATTGGCCCAAAAGTGGTTTTTAATGAAACAAAAAGGCTTCACCTTAATTGAACTTTTAGTCGTAGTTGCCATCATCGGTATATTAGCTGCAGTAGGAGTAGTTGCTTATAATGGGTATACTAAGAGTGCAAAAGATAATGTTGTAAAATCAAATTGTGCCTCAGTAAAAAAATATATTCAAGCAGAAGTGATGAAATGTGTTTTAGGAAACACTAATGCAATGGATAATAAGCTAAATTGTTCAAATTATGATGCACCTGATGTCGCTACAGCTTGTATGGATTCACAAGCTGCAAATTATCAAAATATTTTTGATTCACAAAAAGATTTACGTAATGGTATTTATTCAGCTTTTTTTGCAAATAGTCTTTCAGATCCTTGCAATTCACAAGATAGGGGAAGAATAAGTGTCAGACATAAAAATTCCAATACAATAATAGTTGAATGCTGTGGAGACACTAGCAGCAAAAGAATTAGCGAAACGTTTTCTGTTGATATAAATAAGTAAAATATGGATAAAAGAGCTTTCACGTTAATAGAACTTCTAGTCGTTGTAGCCATCATCGGTATTCTTGCTGCAGTAGGGGTGGTTGCTTATAATGGGTATACTGCAAGTGCTAAAGAAAATGTTTGTAAAGATAATCACAACAAAATTAAAAAGATTATAGTAGAAAAAAAAACACTATGTGAGCTAGATAATACTATTACTTTAAGAACTTGGTATTCTAGTCATAAACAAGGTGCAGAATACTCTTTTAACTGCTCAAATAATTTTGAGTCTTTATCCCAAAACGTTGGAATACATATGACAAACTACTTAAAGAATCCCTATAGTCCTAATGATCATTGGGGATACAGCTGGATGGGAAATAGTGGAACACCAACACAAGATGGTAGAACCTATTATTATACTAACAATAACACAATAAGATTAAGAACTCTTTGTAATGGCAAACTCATCGAGGATACAATTAGTGGAAATTAATAAACAAAAAGGCTTCACCTTAATTGAACTTTTAGTCGTAGTTGCCATCATCGGTATTCTTGCTGCAGTAGGTGTTGTTGCTTATAATGGTTACACTAGTAGTGCTAAAAAAAAAGTAACTGAAGCTAATCACAAAGTAATTGCCAAATACATTCAAAATGAATTAGCAAAATGTATGATAGGGGAGTCCAAGATATTTGATCACAATGGATCTAAACAATTTGATTGTAACGGAACACATAATTCTCGAGGTAATATACCAGGATATATTGAAAAAATTTTTAATGATAAAATACAAGATGTTTATGAACCTTCAACAGCAGCAATGACTGTTGGTGGTCCTATTAAGTGTCACGGTATTCCAAAATCTTATGGATATAAAAAATTAGGTTATCAGGGTAAGCATTCAATATCTATCAATGTTGGTTATACAATGATTATAATTGAAACTTGTGTTGAAGACAGCGGCTCTCCAGTAAAGACAGAGATTTCAATTGAATAATAAAAGGACTACTTGATTAAGCAACAATCCTGCAACAATCTGGCAACACTTATTGTTGCAAGATAAATTTTTATATTAATAATTTTGATCAAAAAGTAAGTGAAGTGGTGCCCCCGCACGGATTCGAACCGCGGACCTATTGATTACAAATCAATTGCTAAAGTTTAAATAAACATTTGTTGGCAACAATAATCTTAAAATACTTTTGAGTTGGCAACAATCTCGCAACAATGTTAAACTTTTGTAATGCCTACAGACAAACAGAAGCTTGGAGTTTTTGGAGAAGAGTTAATTGTTAAAAATTGTATTTGTCCAAAATGCAAAAAGAAAAGAACACTTAAGAAGCTTCCAACAAACTTTAAGTGTGCAGACTTGATTTGTGATTTCTGTGGATTTTTAGCTCAAGTTAAATCTTCGAATGTAAAAAATATTAATAAACTCCCAAGTTCAGTTTTAGGAGCGGCCTGGAAGCCACAAGAGGAAAGAATGAATGCTGGTATATACTTTCCACTTTATTTAGTTTTAGTTTGCAAAAAAGAATACTCAGTATTTTACCTAGCCTCAGATTTGCAAAACAAAGAAATATTTGTTGCAAGAAAACCTTTATCTACATCTGCAAGAAGAGCTGGATGGCAAGGGTTTATGTATGATATATCTAAAATCAAAAATAGTTTTGTGAGATTAATTTAAATGAATAAACTTTTAGGGATCGTGGTTCTAGGTTTGTTGTTAAGTGGGAATGCTTATGCAAAAGAAACTAGAATACACTGTAAGTTTATTGGTGGTGATAAAGTCGCTCCTGGAAAACAAAAGATTATATATAAAGAAGGAGACCTATCAGACGTATATCTAAAAATTGATTTTGATAGAGAAAAAGTAATTGATTCTCCATTTAATGTTTATGGATTATTAGGTTCCAAAACTACAATTATATTTGATGGTGCAGAAGTTAGTTGGACTGGAGAAAATAAATCTATAAGAAAGGTTGCAATCCTTAACAGACAAAATGGAAGACTGATTGAAGTTTATAATATATTAGATGACAGTAGAGAAGCAGGTGAAAGAAATTATCTTTGTTCCAAAAGTAAATTAAAATTTTAACGACCACTTGATTAGGCAACAATCTTGCAACAATCCTGCAACACTTATTGTCGTAAGAATAGTTTTTGTATAAATAAATTAGATTAAAAAGTAAGTGAAGTGGTGCCCCCGCACGGATTCGAACCGCGGACCTATTGATTACAAATCAATTGCTCTACCAGCTGAGCTACAAGGGCATGCGCAATAATTATTAATTATTTGTTAAATAATCAACTCTTTTTTTTTAAATATCTAAGATGATGAAATACAATTGCTGCACTATTTGAGATATTTAAACTTTCAATATCATTATTAATATTAATTTTAACAAAAAAGTCAGCATATTTAATAGTATGCTGTCTCATACCAAATCCTTCTGAACCAAATAACAGAATATTATTTCCTTCCCACTTTATATCTGTGAAATCTTTTTGTCCTTTAGCATCAAAACCATAAACCCAGAAATTTTTTTGTTTTAAATTTTTTAATGTTGAATTAATATTTGAAACTTCAAATATATTTACGTGCTCCATACACCCACTCGCAGATTTATACATTAACTTGCTATCACGAGGAAAATGTCTCTGTTTAATAATTAATCCATCAATGTCAAATGATGCTGCACTTCTTATTAATGAACCAATATTTCTTGGATCTGTCACCTCATCAAGACAGACGAATGTTAAATTGTGTTTATTTTTAATAAATTGTTTTAAATCTGGTTGATCTAGATGCTCAATCTCTGCAACATAGCCATTGTGCATTAATTGTTCTTTAGAACTATATTTATCTAATTCTTTTTTAGTTTTAAAATAAACTTTAATATCTTCTAAAATATTTTTATTTGGATTTTTTCTATGAATATTTTTTTTAGACTCCTCTGTTAAAAAGACTCTTAAAACCTTTCTTTTAGGGTTTCTTAGAGCTTCAATTACCGCATGTTGACCAACAATGAAAAAAGATGATTTGTTCATAAATAATTATGAGTTTTACACGGTTTTTTTATTATTTTCTTATTAAATCACGTGTTGCATTTGGACAAATAAAATATATAAAACGCTTGTTATTTGAAGCTTTATTGAACAAGGGGACACTTCCCCATAGGAGGGGTTCCAGAGCGGTCAAATGGGGCGGGCTGTAAACCCGTTGACTTCGGTCTTCGAAAGTTCGAATCTTTCCCCCTCCACCATTTAATAAGATTTAAATAACATGGAGTGTTACTCTTGGGGTTGTGCGGGTGTAGTTCAATGGTAGAACGCTAGCCTTCCAAGCTGGATGTAAGGGTTCGATTCCCTTTACCCGCTCCAAGAAATTAAAATTAGAAGAAACAAAAAAAAACTGAGGTAAAAACGTAATGTCAAAAGAAAAATTTGTAAGAAACAAACCCCACTGTAACATTGGGACTATTGGTCATGTCGACCATGGTAAAACAACTCTTACGGCCGCGATTACAAATGTATTAGCACAAGCGGGCGGCGGAACTGCAGTTGCTTATGATCAAATTGATAAAGCACCTGAAGAAAAAGAGAGAGGTATAACAATTTCAACAGCACACGTTGAGTATGAAACTGAAAAAAGACACTATGCTCACGTAGATTGTCCTGGACACGCTGACTATGTTAAAAACATGATCACTGGTGCTGCGCAGATGGATGGAGCAATTTTAGTTGTTAACGCAGCTGATGGTCCAATGCCACAAACAAGAGAACACATTCTTTTAGGAAGACAAGTTGGAATTCCTGCAATTGTTGTTTACTTAAACAAAGTAGACCAAGTTGATGATAAAGAAATGATTGAACTTGTTGAAGAAGAAATTAGAGAACTTTTAACTTCATATAAATATCCAGGTGATAAAACACCAATTGTTAAAGGTTCAGCTTTAGCAGCAGTTGAAGGAAGAGATGATGAAATTGGAAAAAATTCAATTTTAGAATTAATGAAGGCTGTTGATGAACATATTCCACAACCAGCTAGAGAAGTTGACAAACCATTCTTGATGCCAGTTGAGGATGTATTTTCAATTTCTGGAAGAGGAACAGTTGCAACTGGAAGAGTAGAGTCTGGTGTAATTAAAACTGGTGAAGAGGTTGAAATAGTTGGAATTAGAGAAACTAAAAAATCAGTTTGTACTGGAGTTGAAATGTTTAGAAAACTTTTAGATTCAGGTGAAGCTGGTGATAACGTTGGAATTTTATTGAGGGGTATTGAAAGAACTGATATCGAAAGAGGTCAAGTTCTTTGTAAGCCTGGTTCAATTACTCCACATACTAAATTTGAAGCTCAAGCGTATGTACTTAAAAAAGATGAGGGTGGTAGACATACTCCGTTTTTTACTAAATACAGACCACAGTTTTATTTTAGAACAACAGACGTTACAGGTGAAGTAGAATTACCAGCTGGTACAGAAATGGTTATGCCAGGTGATGACGCTAAATTTACTGTTAAACTAATTACACCAATCGCAATGGCAGAGAAATTAAACTTTGCAATTAGAGAAGGTGGAAGAACTGTTGGAGCAGGAGTAGTAACTAAAATTATAGAGTAACTCTATAAATAGGAGTGTAGCTCAATTGGTAGAGCGCCGGTCTCCAAAACCGGAGGCTGAGGGTTCGAGTCCCTCCGCTCCTGCCAATTTGAGCTTAGATATTATGAGAAACCCGATTAAATTTTTGCAGGAAGTTAAGCAAGAAGCTTTTAAAGTTACGTGGCCAACTTGGAAAGAGACTATACAAGGTGCTTTAATGGTATTTGTCATGGCAGTTGTTATGTCTTTATTTTTTCTTCTTTTAGATCAGGTTTTGAAATTTTTCTTAGAACTTTTACTTAAAGTGAGTATTTAATGAAAAATTGGTACATAGTTCAATCCCATTCAAGCTTTGAAAATAAAGTTGCAGCTCTAATCAAAGAAGAAGCGGATAAAGCTAAAATAGCTGATAAGTTTGAAGAGATTATTGTACCTACACATGATGTTACAGAGGTAAAAAGAGGTAAAAGAATACAAAGAAAAAAAAAATACTTTCCTGGATATGTACTAATAAAGAGTGAGATGGATAATAATATTTATCACATGATCAAGAATATAAAGAGGGTCAGTGGTTTCTTGGGCACAAAAGGTATTCCTGTTCCAGTTTCGGATAAAGAAGTGGAAAAGATTTTAGGTCAGATTAAAGATGGTGTTGCTCAGCCAAAATCTGGAGTAGATTACAGTGTAGGTGAAAAAGTTCAGGTTGTAGATGGTCCATTTGCTTCATTTAATGGAATGATTGAAGAAATTGATGAAGAAAAAGCTAGACTTAAGGTGTCAGTTTCTATATTTGGTCGTCCTACACCAGTAGATTTAGAATATAATCAGGTTGAGAAGGTAAGTTAATGGCAAAAGAAATTAGTGGATTTATAAAATTACAAATTAAAGGTGGTCAAGCTAATCCAGCTCCCCCAGTTGGTCCTGCATTAGGTCAACGTGGTGTAAATATTATGGAGTTTTGTAAAGCTTTTAATGACAAAACTAAATCATTGGCAGGTAAACCTGTTCCAGTTGAAATTACAGTTTATAAAGATAAAAAATTTGATTTTAAAATTAAATCACCACCTGCATCATTTTATATTAAAGAAGCAGTAAAACTTAAAGGTGGATCAAAAGAACCTGGAAGAAACATTGTTGCTTCAATATCTAAAAAACAATTAGAGAGTATAGCAAAAGAAAAAATGAATGATTTAAATGCTTATGATATTGAAGAAGCTGTAAAAATTATTGCAGGATCAGCTAGATCAATGGGTATTGAGGTAAAAGAATAATGGCATCAAAAAGATACAAAAAATTACCTGAAAAGACAAAAGACTTGAACGCGGAGCCAATAGAAAAATTGTTACCTGAGCTTAAGAAAAACTGCACAACTAAATTTGATGAATCTTTGGATTTAAGTTTTCAAATAAATCACAAGCAAAAGAAAAGTGAAGTTAATATTAGAACTGTAGTTAATTTACCTGGCGGCACAGGTAAGAAAGTTAAAGTTGCCGTAGTTTGTGAGTCTAATAAAGAACAAGAAGCAAAAGATGCAGGTGCAGATATTGTAGGTGGTGATGAATTTGTTGAAAGAATTAAAGGTGGAGAATTAAATTTTGAAAAATTAATTTGCACACCAGGAATGATGATTAAACTTTCTAAATTAGGAAAAGTTTTAGGACCAAAAGGTTTAATGCCCAATCCAAAGCTTGGTTCAGTTTCTGAAAATATTAAAGAAGCGGTAACCAACGCTAAATCTGGTCAAGTAGAAGTTAGAAATGATAAAGACGGAAATATTGGAGTTAGTATTGGTAAAAAATCTTTTAGTGATGATCAATTGCTAAAAAACTACAACGCAATCTTAGATGCTTTAGAGAAAGAAAAATCAAATAACACTTTAAAAGGTGATTTAATTAGAACCGTATTTGCTTCATCAACAATGGGTGTTTCATATAAAGTTAAATTAGGGAAATCAATATAGTTATGATGAATAAAGAACAAAAGAAAAATTATATTGAACAAATGACTAGTAAGTTTGAAAATAGCAAAGCTGTTATGGTTACCCATTACCAAGGTTTAACTATGACTCAATTGGATGAGTTAAGAGCAAAAATGAGAGAGCATGGAATAATTTTCAAAATAACAAAAAACAGAATTACAAAACTTGCTTTAGAAAAAACAAAGTGTAAAGATTTGTCAAATTTATTTACTGGTCCAACAGCAGTTGCATTTGGTGAGGATGCTATAATGTCTGCAAGGATTCTCTCAAAATTTGCAAAAGATAATGAAAACTTAAAATTAATTGGTGGAATAATGGATAACGAGGTCTTAGATTCGGCCGGTGTCCAAAATGTAGCAAGTTTACCTACATTAGATGAAGCGAGAGCCAATATAGTGGGTATTTTAAACGCTTCTGCATCTAAATTAATCAGTATTTTGCTTGCACATTCAGAAAAAATGAGTAGTTTGTCGGCAGAAAATTCTGAAACACAACCCAAAGAGTAATACATATGCCTGATCTAAACAAAATTATTGAAGACTTATCAAGTTTGACTGTTGCAGAGGCAGCTGAACTTTCAAAACAATTAGAAGAAAAATGGGGTGTAACTCCAATGGCAGCGGCGGCTCCAGCAGCAGCAGGTGGCGCGGCTCCAGCAGAAGATAAAGATGATTTTACAATTATGTTAGTTTCTGCAGGTGACAAAAAAATTAATGTTATAAAAGAAGTAAGAGCAGCTACTTCATTAGGTTTAAAAGAAGCTAAAGATCTTGTAGAAGGAGCACCAAAGGAAGTTAAATCTGGTGTGAATAAAAAAGATGCTGAAGAGATCAAAGCTAAATTAGAAGCTGCTGGCGCTAAAGTAGAACTTAAATAAATTAAATAGAAAGAATTCAAATACTGATTATTTTTAATCGGTATTTATAAATATAGATGCAATTATCTTTTACTGAAAAGAAAAACATAAGAAAAAGTTTTGGTAAACTGAAGGAAAGTTTATCGATTCCTAACTTAATAGAAGTTCAAAAAAATTCTTACAATGAATTAACAGAATTCAATCCAGAGGCATCTGAGCTTACCAAAGGCTTTGATAGAGTATTCAAAAGTATTTTTCCAATTGAGGATTTGAACGATAAAGCAACTCTGGAGTATGTATCATACAGATTAGAGAAACCAAAATTTGATGTTGAAGAATGCATAGCAAGAGGACTTACATATTCATCAGCGCTTAAATGCACACTGAGGCTAGTTGTTTACGAAATAGATCAAGATAATAACACTAAAGATATTTTATCAGCAAAAGAGCAAGAAGTTTATATGGGTGAAGTACCTATGATGACTAACAGTGGAACTTTTATAACTAACGGTGTTCAAAGAGTTGTTGTAAATCAAATGCATAGAAGTCCAGGTGTATTTTTTGATCATGATAAAGGAAAAACTCATGCTAGTGGTAAACTTTTGTTCAATTGCAGAGTAATTCCTAATAGGGGTTCTTGGTTAGATTTTGAATATGATGTTAAAGATTTTTTATATTTTAAAATTGATAGAAAAAAGAAAATTTTTTCATCTACTTTATTGTTAGCTTTAGGTTATACAAAACCAGAAATAGTAGATGAGTTTTATGAGAGTGAACAGTACACTTTTGATCCGAAAACAGAAAAATGGAAAACTAAATTTAATCCAGAAAATTACAAAGCTAAAAATTTTTCAGAGGAAGTAATTAATGCCAAGACTGGAGAAGTAGTAATAAAATTAGGTGACAAAATAAATTTTTTAAGTGCAAAAAAATTAGCTAATGATGGTTTGAAAGATATATTAGTTTCTAGAGAGTCTTTGTTTGGTAAATTTTTACATAGAGACGTGAAAGTTAATGACGAAGAGGATGGTGTATATAAAATTGGTACTGAATTAAATGACACAATTATTCAACAAATTTTAGAAGCAAATATACATTCACTTCAAATTTCTGTTACAAATTCAATAAATAAAGGACCTTATCTACTTACAACTATTTTAGCTGATAAAAATAATAATAAAGATGAAGCTATCACGGAAATCTATAAAATGTTAAGACCTGGAGAACCTCCAACCATAGAGATAGCAACCCAAATATTTAATAATCTTTTCTTTAGCTCAGATAGATATGATTTGTCTGATGTTGGAAGAGTTAAAATGAACTCAAGATTAAACCAAGAATGTTCAGATAAAATTACTATATTAAGAAATGATGATATTATTGCAATAATTCACAAAATGTTAGATTTACGTGATGGTAAAGATGATGTTGATGATATTGATCATTTAGGCAATAGGAGAGTACGTTCTGTAGGAGAGTTAGTTGAAAACCAAGCAAGAATTGGTGTTTACAGAATGGAAAGGGCTATAAAAGAAAAAATGACAACTCTTGATGTTGAGTCAGCAATGCCACAAGATCTAATTAATGCAAAACCATTAACAGTTTCATTAAAAGATTTTTTTGCAAGTTCACAACTTTCTCAGTTTATGGATCAAACAAATCCATTATCTGAAATTACTCACAAGAGAAGAGTTTCAGCTTTAGGACCGGGTGGATTAACAAGAGAGAGAGCTGGCTTTGAAGTTAGAGACGTGCACCCAACTCACTATGGAAGAATTTGTCCAATTGAGACACCAGAGGGTCCAAATATTGGTTTGATTAATAGTCTTTCTACATATGCAAAAATAAACAAGTATGGTTTTATTGAAAGCCCTTACAAAAAAGTAAAAGACGGTGTTGTTCAGGATAAAGTCGAATACTTATCAGCAATGGAAGAAACAAAATTTACTATTGCACAAGCAAATACAAAACTTGATAAAAATGGAAAAATTACTGAGGAATTGGTTTCATGTAGACAAAACCTAAATTTTCTTTTGGCAAAACCTGACTCTATTGATTACATTGATGTCTCGCCAAAACAATTAGTTTCAGTTGCAGCATCATTAATTCCATTCTTAGAAAACGATGATGCAAATAGAGCTTTAATGGGATCAAATATGATGAGACAAGCAGTTCCATTGTTAAAACCCGAGTCACCACTTGTTGGTACAGGAATTGAAAGTGATGTAGCATTAGATTCTGGAGTAACTATTGTTGCTAAGCGTGATGGAGTTGTTGATAAAATAGATGGTAAAAGAATTGTCATAAAAGTAACTGAGGAAACAGACTTTAGTAAGTCTGGTGTAGATATCTATAACCTTCAAAAATTTAAAAGATCAAACCAAAATACTTGTATAAACCAAAGACCATTAGTTAGAGTTGGTGATAAAGTCAAATCTGGAGATATTATCGCAGATGGCCCTTCAACAAAATTAGGTGAACTCGCTTTAGGTAAGAATGTTACTGTAGCATTCATGCCGTGGCAAGGCTATAACTTTGAAGACTCAATCCTAATTTCAGAAAGATGTGTTACTGATGACGTTTTTACATCTGTTCATATTGTTGAATACGAAATAATGGCGAGAGATACAAAGCTAGGTGAAGAAGAAATTACAAGAGATATACCCAATGTAAACGAAGAGGCTTTAAAAAACCTTGATGAATCAGGAATAGTTTATATTGGTGCGGAGGTAAATGCTGGAGATATTTTAGTTGGTAAAGTTACTCCAAAAGGAGATTCGGCATCTGGTCCTGAAGAAAAATTATTAAGATCAATTTTTGGTGAAAAAGCTATCGATGTAACAGATACATCTCTAAGAATGTCTAGAGGATCAAGTGGAACGGTAGTTGATGTAAGAGTTTTCAATAGACATGGAATCGAGAAAGACGAAAGATCAATAACTATTGAAAGAGCTGAGATTGAGCAAGTTCAACAAGATAAAATTGTTGAAGAAGAAATATTAGAAAGAAGTATTAAACAAAGAGCTTCACAATTCTTGTCAGGATCATCTTTAACTAAAAAAGTAAAAGATTTATCTGAAGGAACTAAACTTGATTTTGATACAATTAATAAACTATCCATTAATGATGTATTCAAAATCACTGTAGGAAATGTGAATGACGAAGCAACATTAGCTCAATTAAAAGATCAATATAATAAAGCTAAACAAGACATAACAGAGAGATTTGAAGATAAAGTTTTAAAAATTAGAAGTGGTGATGATTTATTACCTAGTGTTATGAAAATGGTAAAAGTATTCGTTGCTATAAAAAGAAGATTAAGACCTGGTGACAAGATGTCTGGAAGACATGGTAACAAAGGCGTTGTTAGTAAAATCGTTCCTGTTGAAGATATGCCATATAGAGAAGACGGTAGACCAGTTGATATTGTATTAAATCCTCTAGGTGTCCCTAGTAGGATGAACGTTGGACAAATTTTAGAGACTCATTTGGGTTGGGCGTGTAAAGAATTTGGTGAACAAGTTAAAAATTTAGTAAACGAAAATAACAAAAAAATTGAAAGAACAGAAAAAATCGAAAAATTTTTAAAATCAGTTTATGGAGAAGAAATTTTCAACGATAAAGTAGATAAATTAAGCAAGAGTGAATTCAAAGATCTTTGTGAAAATTTACAAAATGGTATCGCAATCTCAACACCTGTTTTTGATGGTGCTAAAGAAAAAAATGTTACTGAGATGCTTGAACTAGCAAATTTACCAGGATCTGGACAAACTTACTTATGGGATGGAAGAACAGGAGAAAAATTTGATAGACCAGTTACTGTTGGAATAATATATATGCTAAAACTTCATCACTTAGTTGAAGATAAAATTCATGCAAGATCTACTGGACCTTACAGTTTGGTTACACAACAACCGCTAGGTGGTAAAGCACAGTTAGGTGGTCAAAGATTTGGTGAAATGGAAGTGTGGGCTCTTGAAGCATATGGCGCATCATATACATTGCAGGAAATTCTAACTGTTAAATCTGATGACGTTGCAGGTAGAGTTAAGGTTTACGAGACTATAGTTAAAGGTGAAGAAAATTTTGAATCTGGAATACCAGAGTCATTTAACGTTTTAGTTAAAGAAATTAAATCATTAGCATTAAATGTGGAGCTAAATTAATGAAAAAAGAATTAACAGATTTATTTAAGGGTAGCGAAATTTCAGAAGCTCAAAATTTTAATAGCATTAAAATTTCACTTGCTAGTCCAGAAAAAATTAAATCTTGGACATTTGGCGAAATTAAAAAGCCTGAAACAATTAATTACAGAACATTTAGACCTGAAAAAGACGGTTTATTCTGTGCAAGAATTTTTGGACCAATAAAGGATTATGAGTGTTTATGCGGTAAGTATAAACGAATGAAATTTAGAGGAATTATATGTGAGAAATGTGGTGTTGAGGTTACAAAATCAAATGTAAGAAGAGAAAGAATGGGTCACATTAATCTTGCTACACCAGTAGCACATATTTGGTTCTTGAAGTCTCTTCCAAGCAGAATTGCTTTAGCAGTTGATATGAAATTAAAGGAAATAGAGAGAGTACTTTATTTTGAAAATTTTATAGTAATAGAACCAGGTTTAACCGGTTTACAAAAAAATCAACTTCTTAATGAGGAAGAATTAGCAAAATATCAAGATGAATTTGGTGAAGAAAGTTTTACAGCGGGTATAGGAGCAGAAGCCGTTCTTGAAATGTTAAAAAATTTAGATTTAGAATTAGAAAGAAAAAATCTTGTAAACTTTATTAAAGAAACTAAATCAAAAGTAAATGAAGAAAGAGCAATTAAAAGATTAAAACTAATAGAGTCATTTATTGAAACTGGTCAAAAACCTGAATGGATGATTATGACTGTGGTTCCAGTTATACCACCTGAATTAAGACCTCTAGTCCCTTTAGATGGGGGGAGATTTGCAACTTCAGATCTTAACGATTTATATAGAAGAGTAATCAATAGAAATAATAGATTAAAAAGATTAATGGATCTTAAAGCCCCAGATATTATTGTAAGAAATGAAAAAAGGATGCTTCAAGAATCGGTAGATGCTCTATTTGATAATGGCAGAAGAGGCAGAGTGATAACAGGAACAGGTAAGCGACCACTTAAATCTCTTGCTGAAATGTTAAAAGGTAAACAAGGAAGATTTAGACAAAACCTTTTAGGTAAACGAGTTGATTATTCAGGAAGATCAGTAATTGTAGTTGGTCCAGATTTGAAACTCCATGAGTGTGGTTTACCGAAAAAAATGGCATTAGAATTATTTAAACCATTTTTATATGCAAGATTAAATAAATTAGGCTTAGCTTCAACAATTAAACAAGCTAAAAAATTAGTTGAAAAAGAAACAAATGCAGTTTGGGACGCTTTAGAGTTAATAGTTAGAGAGCATCCGGTACTTTTAAATAGAGCGCCAACACTTCATAGGCTTGGAGTTCAAGCGTTTGAACCTAAGTTAATTGAAGGAGATGCAATTGAATTACACCCTTTAACTTGTGCAGCATTTAATGCTGACTTCGATGGTGATCAAATGGCAGTTCACGTTCCATTAAGTTTAGAAGCTCAATTAGAGGCTAGAATATTAATGCTATCCACAAATAATATTCTTTCTCCATCAAATGGTAAACCAATTATTGTTCCAAGTCAGGATATGATTTTAGGAATTTACTATCTCTCACAAGAACCTATATCTGATAAACCAGCTGGATACTTTACAAATTCAGATCAAATTGAATTTGCACTATCTTCTGGTCAAATAAATGTGCACAGCACAATTATTTCAAGATTTGAGACCGTAGATGATCAAGGTAATAAAAAAATGGAAAAATATACCTCTACAGCAGGAAGATTTTTATTGGCAAATTTGTTACCTAAAAATAGCAACATTAAGTTCTCTTTGATAGATAGATTATTACCTAAAAAAGTAGTTTCAGAAATAATTGATGTTGTATTTAGATTTTGTGGTCAAAAAACAACTGTAATTTTCTGCGATAAGCTTAAAGATTTAGGATTTAAACACGCATTTAAAGCAGGAATTTCGTTTGGAAAAGATGATCTTGTAATCCCTGAAAATAAAACTCAATTAATTGATGATACTAAAAAATTAATTGCAGATTATGAAACTCAATATGCTGAAGGTTTAATTACAAGAGGTGAAAAATACAACAAAGTTGTTGATGCTTGGTCTAAGTGTACAGATAAAGTTGCCGGAGAAATGATGAAAGGAATTTCAGCTACAGAAAAAACCGATGAAGGATTGAAAATAAATTCTGTATTTATGATGGCAGACAGTGGAGCTAGAGGATCTGCAGCTCAAATGAAACAATTAGCTGGTATGAGAGGCCTAATTGCTAAACCGTCAGGGGAAATTATTGAAAGTCCAATTATTTCAAACTTTAAAGAAGGATTAACTGCTTTAGAGTATTTCAATTCAACTCACGGAGCTAGAAAAGGATTAGCAGATACAGCACTTAAAACAGCTAGTTCTGGATATTTAACAAGAAGATTGTGTGATGTAGCTCAAGACTTAACAATAACTAAAGTAAAATGTGATGATCCTGGATTTATTGAACTTTCTGAAATTTTAGAAGGTGGTAATGTTGTTGTAAGTTTATCTGAAAGAGCATTAGGAAGAGTTACTGCTGCTGAGGTTAAAAACCCTTTATCAGGTGAAGTAATTATTAAAAAATCTGAAATGATTGATGAGGCAGGATGTGATAAAATTGATGCCGCAGGTGTTAAATCAATAAAAGTTTATTCAGTAATGACATGTAGTTCAAAAGAGGGCGTATGTGCTACTTGTTATGGAAGGGATTTATCTAGAGGCAAGATGGTCCATGTTGGAGAAGCAATTGGAATGATATCAGCTCAATCAATTGGAGAACCAGGAACACAGTTAACAATGAGAACTTTCCACGTAGGAGGAACAGCTTCTGTTAAACAAGATTCTCAAATAATTACCAAAAGCGATGGAACTTTAAAAATAATAAACTCAAATATCTTAGAGGACTCTAAAAAGAATTTGATTGTTATGGGAAGAAACACTCAACTTTCTATAGAGGACGATAAAGGAGTTCAGATAGCAGTTTACAAAGTTGCTTACGGTTCAAGATTATTTTTCAATAATGGAGACAAAGTAAAAGCAAACACTAAAATATGTGAATGGGATCCTTACACTACTCCAGTTATTGCAGAAAAAAGTGGTATAGCTAGTTATGTAGATTTAATTGATGGTGTTTCAATTCAAGAAACTACTGATGATGCAACTGGAATTTCTTCTAAATCAGTAATTGACTGGAGAGGTCAATCTAAAAGTACTGATTTAAAACCAAGAATTACCCTTAGAGATGAAAAAGGAAACATAATCAAAAAAGCTGATGATAATGAGGCCAGATATTATTTGGTACCAGATTCAATATTATCAATTAAAGATGGTCAAAAAGTTTATGCGGGTGATGTAATTGCAAGATTACCTAAGGAAACAACAAAAACAAAAGATATTACTGGAGGACTTCCAAGAGTTGCTGAGTTATTTGAGGCAAGAAAGGCAAAGGATAGTGCAATTATTGCTGAAAACGATGGAAGTGTAATTTTTGGAAAAGAAGTAAGAGGAAAACAAAGGGTATCTATTGTTCCTGATGATGGTTCTGAACCCTCAAATTATTTAATTCCAAAAGGCAAACATATCAATTTTAACCCTGGTGAAAAAATTCAAAAAGGAGAGTATCTCTTAGATGGCCAACCATTGCCACATGATATTCTAAGAATTTTAGGCATCAAAGATTTAACAGAATACTTTGTTAACCAAGTACAAGAAGTCTATAGATTACAAGGTGTTATCATAAATGATAAGCATATTGAGACTATTTTAAGACAAATGCTTAAAAAGGTTGAAGTAAAAGCATCAGGAGATTCAAGTTATTTACCTGGAGAAGTCGTTGATAGAATTAAGTTTGATAATACTAATGAAAAATTAGTTTCAGAGGGTAAAGCACAAGCAGTAGGTGAAAGAGTTCTAATGGGTATTACTAAAGCTTCACTTCAGACTGAGTCATTTATTTCAGCAGCTTCTTTCCAAGAAACAACAAGGGTATTAACTGATGCTGCAATTAAAGGAAAAGTTGATCCATTAAATGGCCTAAAAGAGAATGTAATTGTTGGAAGGTTAGTTCCTGCAGGTACTGGTAATATTAAAAATAGATGGAACAATAAAGCTCTAGAGGACGATAATAATTTCTTATCAGAGCAGGATAAAATAGAGGCTTCAGAACCTGAAGAAACACAGGCAAATCAGTAAAAAAATCGCTTAAAAATTGCAGTTTTAGTTTGACAAAGGGCTATTAATAAGTAATTTGGCGGTGTTTTTGGTTGGAATGTAGTGCTTCTAACAGTACTAAACGCTGCCATAAAATAACCTGTCAGTTATTTTCATCTAAAAATAAATTAATTAATTTTGAAATATTTATGCCAACTATTAATCAGTTGTTAAGAAAAAAAAGAGTTAGACCAGCTGCAAGGAACAAGGTTCCTGCTTTACAAAAACAACCCTTAAAAAGAGGTGTTTGTGTAAAAGTTTACACAACAACTCCTAAGAAACCTAATTCAGCATTAAGGAAAGTTGCTAGAGTAAGATTGTCAAATGGATTTGAAGTTACAGCTTATATTCCAGGTGAAGGTCACAATCTTCAAGAACACTCAGTAGTATTAATTAGAGGTGGTAGGGTAAAAGATTTACCAGGTGTTCGTTATCATATTCTAAGAGGTAATCTAGATACCCAAGGTGTTGCGAACAGAAAACAAAGAAGATCTTTATATGGGACAAAAAAAGGTAAATAATGTCTAGAAAAAAAACACAGCCGAAAAAAAATGTTGTTCCAGATCCAAAATTCAATTCAACTATAATTCCAAAATTAATCAACAATATCATGTATGACGGCAAAAGAGGCATTGCCGCTAAAATTGTTTATGATGCAATTGATAAAATTAAAACTAAGACGAAAGATGAACCAATAAATATTTTTAATGAAGCAATTAACAACATTAAACCAACTGTAGAAGTTAGATCTAGAAGAGTTGGTGGTGCAACTTATCAAGTTCCTGTTGAGGTAAAAAATAAAAGGGCACAAGCATTAGCAATCAGATGGTTAGTTGAATCAGCAAGGAAAAGAAAAGATAAACACATGGCAGATAAAATTTTTAATGAGCTCTATGATGCTTATGAAAAAAAAGGAGCTGCAGTTAAAAAAAGAGAGGACGTGCATAAAATGGCAGAGTCAAATAAGGCATTTGCTCATTTTAGGTGGTAATAAGTTATGGCTAGAACTCACACATTAGACAAATACAGAAATATTGGGATCATGGCCCATATAGATGCCGGTAAAACAACTACTACTGAACGAGTTCTATACTATACAGGAAAGAGTCACAAAATTGGTGAAGTACACGATGGTGCTGCAACAATGGATTGGATGGAGCAAGAACAAGAAAGAGGAATTACAATTACATCTGCGGCCACTACTTGTTTTTGGAATGATCATAGAATAAATATTATAGACACACCTGGTCACGTTGATTTTACCATTGAAGTAGAAAGGTCTTTAAAAGTTTTAGATGGTGCTGTTGCTGTTTTTGATGGTGTTGCAGGTGTAGAGCCACAATCCGAAACTGTATGGAGACAAGCCGACAAGTATAAAGTACCAAGAATTTGTTTTGTAAACAAATTAGACAGAACAGGTGCTGATTTCTTTAGATGTGTAGACATGATTAGAGATAGATTAGGTGCCAAACCTTTGGTTGTGCAAGTCCCTATAGGAGCTGAAGCCTCTTTATCTGGTGTAGTTGATCTTGTTAAAATGAAAGCTCAAGTTTGGAAAAATGAGGCACTAGGAGCTGAATGGGAATACAAAGAAATTCCAGAAGATTTAAAAGAAATCTCAGAAAAATATAGAACAGAATTAGTTGAAACAGCTGTTGAACAAGATGAAAAGCTAATGGAAGCCTATTTAAATGGCGATGAAATTAAAGAAGAAGATTTAGTCAAATGCATAAGAAAAGGAACTCTAAATTTTAGTTTTGTTCCAGTTTTGACAGGTTCAGCATTCAAAAACAAAGGTGTTCAGCCTTTACTAGATGCAGTTGTGAACTACTTACCAAGTCCCGTAGATATTGGATCTATCAAAGGAACTAAATTAGGTAGTGAAGATGAAATGGAAATGAAATTTGAAGATAGTGTTCCATTTTCTGCTTTAGCTTTTAAAGTGGCTAACGATCCATTTGTTGGCTCACTAACTTTTATTAGAATCTATTCTGGTACAATCAAAACTGGTACAGCAGTCTTCAATTCTTCTAAAGAAAAAGAAGAAAGAGTTGGAAGAATGCTTTTAATGCATGCAAATTCTCGAGAAGATATTAAAGAAGCTAATGCAGGCGATATAGTTGCTTTAGCAGGATTAAAAAATACTATTACAGGACATACTTTATGTGACAAAGAAAATTCTGTCCTTCTTGAACCAATGGAGTTCCCTGATCCAGTAATTGAAATTGCAGTAGAACCAAAAACAAAAGCGGACCAAGAAAAAATGGGTGAAGCATTAGGCAGATTAGCTAAGGAAGACCCTTCCTTTAGAGTTACTTCAGACGAAGAGTCAGGACAAACAATTATTAAGGGAATGGGTGAATTACACTTGGATATTATTGTTGATAGAATGAAAAGAGAATTTAAAGTAGAAGCCAATGTTGGAGCTCCACAAGTTGCTTATAGAGAAACTATAGAAGCTGCTTCAGAGGTTGAATACACTCATAAAAAACAAAGTGGTGGTGCTGGTCAATTTGCAAAAGTTAAACTTTTAGTAGAGCCTCAAGAACCTGGTAAAGGTAGAGATGTTGAGAGCAAAATTAAAGGTGGTGCAATTCCAAAAGAATTTATCCCTGGTGTTGAAAAAGGAATAGAAACTGTTTCAGATACTGGAATTTTAGCTGGATTTCCAATGATTGATTATAAAGTAACTATCTTAGATGGATTGCATCACGATGTTGACTCAAGTGTACTTGCATTTGAATTAGCAAGCAGAGCTTGTTTTAAAGAAGCATGTACAAAAGGTGGGCTAAAATTATTAGAACCAGTAATGAGAGTTGAAGTAGTAACTCCTGAAGACTACATGGGTGATGTTATAGGTGATTTAAATAGTAGAAGGGGTCAAATTAACACTCAAGAGCAAAGAGGTAACGCAACCGTAATAACAGCAATGGTTCCTTTGGCTAACATGTTTGGTTATATAAATAATTTAAGATCAATGTCTCAAGGTAGAGCACAATATTCAATGTTTTTTGATCATTATTCAAAAGTACCACAAAATGTTCAAGACGAAGTTACTAAGAAGATTGCAGGTTAACCATGGAAAAACAGAATATTAGAATTAAATTAAGAGCATATGACAATAAAGTTCTAGATGCTTCTACAGAAGAGATTGTAAATACAGTAAAAAGAACTGGAGCAACAATTAAGGGACCAATACCATTACCCACTAGAATTGAAAGATATACAGTTTTAAGATCACCTCATATAGACAAGAAAAGTAGAGAGCAATTTGAATCAAGAACTCATAAAAGATTAATAGATATTATTGAACCAACACCACAAACTGTAGAGGCATTAATGAAACTTGATTTAGCTTCTGGAGTAGATGTGGAGATAAAAATTTAATTATGAGTGAGATAGCTTTAATAGGAAAGAAAATAGGTATGACGAGAGAGTTCTATAAATCTGGTCAATTAGTTCCTGTGACTGTACTTAAGGTCGAAAAAGCTAGAGTTATTCAGGTTATTGAAGAAGAAAAAAGAGGGTACAAGGCTGTTCAGCTTGGATATGGGAAAATTAAAAATTCAAAATTAACAAAAGCTATGAAAGGTGTTTTTGCTAAAAAAAATACTGAAGCTAAGAAAAAATTAAAAGAATTTAGAGTAAACGACACATCTGCTTACAAAGAAGGAAACGAGTTTGGTTTAGAAATATTCAAAGACATTAAATTTGTAGACACAAGATCAAAAACAATTGGTAAAGGTTTTGCTGGTGCTATGAAGAGACATAATTTTGGTGGTTTAAGAGCCAGTCATGGTGTTTCTATATCTCATAGAGCACATGGTTCAACAGGACATAGTCAAGATCCAGGAAAAGTTTTTAAAGGAAAAAAGATGGCTGGTCATATGGGAGATAAATTAAGAACTATGCTAAATATTGAAATTATAAAAACAGATTTAGAAAACGAACTTCTTTATTTAAAAGGGTCAATTCCTGGTTCTAAAAATGCAGAGGTTATTGTTAAAAAATCTGTCAAAAACATCAGTAAAATGACTATTGGTGAGAAACATGCAGCTGCGGAAGAAGCAAAAAAAACACCTGAAAAGAAGAAAAAATAATGAAACTAGATAAAATTAGTATTGATGGAAAAAAAGATAGTATTGAAGTTTTAGATAATATTTTTTCAGCAAAAATTAACCATAAGTTGGTAAGTGCTGTACTTTACAAAACGAATGCTAATTACAAAGGAAGACACGCAAAAACTAAACAACAAAATGAAGTAAGAGGCCCAACATCAAAAATATATGCTCAAAAAGGAACAGGTGGTGCAAGGCATGCTAGTAGAAAAGCTCCTATTTTCGTAGGCGGTGGTATTGCTCATGGACCAAAAGGTGAATTGGCTTATAAAAAAAGAAAACTAAACAAAACTGAGAAAAAACAAAGCGTAGCTTCATTAATTACTGAAAAGAATAATAATAAAAATTTATTAATCTTAAATGATTTTAGTTCTGAAATTAAAAAAACAAAAGAGATGAACTCAATTATTAATAAACTTGAAATTACAAATTCACTAATAATTCTAGATAAAAATTCAAAAGAAAAAATTGAAAAATCAGTAAGAAATATTCCAAATGTTAAAGTTACAGATGTAAATCATTTCAGTGCTTACGACATTATTAAATTTAAAAAAGTAGTTTTCACAGAAAGCTCCGTGAAAGAACTAGAAAAGAGATATTCATAAAATGGAAAAAATTCACTTATACGACAAAATTCTTTCTCCAGTGGTTACTGAGAAATCTACTAATTTATCTGAACTTAATAAAATTGTTTTTAAAGTTCCAGATGGTGCAAATAAGAAAAATTTAAAAAAGAATATTGAAAAAATATTTAAAGTTAATGTAACTAAAATAAATATCATAAATAAACAAAACAGAACAAAAGTTACCAGAGGCAAAAAAGTAAAAGTATCTGGATATAAAAAAGCAATAATTACTTTAAAAAAAGGTCAAAGTATTGATCTAACAACAGGAATTTAATAAATGGCATTAAAAACTTTTAAACCATATACAAAATCTACAAGAGGCACCATTTTAGTTGATAGAACTGGTTTATGGAAAGGCAAGCCATTCAAGACCTTAGTTTCACCTAAAAATGCGATGAAAGGTAGAAATAATAACGGTCATATTACATCTATTAATAGAGCTGGTGGACATAAAAAAATGTACAGACATGTTGATTTTTATAGAAAAAAATTTGACATGGAAGCCACAGTTGAAAGAATTGAATATGATCCTAATAGATCATGCTACATTATGTTAGTTAAATTTGAGGATGGTACTCACTCATATTTCTTAGCACCACAAAAAATTAAAGTTGGAGATAAAGTTGAAAGCGGCTCTAAAAAGGAAATTAAAGTAGGTAATTGTATGCCATTGCAAGATATTCCAGTGGGTATCAATATACATAATGTCGAGATACAGCCAGGTGGTGGTGGAAAAATTGCTAGAGCAGCTGGTTCATCAGTTACTATTAGTGGTCTAGATGGAAACTATAGTTTAATAAAATTAGCCTCAGGTGAAGTGAGAAAAATAGATTCAAGAGCTTTAGCTACAATTGGAATTTTAAGTAATCCAGATCAAAAAAATATTAAAATTGGAAAAGCAGGTAGATCAAGATGGTTGGGTAGAAGACCTCATACTAGGGGTGTTGTTAAAAACCCAGTAGATCACCCACATGGAGGTGGTGAAGGAAAATCTGCTGGAGGAAGACATCCAGTTTCACCTACAGGACAATCTGCTAAAGGTTTAAAAACTCGAGATAATAAGAGAACAGATAAATTTATAGTTAAGAGAAGAAATAAGAGGAAGGATACTAAGTAATGGCTAGAGCAGTTTGGAAAGGTCCGTTTGTAGAAGAAAGCTTGATGAAGAAAGTTGACAAGTATAAAGACGATCCAAAGAAAATTCCTATTAAAACTTGGTCAAGAAAATCTACAATTTTACCTGATTTTGTGGGTGTAAGTTTTCAAATTTATAATGGTAAAAAATTTATACCAATAACTGTTTCAGAAGATATGGTTGGACACAAATTAGGTGAGTTTGCACCAACAAGAACGTTCTTTGGTCATACACCGGCTGATAAAAAAGCTAAACCAGCAACAGCAGAGAAGAAATAATTATGGGCAAGAAAAAGAAAATAGATAAATCTAACGAAAAAACAGTGAAGTCTGTTAATAACGGTATTAGATCAAGCGTCAGAAAGCTAAATCCAATACTAAAAAGTATTGTTGGTAAAAAAGTTGATGTTGCTATTAGAGATTTACAATTTTCAGAAAAAAGAGTTACTAGAGATGTTAGAAAAACTATCAGTTCAGCAGTAGCCAATGCTGAAAATAATTTTCAATACGATATTGATAAATTAATAGTTAAAGAAGCATATTGTGGAAAAAAAATAGTTATGAAAAGATTTAGACCAAGAGCAAAAGGAAGAGCGGCACCAATATTAAAACCTTGGTCAACTGTTACAATTATTTTATCAGAAGCAAAACAAATGGAGAAGCATGGGGCAAAAAGTTAATCCTGTAGGTTTTAGATTAGGTGTCAACAGAGGATGGGACTCTGTATGGTATGCTAAGAAAAAAGATTTTGGAAATTACCTAATCGAAGATTTTAAAATTAGGGAATATATCAAGAAAAATGTAATCAACTCAGGTGTATCTAAGGTAATGATCGAAAGAACATCAAATAAATGTTATGTTACGATCTATACTTCTAGACCTGGATTTGTTATTGGAAAAAAAGGAAGTGATATAGACAAAATTAAAAATAATCTTTCAAAATTTACAACAAATGAAGTTAATCTAAATATTAAAGAAGTTAAAAAACCTGAAACTAATGCTTATTTAGTAGCTGAAAACATAGCTCAGCAGCTTGTTAAAAGGATTTCTTATAGAAGAGCTATGAAAAGAGCAATGCAATCATGTATTAGACTCGGAGCAAAAGGAATTAAAGTTTCTGTTAGTGGAAGACTCGGCGGAAATGAAATAGCCAGAACAGAATGGTTAAGAGATGGAAGCATTCCATCACATACTTTAAGAGCTGATATAGATTATGCAGAGGCAGAAGCTCTTACGACATATGGAATTATTGGTATTAAAGTTTGGATTTATAAAGGTGAGGTTTTTGCTAGAGAATTTAGCCAAGAAACTAACAAGGTAACCCCAAAGGAAGGTAAATAATAATGCTTCAACCAGTAAGAACAAAGTGGAGAAAAGCGCATAAAGGCAGAATTCATGGTACTGCTACTAGAGCAAGTACTATTAATTATGGTGCTTACGCATTAAAAGCTTTACAGCCTGAAAGAGTTACTGGAAAACAGATTGAAGCTGCAAGAGTTGCTTTAACAAGACATATGAAAAGACAAGGAAGAGTTTGGACAAGAATATTTCCAAATATACCAGTTTCAAAAAAACCAATTGAAGTCAGAATGGGTAAAGGAAAGGGTTCACCTGAGTACTTTGCATGCAGAGTAAAACCAGGAAGAATATTATTTGAAGTTGATGGTGTTTCAGAACAAATTGCAAAAGAAGCTTTATATAAAGCATCAGCAAAATTACCTATTAAGACCAAAACAATAAAGAGATTTGCATAATGAAAAAACAAGAAATTAAAAAATTATCAAAGGACGAAATTGTGAAGAATATTGATAAACTTAAAAAAGATCTTTTTAATTTCAGATTTCAAAAAATGAATTCACAAGTAACAAACCCAGCTAAAATTGGAGAAACTAGAAAAACAATAGCAAGATTAAAAACAATTTTAAAAGGAAAAGCAAATGCCTAAAAAAATACTTACAGGTGTAGTTATAAGCGATAAACCAAATAAAACAGTTACTGTTATGGTAGAACGTAAATATTCTCACCCAGTTCTTAAAAAAGTAATAAGAGTTAGAAAAAACTATAATGCTCACGATGAAAATAATAAATTCAAAACTGGTGACAAAGTTTCAATTATTGAGAGCAAACCTTTTTCTAAAAATAAAAAATTTCAAGTTATGGAGAGTACAAAGTAATGATTGGTGTTCAAACAGAATTACAAGTTGCTGACAATACTGGTGCAAAAAGAATTGAGTGCATTAAAGTTCTAGGTGGATCAAAAAGAAGATATGCTAGTATTGGTGATACAATTGTGATTGCAGTTAAAGAGGCTATACCTAAAGGAAAAGTTAAAAAAGGATCTGTCCATAAAGCTGTAGTTGTAAGAGTTAAAAAGGGAATTCACAGAAATGATGGTTCTAAAGTAAGATTTGACAATAATGCTGCTGTGTTAGTAGATGACAAAGGGGAGCCAGTAGGAACAAGAATTTTTGGACCAGTGACAAGAGAATTAAGAAGTAGAGGTCAAATGAAGATTATTTCTTTGGCACCGGAGGTTTTATAATGATTAAAAAAGGTTTGAAAGTAAGAGTTTTAGCTGGCAGAGATAAAAAAAAAGAAGGTGAAGTTATTGAAATTGATAGAGTTAATAACAGAGCTAAAGTTAAAGAAATAAACATGGTTAAAAAACACGTTAAAACAACAAAAGAAAAAAAAGGTGGAATTTTTCCAAAGGAAAGCTTTATTCATATTTCCAACTTAAAACTGATTGATGAAAAAGCAGCTAAGAAAAAAGAGGCTAAAAAATAATGACACCAAGATTAAAAGAAATATTCAATAAAGAAATTCAGCCTGCATTAAAAGATCAGTTTGGTTTTAAAAATATTTATATGGCTCCAAGAATTGAGAAAGTTGTTTTAAATATGGGTCTTGGTTTAGATGCCACAGATTCTAAGATTTTAAAATCATGCGAGGAAGATATGGCTAAAATTACTGGACAAAAACCAGTTACAACTAAATTTAAAAAATCGGTAGCAAATTTTAAAACCAGAAAAGGATCAAATGCTGGTTTAAAGGTAACATTAAGAAAAAATAGAATGTATGAATTCTTAGACAGATTAGTGAATATTGCATTACCAAGAATTAAAGATTTTAGAGGTTTGTCACCAAAAGGCTTTGACAAATTTGGTAATTATACATTTGGAATTAAAGAACATATAATTTTCCCAGAAGTAAGCTTTGATAGAGCAGACAAAGTTAGAGGTTTAGATATAGTAATAGTTATCAAAGCAATCAATAAAGAACATAGTTTTGCTTTACTAGAAAAAATGAATTTTCCATTTATTAAAAAAGGAGATAATTAAACATGGCAAAGTTAAGCGCTGTAAATAAAAATAAAAAAAGAATTAAGCTTTCAAATAGGCTTTATAAGAAAAGACAAGCATTAAAAAAAATTATCATGGATAAAAAAATTCCATTAGAAGAAAGATTTAAAGCACAACAAAAATTATCTAAACTGCCAAGAAACTCGGCTAAAACAAGAGTAATGAATAGATGCGAGATTACTGGAAGACCTCATGGTGTTTATAGAAAATTAAAGATTTCAAGAATTGCATTAAGACAATTAGGATTACAAGGAAAGATACCTGGCTTAGTTAAATCTAGCTGGTAGAAAGGAAAATTATGAGTTTAAGTGACCCAATAGGAGATATGATTGCAAGAGTGAAAAATGCTCAAGCTAGAAATCATAAAAAAGTAGAATTACCTTCATCTAATTTTAAAACAAAAATCGCAGATATACTTAAAAATGAAGGTTTTATAAAAGATTTTAAAGTAAGCTCTGAAGAGAAAAAACCAATACTATCATTAGAACTTAAGTACCATTCAGGTAATCCAGTAATTAGTGCTTTTGAAAGGGTATCAAAACCTGGTAGAAGAATTTTTTCATCTGCCGATAGCTTACCTAAAATAAATAATGGTTTAGGTATTGCTATTGTTTCAACTCCAAAAGGAGTAATGACTGATATAGATGCTAGAAAACAAAAAGTTGGTGGCGAAATAATTTGTAAGGTATTTTAATGTCTAAAATAGGTAAAATAAACATTTCGATCCCAGAAAAAGTAAAAGTTGCTTTAGCTGGAAATATTATAAATATAGAAGGACCTCTTGGAAAAAAATCAATCAATGTTGATTTAGATATGTTTAATTTAGACATTATTGAAGGAAAAGAAATTTCCATTAAACCAAAAAAAGTAGATCAAAACTCAAAAAGACTTTGGGGCATGAATAGAAGTTTAATCAATAATGCTGTTATTGGGTCTAGCACAGGATATGAAAAAACTTTAGAATTAGTTGGTGTTGGTTATAGAGCAGCGTTAAAAGGAAATCAGTTAAATTTACAGTTGGGTTATAGTCATGATATTAATTTTGATATACCAGAAGGCATTAAAATTGCCGTTGAAAAACAAACAACATTAAAAATCACAGGCTCTGATAAGCAGCTAGTTGGTGAAGTAGCGTCTAAAATTAAAACATTAAGAAAAATCGAACCCTACAAAGGGAAAGGTGTTCGAGAAAAAGGACAATACGTTCTTAAAAAAGAGGGTAAGAAAAAATAATGAAACTAAACACTAGTATCAGAAAAAGATTTAGAGTTAGCAATAAAGTTAAAAAAGTTGCTTCAAAAGATAGATTTAGATTAAGTATTTCCAGATCATCAAAAAATATTTCAGCTCAAATAATTGATGATACAAAAAACGTAACCTTGTTATCAGCTTCATCTGTAGAAAAAGATCTTAGATCAGCAGACAAAGTTAATAAAACTGAACTATCTAAATTAGTTGCTCAAAAATTAGCTAAAAAAGCTCAAGAGAAAAAAATTACTAAAATTTACTTTGATAGAGGTTCTTACAAATATCACGGTAGAATTAAAGTTTTTGCAGAAACTCTAAGAGAAAACGGGATGGAATTTTAATTATGGAAAATATAAAAGATAAAAAAACTGATGATATATTAGAGAAATTAGTCCACATAAATCGTATTACTAAAGTTGTTAAGGGTGGAAGAAGATTTGGATTTTCAGCGCTTGTAGTTGTTGGAAATCAAGCTGGTAAAATCGGTATAGCTCACGCAAAAGCAAAACAAGTACCTGATGCTATAAAAAAAGCAAATGAGATGGCCAGAAGAAAACTTACTCATATACCATTAAGAGAAGGCAGAACAATACATCATGACGTTAAGGCGAAAGATGGTTCGGGTAGAATAGTCCTAAGAGCAGCTTCTAAAGGAACAGGTATAATAGCAGGTGGTCCTGTTAGGGCAGTATGTGAAGTATTAGGTGTAAAAGATATTGTTGCAAAATCCATGGGAACTTCTAATGCGCACAATGTTATTAGAGCTACAATGAAAGCATTAATGAAACAAAGTTCACCAAAACAAATATCAGCAATTAGAAATAAAAAAATTTCTGAAATAATTGAAAAAAGAGGATAATGATTACTTTAAACAATAGAGAAAAAATTAATAAAGCTAAAATGAGAGTTGGAAGAGGAATTGGTTCAGGAAAAGGCAAAACCTCAGGTAGAGGAGTTAAAGGTCAAAAATCAAGATCTGGAGTAGCCATTAAAAGTTTTGAGGGTGGTCAAATGCCGTTATACAGAAGACTTCCTAAAAGAGGATTTAACCCAATATCAAAAGAGAATGTCGCTATATTAAATTTAGATAAAATTCAATCATACATAGACAAAAAAAATATTAATCCCAATGAAGTATTAAACTCAGAATTATTAAAAAAACTTAAATTAATAAATAAAAACTCAAAAAAATTAAAAATTTTAGGATTTGGCGAAGTAAAAGATAAAATCAATATTGAAGCTGACTTGGCCTCTAAATCAGCAATAGAAAAACTAGAAAAAATTGGTGGATCTATTCAATTAAAAAAATAGTTTGTTTATATGAGTTCATCATCATCAACAAATGATTTAAGAAATAGAATTATATTTACTATTTTAATATTAGCCGTTTATAGATTTGGAACTTTTGTGCCTTTACCAGGTATAGACCCTGAGCAATTAAAAGTAATGATGGAAGGTAACCAAAAAGGGTTATTAGGTATGTTTAATGTCTTTGCTGGAGGTGCAGTTAGTAGAATGGCTATATTTGCATTAGGAATAATGCCTTACATTTCATCGGCTATTATAGTTCAACTTTTAACTGGTGTTTCTGATTATTTTAAGAGTCTAAAAGCTCAAGGAGAGATCGGAAGAGCTAAAATTACCCAAATAACTAGATACGGAACAGTGTTACTTGCAACAGTTCAAGGTTATGGTTTATCCGTTGGATTGGAATCTTCTGCTGACCTCGTGATTAATCCAGGGGCTTTTTTTAAAATTACTACCGTTACTACTATTGTTGCGGGAACGATATTCTTAATGTGGTTAGGTGAACAAATCACTCAAAGAGGCATTGGTAACGGAATATCATTAATAATTTTTGCTGGTATAGTAGCAGAAATTCCAAGAGCTTTAGTTACTACTTTTGAATTAGGTAGAACAGGCGCAGTTTCTACTTTTATGATCTTAGCAATCTTTATTTTATTAATTTTAACAATTCTCTTTGTAGTTTTTATGGAAAGAGCGTTAAGAAAAATTCTTATTAATTATCCTAAAAGACAAATGGGAAATAAAATGTATGGTGGAGAGTCATCGCATTTGCCATTGAAAATAAACCAAGCAGGAGTAATACCGGCTATTTTTGCTTCAGCACTTTTATTATTACCTGTAACATTTTCTAATTTTTCATTTTCTAATAATGAAACATTTTTAAACTTAAGTTCTTTTTTCACACAAGGACAACCACTTTATATGTTACTTTATGCATCTGGAATAATTTTTTTTACTTTTTTTTATACTTCTATAACTTTTAATCCAACCGAAACTGCTGAGAATCTTAGAAAGTATGGAGGTTTTGTACCGGGAATTAGACCTGGTGAAAGCACCGCTTTATATATAGAAAATATTTCAACAAAGTTAACTACAATAGGTGCTCTTTATTTAACTTTGGTTTGTTTAATGCCAGAATTTTTAATTGCAAATTACCCCATACCTTTTTATTTGGGTGGCGCATCTATTTTAATTGTCGTTGTGGTAGCTATTGATACAGTAACTCAAATTCAAACAAGATTAATGAGCTCACAATACGAACAACTAATTAAAAAAACTAAATTTGGTAAATAAGTGAATATAATTTTGTTTGGACCTCCTGGTGCTGGTAAAGGTACACAGTCTAAATATTTAGCAAATAAATTAAATTCTTTTCAAATTTCTACCGGTGATATGTTAAGAGATGAAATTAATAAAAATTCAGAAATCGGAAGAGCTATTGTTAACAATATGGATGCTGGAAAGTTTGTAAACGATGATATAATAAATAAGCTTATTGAAAATTTAATTTCTGACCCTCAAAATAAAAATAAATTAATATTTGACGGATACCCTAGATCATTGAGCCAAGCTAAAAATTTAGAAGTTTTACTTAAAAATACAAATCAAGAGATTGATTTAATTTTATTTTTAAAGGTTGATAAAGAGACAATAATTAGAAGACTTGAAAAAAGAAAAATTTTAGAAAATAGGTCTGATGATAAATTTGATACTGTAGTTAGAAGGTATGAAACATACATGAAAACAACCCAACCAGTTCTAGATTTCTACTCTGAGAATCCAAATTTTAAGGAGATAGACGGAAGTTTGGAAATAGATGAAATAACAAGGAAAATAGACACTTTTATAAATGTATAAGACGTTGACTTTGACTAATCTTCTTATATAAAAGGCACAATTTATCACAAAAATTATGGCTCGTATCGCAGGTATAAACATTCCACAGAATAAACTTGTTCATATAGGTTTAACTTATATCTACGGAATCGGTGATAAATTTTCTCAGCAAATTTGTTCATCTTTGGAGATTCCTAGAGCTAAAAGAGTGAATGAATTAACTGATGAAGAAATTTTAAAAATTAGAGAGTATATCGATCAAAATTTTAAGGTCGAAGGAGATTTAAGAAGAGATTATTCATTGAGCATCAAAAGGTTAATTGATTTAGCTTGTTACAGAGGAACAAGACATAGAAAAAAATTACCTGTTAGAGGACAAAGAACAAGATGTAATGCAAGAACAAGAAAAGGTAAAGCAATAGCAATTGCAGGAAAAAAATTAACACCAACTAAAAAGTAGTTATGGCTAAAGCTGATAAAGTTGAGAATAAAGATCAGAAGGTTGAAAAGTCTTCAAAAAAAAGCGCAAAAAGTAGTTATTCAAAAAAGAAAAAAGTGAAAAAAAATATTTTAAACGGAATTGCTTATGTACAATCTACATTCAATAATACCATCATATCCATTGCTGATACAAATGGAAATGTAATTTCATGGGCATCTGCTGGACAAAAAGGGTTTAAGGGATCAAGAAAGTCTACACCATATGCTGCACAAGTAGCTGCAGATTCAGCAGCCTCTAAAGCTCTTGAGTATGGAATGAAAACTTTATCTGTTGAAGTAAAAGGACCAGGTTCAGGGAGAGAAACAGCCTTAAGGGCGCTACAAGCTAGAGGATTTAAGATTGTGTCAATTAAAGATACTACACCTATGCCTCATAATGGAACTAGACCACCAAAGAAAAGGAGAGTTTAATGGAAGTTGAAAATGTTAATGTAAAAAATTGGAAGTCATTAATTAAACCATCTAAATTAGATGTTCAAATTAGTGACGACTTAACCCATGCAAAAATTGTAGCTGAGCCTTTGGAAAAAGGTTATGGATTAACTTTGGGAAATTCTCTAAGAAGGATTTTATTATCATCTATAAGAGGAGCTGCTGTAACGTCAATTCAAATTGATGGAGTCTTACATGAATTCACTTCAATAAAAGGTGTTAGAGAAGATGTTACAGATATCGTTTTAAACGTAAAATCTTTAGCATTAAAAAGTAATT
>CABZHY010000007.1 GCA_902525565.1 uncultured Pelagibacteraceae bacterium
GAATTATGAGCTAGAAATTAAAGAACTTCAAAATAAAATTCCTGAAAGCTGGAAAACCAAAAATGGAGAGTTTGAAATATTACATAAAGCAAAAAATACAAGAACCAAGAGATATAGAAAAAATGTAGATGAAGCTTATGAAACTTTAGATCAAATTGTATTGTTTATAAATGACAACAAAAAATTAAAAGAACTCTCCCCAGAAATAAAAGAATTAAAATATACTATTGATAATAAAAATTTTGAAAAATCTATTTCAATAATTGATAATCTTTTTGAAAAGCTTGGAGAAATTTCGGGAACAGAAGAATTTGCAAATAAACTAGATGACCTAATTTCTATCATAGATAATGATGAGGTAGATGAACAAAAATTACTTGAAACAAGTTCAGAGACTTTTGATCTTTTCAATGCTGAAGTCACGTGGAGAGCTGATGCTAATAAAAATTTATTACCTGAATTAATTAAATACAATGATGTAATTAAACACAATATTGGACTAAGGCTTCAAACTAGGTTAACTAAAGAACAAGCTAAATTTGTTGCAAGATGTAACTCAGTTCATAGAGATATATCTTTAAACTTTTAATTAATGGAAAATTATATTTTACCAAAGAAACAGGCTATTATTGTTTTTTTTGTATTTGCATTTGGTTATTTTTTATCATGTTTGTTACGTGCAATTACCGCAACACTTTCACCAGTATTAACCTCTGAATTTAATTTATTAGCAGCTGATTTAGGATTATTAGCTGGAGGTTATTTTTTGGGTTTTGCATGTATGCAAATACCGCTTGGATATTTGTTAGATAAATATGGACCAAAAAAAATTGTCTCTTCTTTTTTATTTATAGCATTAGTGGGAACAGGATCATTTGCTTTAGCTGAAAGCTTTTCAGGATTGTTAGTTTCACGAATTCTAATTGGTGTAGGTGTAAGTGCTTGTTTGATGGCTCCGTTAACGGGTTACAGAATATGGTATGCAGAAAATCAACAACAAAGAGCAAATTCATGGATGCTAATGATTGCATCATTAGGTTTTTTGTCATCTACATTGCCTGTGCAACTTTTATTACCTAGTTTCGGTTGGAGATGGATATTTGGCGGTATCGCTATCTTAATTTTAATTAGTATTTTTTTAATTTTAGTTTTCATTCCAAAATGGAATTTAACTAAAAATAAAGAGTCAGAAGAGCCAAGCAATACTGGAACTTTATCAGAAGTTTGGAAAAATAGATTTTTTATAAGTGTAATTCCAATGGGTTTATTTAATTATGGGGGCTTAATGGCTATACAAACTTTATGGGCAGGACCATGGATGACTAGAGTTGCTGGTTATACACCACTTCAGAGCGCTACAGGATTATTTTGGATCAATGTGACTATGTTGGTGTCCTTTTTTTTGTGGGGTTATTTTTTACCAAAAATTTCAGGAATAGGGTTTAGCGCTAAAAGAATACTTAAATTAGGTTTGCCAATAAGTTTTTCTGTAATGTTAGTGATAATTTTATTAGGTCCAAAAGCTGGAGCTTTTTACATAACTTTATTTATTTTAAGTTCAATTTTTTTATCAGTTACACAGCCAGCTGTGGGCCTTTCTTTTTCGGGTTATTCTGCAGGTAAAGCACTAACTTCATTCAATTTATTGATATTTGCAGGAACATTCATAATGCAATGGCTAATGGGCTTAGTGATAGATATTGTTAAAGGGATGGGTCACACAGAAATATTTGCTTTTAAATCAGCTTTTTCAGTTTTCTTAATCTTAAGTATTATTTCTTATATATTTTTTTTAATATTAAATAGAAAAAAATATGAACATAAAACGTAGGAATT
Source organism: uncultured Pelagibacteraceae bacterium (assembly GCA_902525565.1). Classification (GTDB taxonomy): domain Bacteria; phylum Pseudomonadota; class Alphaproteobacteria; order Pelagibacterales; family Pelagibacteraceae; genus Pelagibacter. The sequence continues at coordinate 1,837 of CABZHY010000007.1, forward strand.
TTTTTTTGGAATTATTTATTGGTATTGTTGCTATTTACTTAATCGTTTTAATTTTCTTATTCTTTTTTCAAAGAAATTTAATGTATCATCCTGATGAGAATAATTATTCTGGAGATAATTTAGAGGTTAACATTGAAAAAGTTACTATCAAAACAACAGATAATATTAATCTTTTAGGCTGGTTTCATAATAAAAATTTAAATAGTTATAAAACAATAGTTTATTTTCACGGAAATGCAGGGACACTTGAAAACAGAATCCATAAGTTAAATCATTTTAAAGACATGGATGTTAATTTTTTAATTATTGCATGGAGAGGGTTTAGCGGCAATAAAGGAAAACCAAGTGAGGAGGGCCTTTATACAGATGGTGCTAGTGCAATAAATTGGCTTAAAGAAAAAGGTCTAAAAGAAGAAGATATAATTATTTATGGAGAGTCTTTAGGAACTGGCATTGCGACCGAAATTACTCAGAATAAAAATTTTGCAGGAATAATTTTAGAAACGCCCTTTACATCAATGATAGAGGCTGCGAAAAATTTTTATCCATATATTCCAGTAGGTTTAATTTTAAAAGATAAGTATGAAAATAATGAAAAAATTAAAAATATTAATATTCCATTATTAGTAATGCATGGTGAGGCTGACCAAATAGTTCCATTTTGGATGGGAAAAAAAATTTTTAATTTAGCAAGTGAACCTAAATATTCATATTTCACAAAATATGACGATCATATGATGGAATATGATGATAAACTTGTATTAGCCCTAAAATCGTTTGTTGATAGTTTAAATTAAGCCATAATCTAAACAAAGATAATTCAAATTTTTTTTTTAAGTTAATCTATGAAAAATTTTTTCTTATTTTTTATTGTTCTTTTTTCTTTAAATAATTTATCAAATGCCAAAGAAAATTTAGCATCTGTAGCCAGCCTTTTTCATATTGATCAAATGAATTCGCACGATGAAAATTTTGCATTATATTTTAAAACCCGTGAAAAAGCTGTCTTGGCTCGAGGAGAAAATTCAAATTATATTAATGATTTTCCAAAAGATCTTTATATTTATAACTACAAAACGAAAGAGTCTTTGCCATTAATTTCTTATGAATGGTTTCCCAAAACAGCAAAATATTATTTACAGGAATATGATTTCCCAGTTTTTCCAGATGATTTTGCATATTATCTTTTAAAAGATAATAAAACTCTGGTGATGATTAGTGCTGTAAAAAGTCTAAAAGCTAATTTTAAATTTGATATTGTTGAAAAAAAGTTAGAGCTTTATCCTGTAAATGGAAAATTTGATTTTATTATTTCTTCGATAGCTAAAAATTGCGGACACTATGATTTTAAAGAACATTATAAATGTAGTTTTTACAAACCTCTAATTTCCAGTACCTTAATTAATTAATTTGAGTAAATGCTTCTGCAAATTTTTCAGCTTCAAAAATTTGTAAATCATCCTCTTTTTCTCCTAATCCAAGTGCAATAATTGGTAGTTTATATTTCTTAGCAACAGCTAGAAGAATACCTCCTTTTGCTGTGCCATCTAATTTTGTCATAATAAGACCAGTTATTGGAATAATTTTATTAAATTCTTCAACTTGATTAATAACATTTTGCCCCGAAGTCGCGTCCAAAACTAAAATAACATCATGTGGAGCATCTGGATCAATTTTTTTAGTAACATTTGCAATTTTTTTATATTCCTCCATCAAATTTTTTTTATTTTGTAATCTTCCAGCTGTATCAATTAAAACTTGGTCAAAATTATTGTTTAATGCTTCATCAATAGCTTTGTAAGCAACTGATGCAGGATCTGAACCTTGGGATGATTTTGTAATTTGAACATCAACTTTGTTTGCCCAATTTTCTAGTTGCTCAATAGCTGCTGCTCTAAAAGTATCTGATGCAGCTAACATTACTTTATTTCCATTACCCTTTAATATTTTGCTTATTTTTCCAATAGTAGTTGTCTTTCCAACACCATTAACACCTGAAATTAATGTTGCATTTAATTTTTCTTTTTTTTTGAAGAATTCAATATTTTCTAAAGGTTTCATAATTGAAATAATATAATTTTTTAAAATATTATTTATTTCGTCAGTTAAATCTTTATTGGGATCAATTTTTGTCTGAGAAATTATTTCTCTTATTTCTGAAGCCGAAACAATACCAACATCGGATTGAATTAAGTAATCTTCAATTTTGTCTAATGTTTTGTCATCAATCTCTTTTTTTACAACTATATCTCTTAAACCCGTTGTAAAAGCTGAGGCACTTTTTTTAAAACCTGATTTAAATTTTTCAAAAATTCCCATTAAATTTTAAAATTTATCTCCTCGATATCTGAAACTGGTCCTTTCATATGAATACTATTGTTTTCATCAATTAAAATTGTCAATCTACCTGTAGAAAATTCAATATTCACTTTATCATTTACCAGTCCGTTTTGTTTTGCAGCAAAAGCTGTTGCACAAGCTGCTGTACCACATGCTTTAGTAAGTCCAGCTCCTCTTTCCCACACTCTAACTTTAATCAATTCTTTATTAACAACAGTTGCTAAAGTAACATTACATTTTTCTGGGAATAAAGAATGGTTTTCAATTTCTGGTCCAATTTTTTTAATTTCAAAATTTTCGTTATTATTAACAAAAAAAACTACATGTGGGTTTCCAACATTTACAGCAGTTCCACCAGAAAATTCGTTATTATTTTTGTCAATAATTTTAATTCCTAAATTATTAGTATTTAATTCTTTAGACAACGGAATCTCATCCCATTTTGTTTTTGCAACACCTATTTCTGTAGAAACTATTTTTTCTCCAACAATATTAGATTTTAATTTGCCGGATAAAGTTGTTAGGACAATTTCTTTTTTGTTGTTTTCCTTGCCTAATAAATCAGCAATACATCGTGTACCATTTCCACACGCACCAGACATTCCTCCGTCTGAATTATAAAATTCTAGCGAAGCATCTGAAATATCATTTTTTTTAATCAATATTAGCTGGTCACAACCAATAAATTTTCTGTCACAAATCTTTATTATTTGCTCTTTCGTCAAATTTGTAATTGTTTGTCTATTATCTATGATGACAAAATCATTACCTAAACCGTCCATTTTAAATGCTTTAATATCCATATATAGATATTTAACTTATTTATTGACTTTTTGAACCTCTATTATAGGTTGTTGCCGTTTCCGCAAAAACATTAACTTTGCGGTGTCTTTGGAAACAAAGGGATCGACACTAGTCAGCGAGGGTTCGCCCACTAGTGGGTTACTGCTATGCGTAATAAATATGTTTGAAAATTTAACAAATAAATTTGAAGAAATTTTTTCTTCTCTGAAAAAGGCACCTTCGCTTGATGAAGCTCAAGTAGATGAAGGTTTAAGAGGTATTAGGCAAGCCTTACTTGAAGCAGATGTCTCTTTGGATGTTGCAAAAGATTTTATTGAAAAAGTTAAGCCAAAAGCATTAGGCCAAGAGATAATAAGGTCTACCTCTCCTGGGGATATGGTTGTTAAAATTGTTTATGATGAGCTTGTAGATTTATTAGGTGCAACGAATAACGAGATAAACTTAAACGCAGTACCGCCTGTGCCAATGATGTTAGTTGGGTTACAAGGTTCTGGAAAAACAACAACAACAGCAAAATTAGCAAAATTTTTAGAAAATAATAAAAAGAAAAAAGTAATGATGGTCAGTCTAGATATTTACAGACCAGCTGCACAAGAACAACTTAGATCTTTAGGAGAACAAAATAATATTTTAACTTTACCTATTATAGAAGGTCAGCAACCTGCTGATATTTGTAGAAGAGCAATAAGTGCTGCTAATTTAAATGGAGCTGAAATAATTTTATTTGATACTGCTGGTAGAACTCAAATCGATTTACAAATGATGAGTGAGATTAAGCAAATTGAAGCTGTAATTAATCCAACAGAAACTTTCTTAGTTGCAGACTCTTTAACAGGTCAAGTTGCAGCCTCAGTGGCAAAAGAATTTAAAAATACAGTTAATTTATCTGGAATTATTTTAACTAGGGCTGACGGTGACGCAAGAGGCGGGGCCGCTGTGAGTATGAAATATGTTTCAAATGTTCCAATTAAATTTTTAGGTATAGGAGAAAAAATAGATAATCTTGAAGTATTCCATCCAGATAGAATTGCAAACAGAATACTTGGAATGGGAGATATCGTATCTCTTGTAGAAAAAGCTGCACAAGATTTAGGTGAAGAGAATATTAAAAAAGCAGAGGAAAATTTAAAAAAAGGTCAATTCTCTATGGAAGATTATTTGTCTCAATTAAGACAAATGAAAAAAATGGGTGGTATTGAGGGAATTATGTCTTTTATGCCAGGAGTATCTAAAATTAAATCTCAAATGGACTCTGCAGGTATTGATGAAAGTATAATATCAAAAAATGAAGCTATTATTCTATCAATGACAAAAAAAGAAAGAGAGAATCCAAAAATAATAGATGGTTCTAGAAAAAAAAGAATTGCTAATGGCTCTGGCACAGATCCAGCCACTATCAATAAATTGCTTAAGCAGTTTAAAATGATGTCTGAAATGATGAAAAAGATGTCAAAAGGAAATCTGAAAGGTATGTCAGATAAAGGTATACCGCCAGAGCTATTTAACCAATTAAAGTAAAAAAAGGAGAACAAATGTTAAAATTAAGATTATCAAGAGGTGGAACAAAAAAACGTCCTGTTTATAAGGTTGTTGTTGCCGACAGTCGTTTTGCAAGAGATGGAAGATTTATAGAGAAGGTTGGTTTCTTTAACCCTTTATTACCAAAAGAGAAAAAAGAAAGAGTGGGCCTAGAAGCTGAGAGAATAAAATATTGGCTTGGTCAAGGCGCTAAACCAACAACTAGAGTAGCAAGAATTTTAGGTGAGAACGAATTAATGCCTATGCCTGCTAATGGAAATAATCCAATTAAAGCAGTACCAAAAAAAGAGAGAAATAAAAAAGAAGAGGATAATAAAGAAGCTCCTAAAGCAGACGCAGCTCCTAAGGAAGAAGCTCCAAAAGCAGAAGCAGCTCCTAAGGAAGAAGCTCCTAAGGAAGAAGCTCCAGCAGAGGAAAAAAAATAATTTAAAGATTATTTATGTGGCAAGCTCAAGTGTTTACACTTTATCCAGAGGTTTTTCCTGGTCCTTTATCTAAAGGACTCTATGGAAAAGCTTTATCAAATAATTTATGGAAACTTAAAGTTGTAAATATAAGAGATGCAGCTGATGACAAACATAAAACAGTAGATGACACACCTTATGGGGGTGGTTCAGGGATGTTGTTAAAAGCAGATGTTCTTGCAAAGTCTTTAGATGAAAACAAAAATGAGAGTGAGAGAATTTTATACTTATCGCCAAAAGGAAAAAAATTTGATCAAAATTTAGCAAAAGAGCTAGCTAGTGAAAAATCTCTGTCTTTAATTTGTGGTCATTTTGAAGGTGTGGACGAAAGAATACTTTCAACAAGAAATATTGAGGAAATTAGTATTGGAGATTATGTTTTGTCAGGGGGGGAGTCAGCTGCGTATGTAGTTATAGATAGTATTTTAAGATTGCTGCCAGGTGTATTAGGAAATAAAAACTCTAAATTAGATGAAACCTTTGAAAATGGTCTTCTAGAGTATCCTCAGTATACAAAACCTCAAATTTGGGAGGAAAAAGCTGTGCCAGACGTGCTATTATCAGGTGATCATAATAAAATTAAACACTGGCGTTTATCTCAATCTGAGGCTATAACACGCGACCGAAGACCAGATTTATGGGAAAAATATAAGAAGAATTGACTTGATAAATATTAACATGAAAACAATTGAAGAAATAAATCAGCATAACGTTAACAAAATTCTTTCAGAGAAAAAAATTCCAGAATTTTATCCTGGAGACGTTGTTAAAGTTGGTGTGAGAATTACCGAGGGTAAAAAAGAAAGAATTCAATATTTTGAGGGAGTGTGTATTGCTAAAAAAAGCAGAGACTTAAACTCATCTTTTACGGTTAGAAAGATTTCATTTGGAGAGGGTGTTGAGAGAACTTTTCCTTTATTTGGAACTTTAATTGACTCAATTAAGGTTATTAGATCAGGTAAAGTAAGAAGAGCAAAACTTTATTATTTAAGAGACAGAACTGGTAAATCAGCAAGGATTGCAGAAAAAATTAGAAAAAAAATTGGTATTGATATCGAGGCAAAACCAGAGACAGTTACAGAAGAAAATGTAGCTCCTGCAGTAGAAGCAACAAAAGAAGAAGCTCCAAAAGCAGAAGCAGCACCAGTAGCAGAGGCTCCTAAAGCAGAAGCAGCACCTAAAGAAGAGGCGGCTCCAGCAGCAGAGGCTCCTAAAGAAGAACAAAAATCAGAAAGCTCTACAGAAAAAAAATAATTTTTTTTTCAATGTCTACAACATTATACGATAAAATTTGGAACGATCATCTAGTTGACCAACAAGATGATGGCACATCTTTACTTTTTGTAGATAGACATTTAATTCATGAGGTGACAAGCCCCCAAGCTTTTGAAGGATTAAGAAATTCTAACAGAAAAGTTAGACATCCAAATTTAACTTTAGCAGTTGCAGATCATAATGTTCCAACAACTGACAGATCAAAAGGTATTTCAGATGAAGAGTCAAAAATTCAAGTAGATACTTTAGAGGCAAATTGTAAAGAATTCGGTGTTCAGTTATTTGGTATGGATGATAAGAGGCAAGGTATCGTTCATATTATTGGACCTGAACAAGGTTTTACTCAACCAGGTACAGTTATTGTTTGTGGAGATAGTCATACCGCAACGCATGGAGCATTTGGTGCTTTAGCATTTGGAATAGGAACTTCAGAAGTTGAACATGTTTTAGCAACCCAAACACTAGTTCAGAAGAAAGCTAAAAATTTTAGAATTAATGTTAACGGTGAACTTCCTTTGGGAGTTACTTCTAAAGATGTAATACTTCAAATAATTGGAAAAATAGGTACAGCAGGTGGAACAGGATCTGTTGTAGAATATGCTGGAGATTTAATAAGATCTTTAAGTGTTGAGCAAAGAATGACTATTTGCAATATGACAATTGAAGGTGGTGCAAGAGCAGGATTAATTGCACCAGATGAAAAAATTTTTGAATATTTAAAAGGAAAACCAATGTCACCAAAAAATGAAAATTGGGATAAAGCTTTGAACTATTGGGAAACTTTAAAAACAGACTCTGATGCTAGTTTTGATAAAGAAATTAGCCTAAATGCAAATGAAATTTTACCCATGATTACATGGGGCACTTCACCACAAGATGTAATAACAATTGATGGAAAAGTTCCAAATCCAAATAATGAGACCGATGAAGATAAAAAAAATTCAATTGAAAGAGCTTTAAAGTATATGGGTCTAAAACCTGACATGGCAGCCACAGATATAAAAATAGATAAAGTATTTATTGGCAGTTGTACTAATGGTAGAATAGAAGATTTGAGAGAAGCAGCAAAAATCTTAAAAGATAAAAAAGTATCATCGCATGTTAATGCTATAGTAGTTCCAGGGTCAGGCTTAGTTAAAGAACAAGCAGAGCAAGAAGGACTAGATAAAATTTTTGTTAGTTCAGGGTTTGAATGGAGAGAACCAGGTTGCTCTATGTGTTTGGCGATGAATGCTGATAAATTAAAGCCAGAAGAGAGATGCGCCTCTACATCAAATAGAAATTTTGAGGGAAGACAAGGTAGAGGTGGTAGAACCCATCTAGTTAGTCCAGGAATGGCTGCAGCAGCTGCAATTTCAGGTAATTTAGATGATGTCAGAAAGTATCAAAATTAAATGCAAAAATTTAATAAATTAAAAAGTATTCCAGCTTATTTACCAATTGTAAATATTGATACAGACATGATAATTCCAAAACAGTTTTTAAAAACTATCAAAAGAACTGGCCTCGGAAAAAATTTGTTTTTTGAAATGAGATATGATGATCAAGGCAAAGAAATAAATGATTTTGTGTTAAACAAAGATCCATTTAATCAATCTAAAATTTTAATTGCTGGAAAAAACTTTGGATGTGGTTCGTCAAGAGAACATGCTCCTTGGGCTTTATTAGATTTTGGAATTACTTGTGTAATAAGTTCAAGTTATGCAGATATTTTTTTTAGTAATTGTTTTAAAAATGGAATTTTGCCTATAATCCTTGAAGAAGAAAAAATAAAAGAGCTATCTGAATACGCAAATAGACAAGAAGAAATTTCTATTGATTTGCAAGAGGAAAAAATAGTTTATGGAAATAATGAGCTAAAATTTGCAGTTGATCCATTTAAGAAAAAATGTTTGTTAGAAGGACTTGATGATATCGCTTTATCGCTAAAAAAATCAGAAAAAATAGAAAAGTTTGAAACAAATTTAAAAAACGAAAAGCCTTGGGTATTTAATGATTAAAGTAAAAAAAAGAAAAATACTTTTACTTCCTGGTGATGGTATTGGTCCGGAGGTAATAGCTGAGGTAAAAAAAATTATTAACTGGTTTAATGATAAAAAATCTTTAGATTTTGAAATTGATCAGGAGCTAGTTGGTGGTTGTTCTTATGATAAACACGGTACCCCAATCACTGATGAGGTTTTTTACAAAGCACTAGAAAGTGAAGTAATTATGCTTGGAGCAGTTGGTGGTCCTACATGGGATAACCTAGAATTTTCCAAAAAACCAGAAAGAGCATTATTAAAACTTAGAAAAGAATTAAAGCTTTTTGCTAACTTAAGGCCTGCAATTTGTTTTAAACAATTAGTAGATGCTTCAACCCTAAAGCCAGAGGTAGTTTCAGGACTAGATATAATGATAGTAAGAGAGTTAACTGGTGGAATATATTTTGGTGAACCTAGAGGAATTAAGCCAATTGAAAATGGAGAAAGAAGAGGAATTAATACACATACTTATACGACTAGCGAAATTACTAGAGTAGCTAGGATTGCTTTTGATTTAGCTAGAAAAAGATCAAACAAGGTTACTTCATGTGAAAAATCAAATGTGATGGAAGCAGGACAATTGTGGAAAGAAGAAGTCCAAGAACTTCATGAAAAAGAATACAAAGATGTAGAATTAAGTCATATGTTAGCAGACAATTGTGCTATGCAGCTTTTAAGAAACCCAAAACAATTTGATGTAATTGTAACAGATAATTTGTTTGGAGATATGTTGTCAGACCAAGCTTCAATGTTAACAGGATCTTTAGGTCTTTTACCTTCAGCATCTTTAGGTGCAAAAAATAAAGATGGTGAAATGAGAGCAATGTACGAGCCTATACACGGGTCAGCTCCAGATATAGCTGGTAAAGGGATAGCAAATCCAATTGCTTCTATTTTGAGCTTTGCTATGGCACTAAGATATTCTTTAGATCTTGATAAAGAAGCAGATATTTTAGAAAAAGCAGTTCAAGATGTTTTAAATGATGGGTTAAGAACTAAAGATATAATGTCAGGGGGCATGAAAGAGACTTCCACCTCAGCAATGGGTGATGCGATAATTTCAAAATTGCAATAAAACTAGAATTATTCTAAGCTTTAAATATGCCAAGTTACACCGCACCAGTAAAAGATATGATGTTTCTCTTTGAAAAATTAAGAGATAATAAAAATTATAATGAGCTTGAAAAATATAATGAGGTGAGTGCAGATCTTGTTAAAGATATTTTAGAAGAAGCAGCTAAAATAAATCAAAATTTAATTTTACCTCTTGCTAAAGCAGGTGACGAAAATCCAGCAATTTTAGAAAATGGTGTTGTCAGAACACCACCGGGTTACAAAGAAGCATATCAGAAATACATTGAAGATGGTTGGACGTCATTGTCTTGTGACCCCAAATATGGAGGCCAAGGAATGCCAAAAACAGTAAGCGCGTTCTTTGATGAAATGCTTTCCTCAGCCAGTTTGTCATTTAAATTATATAGTGAACTTAGTATTGGTGCCTATAATTGTATTAATCATCATGCTTCAGATGAAATTAAAGATAAATATTTACCAAAGATCGTCGAAGGTAAATGGAGTGGTACTATGTGTTTAACAGAACCAGTCTGTGGTACAGACTTAGGTTTGTTAAAAACCAAAGCCGTAAAACAATCTGATGACACCTATAAAATTAGTGGTCAAAAGATTTTTATAACTTCTGGTGATCATGACTTAACTGAAAATATTATTCATTTAGTTTTAGCAAGATCAACAGACTCTCCTGCGGGCACTAAAGGAATTAGTTTATTTTTAGTACCAAAATTTATTGTAAATGAAGATGGTAGTGTTGGTCAAAGAAATGGAATTTCAACAGGATCTATAGAGAGTAAAATGGGAATAAAGGGTTCAGCAACGTGTGTGTTAAATTTTGATGAAGCAACTGGTTATATGATTGGTAACAAAGATAAAGGTCTTAGTGCTATGTTTACCATGATGAACCTTGAGAGAATAGTGGTAGGCATTCAAGGTTTAGGAATTTCTGAAATTGCGTATCAGAACTCACTTGCTTATGCAAAAGAGAGAAAGCAAGGAAAAACAAATAATTCAAAATCTACAAATGGTGCAGACTTTATAATAGATCATGCGGATATTAGAAGATCTTTACTTAATATGAAGTCAATTATTGAAGGAGAAAGAGCTTTATGTTTTTGGTTATCACAACAAACTGAGGTGAGTCTTTATCATCCTGATGAAAAGATTAAACAAGAAGCTTTGGATTATGTTTCATTGATGACACCAGTTGTTAAGTCATTATTTACAGATTTAGCTATGGAAATTACGAACGACGCGATGCAAATACATGGTGGATATGGGTACACTAAAGACCAAGGAATAGAGCAATTATATAGAGATAATCGTATTACGCCAATCTATGAAGGAACAAATTCTGTTCAGGCAGCAGATTTAGTATTTAGAAAATTATCAAATAAAAATGGCGATGTTATAAATAAGTTTTTAGATATGATTAAATCTGAATGTGATAGTAAAAATGAAAAAGTAAAAACATTTTCAAAAGAATTAAATCATTATTTAGATATTTTATCTAAGTTTACCGACTGGATTAAGGATAAACATAAAATCGAAAAAGACGATGTTAGTGCTGCAGCAAATGATTATTTGAGAAGTCTGGGATATGTTTCAATTGCTTATGCTTGGATTAAAATTTTAGATGTAAGTTTTAGTGATTTTGAAAAAAATAAAGAATTTTATAGCGATAAAATAAATACAGCAAAATTTTATTTTGATAAGGTATTGCCTAGAGCTGAGTATCATTACAAATCTGCTATTTCTGGAAGTTCTAATATAATGAATTTTAAGTTTAACTAATAATGAATCATTACGAGACAAATTTAGATAAAAATAAAGCTAATTACGTACCACTTACCCCATTAACGTTTCTTAAAAGAGCAATGGAAATTTATCCAAATTATGAAGCTATAATTTATGAAGATAGGAAATATACTTGGAATGATGTTTACAAAAGAGCTGTAAAATTTGCTAGTGCACTGTCAAAAATTGGAATTAAAAAAGGGGACACTGTCTCATTCTTAGCCTTTAATACACCAGAGATTTTCGAAGGACATTACTCAGTACCTATGGCAGGTGCAGTATTAAATACAATTAATATAAGATTAGATGCAAATACAATTTCATATATTTTAGATCACAGTGATGCAAAGGTACTAGTAGTTGATAGACAATTACATGGAGAAGTTAAGAAAGCATTAAAAACTATAAATAAAAAAATTATAATAATTGATATAGATGATAAAAATGCTGATCAATCGAAATTAGAAAAAATTGGCGATTTAGAATATGAAAGTTTTTTAAATACAGGTGATGAAAATTTCGATTGGCAAATGCCAGAGGATGAATGGCAAGCAATATCATTAAGCTATACATCAGGTACTACAGGAAATCCCAAAGGAGTAGTTTATCATCATAGAGGTGCATATTTAATGTCTACAGGAAGTTCGGTAGCTTGGAACATGCCAAATAGATTAAATTTTTTAACAGTGGTTCCAATGTTTCATTGTAATGGTTGGTGTTATCCATGGACAGTTCCAATGTTAAACGGAAGAACAATTTGTTTAAGAAATATTGACATAAAAAAAATTTTTGAATTAATTGATAAATATGAAGTAACTCATTTTGGCGGTGCCCCAATAGTATTAAATATGATTACAGGAGCTCCTGAAAGTGACAAAAAAAAATTAAAACAAAAAGTTTATGTTTTGACTGCTGGAGCGCCACCACCAAGTATAATTTTCAAAAAAATGAGAGCATTAGGTTTTGAGGTTATGCATGTATACGGTTTAACGGAAACTTATGGACATGTTACTCAGTGTGCGTGGAATGATGAATGGAACAATTTCGATGAGGAAAAACAAAATGAAATTAAGGCTAGGCAAGGTGTGAGATATCCAAATACTGAAGGTGTCGTTGTTTTGGATCCAGAAACAATGAAAGAAGTTCCTAAAGATGGAAAAACAATTGGTGAAATTATGATTAGAGGGAATGTCGTAATGAAAGGTTACTTTAAAGACAAAGATGCTACTGATAAAGCCATGAAAGATGGATGGTTTCATAGTGGTGATTTAGCTGTAATGCATCCTGATGGGTATGTAAAAATACAAGATAGATCAAAAGATATAATTATTTCTGGAGGAGAAAATATTTCTTCAATTGAAATAGAAAATACACTTTCTAAACATCCATCAGTTTCTATTGCTGCAGTTGTTGCAAAACCAGATGAAAAATGGGGAGAAGTTCCTTGTGCATTTATTGAAATGGTTAAAGATAAGCCGGTATCAGAAAAAGAATTAATTGATTTTTGTAAAGAAACTTTAGCGGGATTTAAAGTTCCTAAAAAGGTTGTGTTCTGTGATTTGCCAAAAACTTCGACAGGAAAAATACAAAAGTTTGAATTAAGAAAACAAGTTTAGGTAATTTTTGAATTTTCAATTGGAAAATAAAAATGTTTATGCGTCCGATGCAGGACAGGGTATTGATGAAAATAAAGAAACAATAGTATTTCTTCATGGAAGTGGTCTTTCGCATATTGTTTGGTCTCTAACTGAACAGTTTTTTTCAAATAATAATTTTAACGTATTATCTATTGATTTACCTGGGCACGGTAATTCTGATGGCCCTTGCTTAGATAGTATTGAAAAAATAGCTGATTGGTTGGAGCAGGTTTTTAATAAACTTAATTTAAATAATTTAATTTTAATTGGTCATTCCCAAGGTTGCTTGGAGATACTTGAATATGCTCACAAATATAAAAATAGATTAAAAAAGTTAGTTTTTATCGGAGGGTCAAATAAGATGCCAGTTCATCCAGATTTAATTGATCTAGCAAAAAATGGGGACTCCGATGCTGTTAAATTAATGATGAAGTGGGGTTATGAAGGTTCAAAAAGATTTATTGGTGGTAACCCAGTAGAAAAAATAATACAATCACCTCGAGACATAAGAGACATACTGGCGGTGGACCTTGTTGCATGTAACAATTACAAAAATGGTTCTGATGCTGCTAAATTAATAGAATTTCCATCAATGTTTATTTTTGGTTCTCTAGATAAGATGGTAAATCTAGAAGCTGGAAAAAAATTTTCTAGTCTAATTAACAACTCATCTACACACATAATCGACGGTTGTGGCCATATGATTATGATTGAAAAAGCATTTGAAATGAGAGACAAAGTTTTAGAATTTTTGAAAAAATGAAGAACTTTTTAATTGCGAAATCAAGAAGACTTAGAGGTACGCCATATACTTCTCGAATTGAGGAACAGGGTGTTACAGCTTATACAATTTATAATCATATGTTGCTTCCAGCTGCCTTTGGTTCAATTGAAGATTCTTATCATCATTTAAAAGAGCATGTTCAAATTTGGGATGTAGCAGCTGAAAGACAGGTAGAAATCTCAGGAAAAGATTCTGCAAAATTAGTTCAGCTAATGACTTGTAGAGATTTATCAAAATCTAAAGATGGAAGATGTTATTATTGTCCGATTATAGATGATAATGCTGGATTAATTAATGATCCAGTTGTTTTAAGAATTAATGAAAATAAATGGTGGATTTCTATTGCAGATACGGACGTAATATTATTTGCAAAAGGATTAGCAATTGGAAATAAATTTGATGTTAAAATCATAGAGCCAAAAGTTGATATCATGGCTGTACAAGGTCCAAAATCATTTCAATTGATGGAAAAAGTATTTGGAGAACAGATCACAAAATTAAAATTTTTTGGTTTTGATTATTTTGAATTTGGAGGTGCAAAACACCTCATCGCACAATCTGGATGGTCTAAACAAGGAGGTTATGAATTATATGTTCAAAATACTGAAGCAGGCTTAAAACTATATGATCATTTATTTGAAATTGGAAAAGAATTTAATATTAAACCAGGGTGCCCTAATTTAATAGAACGAATCGAAAGTGGACTGTTATCTCATGGCAATGATATGGATAACGGAGATAATCCTTATGAATGTGGATTTGATAAATATGTTAACATAGATAGTGATATTATTTTTTTAGGAAAAGAAAAATTAAAGAAAATAAAATCTGAAGGTATAAAAAGAAAATTAATGGGTGTGAAGTTAGATTTGGACAAAATAAGTTTAACAGGATCTTTAGATCTGACTGATGATAATAACAAAATCATTGGGGAATTAAGGTCAGCCTGTTATTCGCCTCATTTTAAAAAAGTAATTGGTATTGCTATGATGAAAAAATCGCATTGGAATATAGACCAGAACGTAAAAGCAAGCATAAATGGTGATATTTGCAGTGGTAAAGTTTGCGATTTACCTTTTATTTAGTATAACAACTTTAAAATGAACATAGCTATAGTAGGTGCAACAGGAAATGTTGGAAGGAAAACTCTTGAGGTATTTGATAAAAAAAACTTCAAGTTTAATAATCTATATTTAGTTGCCTCAGAAAAAAGTGCAGGAAAAAAAATCTCTTTTAGAGATAAAGAGTATGTTATTGAAAATTTAGAGACATATGATTTTTCAAAAGCAGATATAACTTTTTTTGCAGCAGGAGGAAAAATTGCTGAAAAATTTGCAGAAAAGGCTGCCAAGCACACAATTGTAATAGATAATTCAAGTTTTTTTAGGATGGATCCTGATGTTCCATTGATCGTTCCACAAGTGAATGCAGCCGAAATTAAAAATATGAAAAAAAATATTATTGCCAATCCAAATTGTTCTACAGCACAACTTGTTATAGCACTTAAACCACTACATAATTTATTTAAAATTAAAAGAGTTGTAGTTTCAACTTACCAATCTGTTTCAGGTGGTGGTAAAAGTCCAATGGACGAATTGATTGATCAAACTAAACAATATTTAGATGGAAAAAAAATAGAGTCAAAAAATTTTACTAAACAAATCGCTTTTAATGTTATTCCACATATCGATGTTTTTGCTGATGATGGATATACAAAAGAAGAATTAAAAATGACATATGAAACAAAAAAAATCTTAGACGAGTCAATTGAACTTACAGCTACATGTGTAAGAATTCCTGTTTTAGTATCTCATTCGGAGTCTGTAAATATAGAATTTGAAAAACCATATACTTTAGAAAAAGTGAGAGATGTTTTAAGTAAAGCAGATGGTTGTCAGGTTATTGATAAAAGAGAAAATGGAGGTTATAGCACACCATTTGAAGCAGCTGGGAGTGATGAGACATATATATCTAGAATTAGGGATGACAAAACTAAAAAAAATTCGTTAAATTTGTGGATTGTATCAGATAATCTATTGAGAGGTGCTGCACTTAATTCTGTTGAAATTGCTGAAACAATTATTAATTCAAAATAAAATATGGAAAACAGACCTTTATCACCACACATACAGATTTATAAATGGCATATTTCTTCATTAGTATCTATTTCACACAGAATTACAGGTATAATTAATTTTTTTGCAATCACATTAATTTGTATTTGGTTTGCATTAATGATTCTAGGAGAAAGTAATTATCAAATTATTAAAAATTTTTTAGAAACTTTTTTAGGTAAATTTATTTTAATTGGAATAACCTGGTCATTTAGTTTTCAAATGTTAAGTGAAGTAAGACACTTGATTATGGATTTAGGTTATGGATTTGAATTACAAACAACAAAAATTACAGGTTTGGTAGTTATTTTTGGTTCGATTATTCTGACTATCCTAATTTATTTAATTGGCAGAGGATTAATATAATGCTGCCAGTAACAAAAAAATGGTTATTCTTGAAAATTAGTTCTGCAATCTTATTACCTTTAATGCTTTGGTTTATTATAAACTTAGTGAATATTTATGATAAAAGTTATTTGGAAATAATGAATTTTTTAACAACACAACCATCTAAATTCTTAATTGGGTTATTTTTAGTTATTGCTTATTTTTTTTCAGCTTTAACTATAAGTGAGGTTTTTGAAGACTATATTAACGATAAAAAAATCAAAAATGCCGCAAACAAAGTCCTAAATTTTTTTGCTATAACAATCCCAATAATTACAATAATTGTAATTTTAAACTTAAATACATGAAAGCATATAATATTATAGACCATGAGTACGATGTTGTTGTACTTGGAGCAGGTGGATCAGGTTTGAGAGCGGCAGTAGGGCTTAGCGAAGCTGGCTTAAAAACAGCTTGTATCTCAAAAGTATTTCCAACCAGAAGCCATACATCTGCTGCGCAAGGTGGAATATCAGCAGCACTTGGAAACATGGGAGAAGATGATTGGAGATGGCACATGTATGACACTGTCAAAGGTGCAGATTGGTTAGGTGATCAAGATAGTATTGAATATCTATGTAAAGAAGCACCTAAAGCAGTTTTAGAATTAGAGAAATACGGAGTTCCATTTAGTAGAACTGAAGAGGGAAAAATTTATCAAAGACCATTTGGTGGAATGACGAAAAATTATGGGAACGGAATAGTTCAAAGAACTTGTGCAGCAGCCGATAGAACAGGACATGCTATTTTACACACATTATATGGACAAGCGTTAAAGCATAATACAGAATTTTTTATAGAATATTTTGCATTAGATTTGTTAATGAAGAATGGAGAATGCAAAGGTCTAATTGCTTGGAATTTGAATGATGGAACAATTCATAGATTTAGAGCACATTCAGTAATTATTGCTACAGGTGGTTATGGAAAAGTTTATTATTCAGCAACATCAGCACATACTTGCACTGGTGATGGTAATGCAATGGTTTTAAGAGCTGGATTGCCGCTTCAGGATATGGAGTTTGTTCAATTTCACCCAACAGGAATTTATGGCCACGGTACCTTAATAACAGAAGGTGCGCGAGGAGAAGGGGGTTATCTTACAAATTCTAAAGGTGAAAGATTTATGGAAAGGTATGCTCCAAATGCAAAAGATTTAGCATCAAGAGATGTTGTTAGCAGATCAATGTCTATAGAGATTAATGAGGGAAGAGGTGTTGGAAAAGATCAAGATCATGTTCATTTGAACCTAAGTCACTTAGATAAAGATATTATTGAAAGCAGGCTTCCTGGAATTACTGATGCAGCAAGATTATTTGCAAATGTAGATGTAACTAAAGAACCAATTCCTGTTGTACCAACAGTTCATTATAATATGGGTGGTATTCCAACAAACTATAAAGCAGAAGTATTAACTGTAAATGGCTCAGAAAAAACTGTTCCAGGTTTAATGGCTATAGGAGAAGCGGCATGTGTCTCTGTTCACGGAGCAAATAGACTTGGTTCTAATTCTTTAATTGATTTAGTAGTATTTGGAAGAGCAGCAGCAAAAAGAGCAGCTGAGTTAGTTAAGCCAGGAACACCTCATGAAGAAATTCCTGAGTCAGAAACACAAAAATGTTTAGATAGATTTGATAAACTTAGAAATGCACAAGGAAATAATAGTACTGCAGAACTTAGACTTTCAATGCAAAAAACTATGCAGTCGAAATGTGCAGTTTTTAGAACAGAAAAAAATCTTAAAGCAGGTGTTGATGAGATTAAAAAAACTTATGATGGTATGGACTCAATTTCAGTTAAAGATAGGTCTTTAGTATTTAATACTGATTTAGTTGAAACATTAGAATTTGATAATTTAATAAGACAAGCAGTAACTACTGTAGAGTCTGCATATCATAGAAAAGAGAGCAGAGGTGCTCACGCGAGAGATGACTATCCAAAAAGAGATGACGAAAAATTTATGCAACATACTCTTGCTTGGTGTGATGGAAAAAATACAAAGATTAGTTACAGAGCAGTACACAAATCAACTTTAACAAATGAAGTTCAATATTTTCCACCACAAGAGCGAGTATATTAATGGTTCAGCTAAGTTTACCTAAAAATTCAGAGGTTAAAAAAGGCAAATATTTTAAAGACAAAACTGGATCTAAAAATTTAAGAAAAGTAAATATTTATAGATGGGATCCATCGACAGAAGAAAATCCTAGAATTGATACATACGAAGTTGATATGGATAATTGTCCATCTAAGGTGCTGGATATTCTGAATAAAATTAAAAACGAAATTGATCCTACATTGGCCTATAGAAGATCTTGTGCTCATGGTGTTTGTGGTTCTTGTGCTATGAATATGGGAGGAAAAAACGGACTTGCTTGTACAACTCCTCATGCAGAGATAGACGGTGACATCGATATTTATCCTCTACCTCATTTAAAAGTTAAAAGAGATTTGATTGGTGATTTAGATGGCTTATATAAACAATATCAATCTATTGAACCTTGGTTAAAAAATAACTCAACAAAACAGACAACAGAAATTTATCAGTCTAAAGAAGATAGAGCAAAACTTGATGGTGCTTACGAATGCATTATGTGTGCTTGCTGCTCTACATCTTGCCCAAGTTATTGGTGGAATGGAGATAAATATTTAGGTCCAGCAGTTCTGCTACAGGCTTATAGATGGATTATTGATAGTAGAGATGAAGAGAGAAAAGCTAGATTAAAAAAAGTTTCAGATGAATTAAAATTATATAGATGCCATACAATATTAAATTGTACAAATGCATGTCCTAAGGGCTTGAATCCAGCAAAAGCTATAGCTGAAATAAAAAAAATGTTAGCAACAGCTAATGTTTAAATAGACTATTCGATATTTTTGATCTAAAACACCGTATTCATGAAATTAATAGAACACTTCGTAAACGGTAAAATAATTCCGGGATCTTCAGATAAAAAAGGAAAAGTTTTTAATCCAGCAACTGGCGAACAAGAGTCAGAGGTAAGACTTGCTTCAAAATCTGATCTAGACATTGCTGTTGAGGTAGCAAAAAAAGCATTTGAAAGTTGGTCTTTAAAACCTGCTCTACAAAGAGCTAGAATAATATTTAAATTTAAAGAATTAATTGAAAAAAATTCTGATGAATTAACGAAGTTAATAGTTTCAGAACATGGAAAAGTTTATGAAGATGCAAGAGGCTCTTTAACTAGAGGACTTGAGGTGGTAGAATTTGCTTGTGGAATACCACATTTATTAAAAGGTGAGTTTTCAGAAAATGTTGGAACCAATGTTGATAGTTGGTCAATCAGACAACCATTAGGAGTTGTTGCAGGTATTACACCTTTTAATTTTCCTGCTATGGTACCAATGTGGATGTTTCCAATAGCAATAGCTTGTGGAAACACTTTTATTCTTAAACCATCAGAAAAAGACCCTTCTTGCGCAATAAGATTAGCAGAATTACTTTCTGAGGCGGGTCTTCCAGAGGGAGTATTTAACGTAATAAATGGAGATAAAGAAGCTGTTGATGCAATTTTGGAAAACAAAGATATCAAAGCTGTTAGTTTCGTAGGATCTACTCCTATTGCAAAATATATTTATGAAAATTCAGCTAAAAATGAAAAAAGAGTTCAAGCTTTGGGTGGAGCAAAAAATCATTTAGTTGTTATGCCAGATTGCGATTTAGATGGTGCAGTAAATGGTTTAATGGGTGCTGCTTATGGTTCAGCTGGAGAAAGATGTATGGCTCAATCAGTTGCGGTTGCGGTTGGAGATATTGGTGATGAACTTGTATCAAGATTATCAAAAAAAGCTGAAGCTTTAAAAGTTGGTCCTGGAATGGATAAAGCATCAGAAATGGGACCTTTAGTTACAAAAGAACATTTAGAAAAAGTTACAAGTTACGTTGATTTAGGTGTCAAGGAAGGCGCAAAGCTATTGGTTGATGGAAGAGGTTTAAAACTTCAAGGTTATGAAAATGGTTTCTATATAGGTGGATGCTTGTTTGATCATGTAAATAAAGATATGAGAATTTACAAAGAGGAGATATTCGGTCCAGTCTTATCAGTTGTTCGAGTAAAAAATTTTGAAGAAGCTGCAAAATTAATTAACGACCATGAGTACGGAAATGGAGTCAGTATTTATACAAGAGATGGTGATGCAGGTAGAACTTTTGCAAGTAAAATTCAAGTAGGTATGGTTGGTATTAACGTGCCGATCCCAGTTCCAATGGCATTTCATAGTTTTGGTGGTTGGAAAAGATCATTATTTGGAGATAGTGGAATGCATGGTATGGAAGGAATAAAATTTTATACTAAACTTAAAACGGTAACATCCAGATGGCCTTCAGGTGTTCGATCAAATGCGGAATTTGTTATGCCAACAATGAAATAAAGGAAATAAATGACAAAAATATCTTTAATTGGTGCAGGCCAAATAGGCGGAACTCTTGCACATTTAATAGGAACAAAAGAATTAGCAAATGAAGTGGTTTTATTTGATGTAGCTAGTGGTATTGCAAAAGGAAAAGCATTAGATATTGCACAATCTTCATCTGTAGATGGTTTCAATGTTAGGTTTTCAGGAACTGATAACTATGAGGATATAAAAGATTCAGATGTAATTATAATTACAGCAGGTGTTCCAAGAAAACCTGGAATGAGCCGAGACGATCTTCTTGGAATTAATTTAAAAATTATTAAACAAGTTGCTGAGGGGGTAAAGAAAAATGCTCCTAACGCTTTTGTGATCTGTATCACCAATCCTTTAGACGTTATGGTTATGGCATTTCAAAAATTTTCAGGTTTGCCATCAAATAAAGTTGTTGGTATGGCAGGTATTTTAGATAGTTCGAGATTTAAATTATTTTTATCATTAGAACTTAATGTGCCAGTAAGAGAAATTGAGGCAATGGTTATGGGTGGTCATGGTGACACCATGGTTCCTATGCCAAGATTTACAAAAATTTCAGGTAAACCATTGTTGGATCTTGTAAAGGATGGAAAGATTTCTTCAGAAACAGTTGAGGAGATTAATCAAAGAACACGAGATGGTGGTGCGGAAATAGTTAAGTATTTAGAAAAAGGATCAGCCTTTTATGCGCCAGCAGCTTCAGGTGTTCAAATGGCAGAAACATATTTAAATGATCAAAAAAAATTATTACCCTGTGCTGTACAATTAAATGGAGAATATGGTGTGAAAAATGTTTATGCAGGTGTTCCTGTTGTCATTGGAAAAGATGGTGTAGAAAAAATTGAAGAGATTGATTTAGATGAAAAAGAAAAAAAAGAATTTATGCATTCAATAGATGCTGTAAAAGCTTTATGGGAAGCTGCATCTAAAATAGATCCTGATTTATCTAAATAATAATGAATATTCACGAGCATCAAGCTAAACAAATATTAAAAAAATATGGAGCTGTAGTTCCCGAAGGAGTATTTGCGCTTAATGTTGATGAACTTATTGAAAAAGCAAAAGCACTCAAAACTGAGAAATATGTGCTCAAAGCACAAATCCATGCGGGAGGTAGGGGAAAAGCTGGTGGTGTAAAAATTTTAAATTCTATTGAAGAGCTGACTGTAGCAGCTAAAGAATTACTAGGAAAAACACTAGTTACTCATCAAACTGGCCCTGAAGGTAGAGAGGTAAAAAGATTATACGTAGAAGAATCATCAAATATAGATAAAGAATTTTACTTATCGTGCCTGGTTGATAGGGCAAGTTCTAAAATTGCATTCATATCAAGTGACCAAGGAGGGATGGACATCGAAGAAGTTGCAAGCAGTTCACCTGAAAAAATTATAACTACAAAAGTTGATATGGATGACGAAATTTCTGAGTCAGATTGTGAAAAAATAATTAATATTTTTAATTTAAATGAAGACGCAAAAAAGCAAGCAATAACAGTAATTAAATCATTATATAAAATGTTTGTGGGTACTGATGCAAACATGGTTGAAGTAAATCCATTAATTTTAACAAAAGAAAAAAAAATTGTTTGCTTAGATGCAAAAGTTAATTTCGACTCTAACGCTTTATTCAGAAATCCAGAAATTGTCGAATTAAGAGATTTAAATGAGGAAGATCCTACCGAAATTGAAGCTAGCAAGCATGATCTTGCGTATATCAAGTTAGATGGAAGTATAGGCTGTATGGTGAATGGAGCAGGATTAGCTATGGCAACAATGGATATAATTAAATTGTATGGTCAAGAGCCAGCAAATTTTTTAGATGTAGGCGGTGGTGCATCCAAAGAAAAAGTATCTGCCGCATTAAAGATAATTCTTTCAGATAAAAATGTTAAAGGTATTTTAATAAATATTTTTGGAGGAATTATGCGATGCGATGTTCTTGCTCAAGGAGTAGTTGATGCAGCTAAGGAAATAAATATAAGTGTACCTTTAGTTGTACGATTAGCAGGTACAAATTTCAAGGAAGGAAAAGAAATTCTTGATAATTCTGAATTGAAATTAATTTCTGCAGAAAATTTAGATGATGCTGCTAAGAAAATTGTTGAGGCGATAAAATAAAATGTCAGTTTTGGTAAATAAAAATACTAAAGTAATTTGTCAGGGATTTACTGGCTCACACGGAACATTTCACTCAGAGCAGGCTATAAAATATGGAACCAATCTTGTTGGTGGAGTTACGCCAAAGAAAGGTGGACAAAAACATTTAGATAGACCAGTTTTTAATAGCGTTTTAGAGGCAAAAAATGAAGTAGGAGCGGATGCAACTATGATTTATGTACCTGCTAAATTTGCAGCTGCAGCAATCATCGAAGCTATTGATGCATCAATTGAACTTATTGTTTGTATAACGGAGGGAATTCCAATTCAGGATATGCTTAAGATCAGACAAAAATTAAGTGGATCTGGTAGCAGATTAATTGGGCCTAATTGTCCAGGAATAATCACACCAGATGAATGTAAAATTGGGATTATGCCGGGAAGTATTCACAAAAGAGGAAGTGTTGGAATTGTATCAAGGTCAGGAACATTGACATATGAAGCAGTAGCCCAAACAACTGAAAATGGACTTGGTCAATCAACTTGTATTGGTATTGGTGGTGATCCTATTAATGGAACAAATTTTATAGATTGTTTAGATTTATTTTTAAATGACTCTGAAACAGAATCTATTTTAATGATAGGTGAAATTGGAGGGACAGCTGAAGAAGAAGCGGCTGACTTTATAAAAAATCATAAAATTAAAAAACCTATAGTTGGATTTATAGCTGGAATTACTGCTCCTCCAGGAAGGAGAATGGGGCATGCTGGCGCCATAATATCGGGTGGCAAGGGTGGAGCTGAAGACAAAATAAAAAAAATGGAAGAATGTGGTATTACAGTTGCTAAATCACCATCAATTATTGGAAAAACTTTATTTGATAAACTGTCTAATTGAAAAAAAATATTAGAGGGATATATTAAAAAAAAAGATGTCTTCATCAAAAAATCTTGATTTCGAAAAAACTTCATTTTTAAACAAATCTAATAGTGCATTTATAGAAGAAATGTATTTAAAGTTTGTTAATAAAGATGCTGATCTTCCAGAAAGTTGGGCAAATTATTTTGAGGGAATTGGTGAAGAATTAAATGTGATAGCAAAAGAAATTAATGGTCCATCATGGGGACCTACTAAAAAAAAGATTGATATTGATGAATTACAAAAAAAAATAGAAGAACAAGATAAAAATGATTTTGATAATGTCAAATTAGACACTTCAGAAAAATTTAATTTTCAATTACTTGCTGACTCGAATAAAGATTCTATTAGTGCTGTAGCATTAATTAGAGCATATAGACTAAGAGGACATTTATTAGCGGATCTTGATCCTTTAGAAATGAGAGAGTCAGAATATCTAGACGAGCTTCATCCAGACTTTTACGGTTTTAAAAAAGAAAATTACGATAAGAAAATTTTTCTAAACGGAATAATCAATCGTAAATATGCAAATATAAGAGAAATACTTAAGTTTATGAAGAAAACCTACTGTGGAAAAATAGGTTATGAGTTCATGCATATTTCAAACCCAGATGAAAGAAAGTGGTTTAGAGACAGGATAGAGCAGGATAAAAATGCACTTCAATTTACAAAAAATGGTAAAGAGGCAATTTTAAATAAATTAGTACAGGCAGAAGGATTTGAAAAATTTTTAGCTACAAAGTATGTGGGAACAAAAAGATTTGGTTTAGATGGTGGAGAAAGTTTAATACCTGCACTTGAACAAATAATAAAAATTGGTGGTCAAAATAAAATAAAAGAAGTTAAAATAGGTATGTCTCATAGAGGTAGACTTAACGTTTTGGCAAACGTTTTACAAAAATCTTACAAAAAAATTTTTAATGAGTTTGCTGGTGAGTTTAGTACTGACTCTGAAGATAGTGCTGGAGATGTAAAATATCATCTTGGAGCGTCGTCTGACAGAGAATTTGATGGAAACTTAGTACATGTCAGTTTAACAGACAACCCTTCTCATTTAGAAGCTGTTAACCCTGTTGTTTTAGGACAAACAAGAGCCAAACAATTTTTTCACAAAGACCGTGAAAGAAATAAAGTTATTCCTATTCTCATTCATGGGGATGCAGCCTTTGCTGGTCAAGGAGTTGTAGCAGAATGTTTTGCAATGTCTGGACTACCAGGACACAACACTGGAGGAACAATTCATATTATTGTTAATAACCAGATAGGATTTACTACTAGTCCAAGATTTGCCAGGTCTTCACCTTATCCATCTGATGTTGCAAAAATGGTAGAGGCACCAATTCTTCATGTTAATGGAGATGATCCAGAAGCAGTTGTTTATGC
The DNA here is from genome assembly GCA_902525565.1 of uncultured Pelagibacteraceae bacterium. GTDB lineage: Bacteria > Pseudomonadota > Alphaproteobacteria > Pelagibacterales > Pelagibacteraceae > Pelagibacter. The sequence continues at coordinate 26,881 of CABZHY010000007.1, forward strand.
AACTAGAATAGCAGCAGAATTTCGATTAAAATTTAATAGAGACGTTGTAGTAGATTTAATTTGTTATAGAAGATTTGGACATAATGAGGGAGATGAGCCTTCATTTACTCAACCTTTAATGTATAAAAAGATTAGATCTCATCCAAGTGTTTACAAAATTTATGGAAATAAATTAGTAAACGAAAAATCTATAACTGAAGAATTATTAAATCAAAATGTTAAATCATTTAAAGATTTACTTGATGAACAATACAAAAGTGCAAAAGATTATAAACCTAAAATAGAATGGTTTGAGGGAACATGGTCAAGATATAAACCTGAAAGAGGTAAAGATAAAAGGGGTATAACAGGTTTTGAAGAAAATAAATTAAAAATAATTTCAGATAAAATAAATGATATTCCTGAAGAAAAAAATATTCATAAGACTATCTCTAAAATATTCAATGCTAGAAAAGAAAGTATCGAAAAAGGTACTGGAATTGATTGGTCTTCAGCAGAAGCTCTTGCTTTTGGATCTTTACTAGAAGAGGGATATCCAGTTAGGCTTGTAGGACAAGACTCTGGAAGAGGAACATTTAGTCAACGACATTCTGTACTGAGAAATCAAATAGATAATTCTAGGTACATTCCTCTTAATAATATTTCTAAAAATCAAAAGCAATTTGAAGTAGTAGATAGTTTTTTGTCTGAACTTGCAGTTTTGGGCTTTGAATATGGTTATAGTTTAGTAGAGCCAAACACACTCACTCTTTGGGAAGCACAATTCGGTGATTTTGCGAATGGCGCCCAAGTAGTAATTGATCAATTTATTGCATCTGGTGAAAGAAAGTGGAATAGAGCATCTGGTATAGTGATGCTGTTGCCTCATGGATATGAAGGGCAAGGACCAGAACATTCATCGGCAAGGTTAGAGAGATTTTTACAACTGTGCTCAAACGATAATATGCAAGTAATGAACTGCACAACACCAGCAAATTATTTTCATGCTTTAAGAAGACAAATGCATAGGAGTTTCAGAAAACCACTAATCATAATGACACCAAAATCATTATTAAGAAATAAGTATTGTGTTTCAGATTTAGAGGATTTTAACAAAAAAAATACTTTCCATAGAGTACTATGGGATCATGCTATCGATCCTAAGTCTAAAGGATTTGTTAAACTAAAAGAAAGTTCTAAAATTAGAAAAGTAATTCTTTGCTCTGGAAAAGTATATTTCGATTTATTAGATGCTAGAGAAAAGCTCAAAAGAGATGATGTAGTGTTGTATAGAATTGAACAACTGTATCCATTTCCAGCAAAAGCTTTAGTTAAGGAGCTAAAACCATATGCTAAAAATGCTGAATTCTTTTGGTGCCAAGAGGAACCAAAAAATATGGGTGCTTGGTTTTCAGTTAGAGATTATATCCAATGGACATTAGACACTTTAAAGGCTAATAATAATATAATTTCTTATATAGGAAGAAGCCCAGACGCAACTCCTGCTACAGGATATGCCAAAAGGCATAATTCTCAACAACAAGAAATAATTAACAAGGTATTTGATTAATTTTAATGAGTGAAAAAATAGTAGTCCCAGTACTTGGTGAAAGTATAACAGAGGCAACAGTTGCAAAATGGTTAAAAAACCCAGGTGATACAGTCGAAGCGGATGAGCCTATTGTAGAACTTGAGACAGACAAAGTAAACTTAGAAGTGCCATCTCCAATTTCTGGTGTGTTAACCGAGATAAATTCACATGATGGATCAGTCGTTGAAGTAGGAGCATTATTAGGTTCTGTATCAGACGATGCTGGGGTGGCGGTTAAATCTGCGGCGAAAATCAGCGAAGAAACAAAGATAGAAGAAATTGTTCCTGTAGAGAGCAATGTAATAAAATTAGATGCAAATAAAAAAGAACCAAAAGTATTTGAAGAAAAAGAGATCGAGAAACCAAAAGATAAACCTTTAGTTTTAACTGAGGAAGTTAAATCAAATGTTGCTCAAAAAAGAGACGTTAACCCAACCTTGTCTCCAGCAGTGAGAAAAATTGTTATTGAAAATAATATAGACATTAATTCAATTCAAGGCTCAGGAAAAGATGGAAGAGTTTTAAAAGGCGATTTATTAAGTTTGATGGGAGCAAATCCAAAACCATCTGAAAGAAAAATTCAGTATGGTGAGGAAGAACGAATTAAAATGAGCAGGTTGAGACAAACTATTGCAAAAAGATTGAAGCAAGCCCAGGAGAATGCTGCTCTTTTAACAACATTTAACGAAGTTGATATGAGTAGCGTAATGGAAATGAGAAAAGAAAATCAAGAGGATTTCCAATCTCGTTATGGAATAAAATTAGGATTTATGTCTTTCTTTGTAAAAGCATGTGTAGTTGCTTTAAAAAATTTCCCTGCAGTGAATGCTGAAGTAGACGGAGATGAGATTATCTATAAAAACTATTATAATATTAGCTTTGCTGTTGGAACAGATAAGGGTTTGGTTGTTCCAGTTTTAAGAAATGCAGATGAATTATCTTTTGCTGATATTGAAAAAAATATTAAAGAAATTTCAGAAAAAGCACGAGATGGAAAGTTAACTATTGAAGATCTTCAGGGAGGAACATTTACAATAAGTAATGGAGGTGTGTATGGATCTATGCTTTCAACACCAATTCTAAATTTACCTCAATCTGGTGTGTTGGGCATGCATAATATAGTCGAAAGACCTATTGTTGTAGATGGTGAAATCAAAATAAGACCAATTATGTATTTAGCACTGTCGTATGATCATAGAATTATTGATGGAAAAGAATCTGTATCTTTCCTTAAAATGATTAAAGAAAACTTAGAGGACCCTAGAAGGTTGTTTTTAGATATTTAAATGTCAGAAAAATTTCAAGCTGTAGTTATTGGAGGTGGACCGGGTGGATATGTGTGTGCAATAAGACTTGCTCAATTAGGATTAAAAACTGCATGTATAGAATCCAGAGGGTCTTTGGGAGGTACTTGTTTAAATGTTGGTTGTATCCCATCAAAAAGTTTACTTAATCTGTCTGAAGAATTTCACAAAGTAAAGAGTTTAGCAAATAAAGGTATTGAAGTTGGTGAAGTAAAATTAAATTTAGACAAAATGATGAAAAGCAAAGATAAAGCTGTAACAGTTCTTACAAAAGGCGTTGAATTTCTTTTGAAAAAAAACAAAGTTGCTTACTTTAAAGGACACGGAAGTTTTAAATCTAAAAATGAAATTTTAATAAAGGATGATAAAAATAAAGAGACCATCATCCAAACAGAAAAAACAGTTATTGCAACAGGATCAGTTCCAGTTTCATTGCCAGGAATAGAAATAGATGAGAAAACAATTGTATCATCAACAGGTGCTTTAAAGTTAGAAAAGGTACCTAATAAAATGATTGTAGTAGGTGGAGGCTATATAGGGTTGGAGATGGGATCTGTATGGTCAAGACTTGGAGCAGAGGTGCAAGTTGTTGAATTTTTAGATCATATCACACCTGGAATGGATAAAGAAATCTCTTCAGAATTTATGAAAATTTTGAAAAAACAGGGAATGAAATTTAATATGCAAAATAAAGTTGAGACAATTAAAAAAAATGCAGCAGGCGCAGTGGTCTCAACAGTAGATAAAGATGGTAAAAAAAATAATTTCGAGTGTGATGTTGTTTTGATTTCGGTTGGTAGAAAACCTAATACAGATGGCTTAAATTTAGAGTCTGTAGGAGTAGATCTTGATGAAAGAAACAGAATTAAAACTGATAAAATCTTTAAGACTAATGTTGAAAATATTTATGCAATAGGCGATGTAATTGTTGGTCCGATGCTTGCACATAAAGCGGAGGACGAGGGTATAGCAGTTGCAGAAAACATCGTTGGTCAATCTGGACATGTAAATTACGATACAATTCCAGGAGTAGTTTATACAACACCAGAAGTAGCATCAATTGGTAAAACTGAGGAACAATTAAAAGAATTAAATAAAAAATATAAAGTAGGTAAATTTTCGTTTATGGCTAATTCAAGAGCTAAGGCCATAGATGATGCAGAAGGTTTTGTTAAAATTTTAGCTGATGAGCAAACAGATAAAGTATTAGGTGCACATATAATTGGACCTCATGCAGGAGAATTAATTGCAGAGATCGGTGTTGCAATGGAATTTGGTGCAAGTGCAGAAGATATTGCCCGAACTTGCCATGCTCATCCAACGTTTTCTGAAGCAGTTAAAGAAGCCGCTTTATCAGTAGATAAAAGAGCCATACACTCTTAAAAAAATAATTTTTTTACTTTTAATAATTTGGTAGATTTTATTTATTAATATGAGAAATAAAGCCTTTACTCTAATTGAACTTCTGGTTGTTGTAGCCATTATAGGTATTCTAGCTGCAGTAGGAGTTGTTGCATACAACGGTTATACTTCAAGTGCAAAAAAATCGGCAGCAACAGCGAACCATAGAAATGTAGTTAAATATATAACAACTGAAGTAATGAAATGCTCTACAGGTGCAGCTACAGCAATGAATAATGAATTAGATTGTTCAAAACAAGGTTTAAACAACTGGAAAGACTTTGTTGCAAAAGGTGTGGAAAAATCTTTATCAGGATTTAAAAATCCATATTTTCCATCAGAACCAGCTGTAACTCATGGTGGAGGCATAACAAATGACAAATTCGTTGGATATAATAGAATGTTATCACCTGGATTAAAAATTGAAGTAATGACTTGTGTTATAACCCCATGTTCCGGGACTAGATGCCAAGGAGATAATCACCTTTGTAGTGGTGATATAATTTTAGACTAATGAAAAAATTATTTATATTTTATTTCTTATTTAAATTTTTAGTTCTATTTATAAATCCCTCATACGGTTTTATTTCTTTAAATTGCGATGATACGGTATCACTAGCAGTTACAATTCAGCAAACTTGCCAAGATGATGATAGTCTTACGGTAACATCTGCAGGATCAATATCGGTTAATGATCATAAGAGTGTTGATCTTGAAGATGAAAAAGGAGTACAGATAACAAATAACGGAACAATTGAAACAGCCAATAATTCTAATAAGCAAAAAACAATATATGCCGAGTCTTCACTTGACACTACAATAACTAATAGTGGAACCATCAACTCAGATAACAATGAAGCTATATATTTGGATTATGCAGAAAATGTTACGATTACAAATAATTCTGGAGCCACAATAAGTGCTGAGGGAGCTAATGCAATTGAGGGAAGAAATATTGGTTGGTGTGATCAGGGTGGAGACAATAGCAATTGTCAATCTACATTATCTTCATCAGGATCAACTGCAGTTGGACTTATATTAAATAATTATGGAACAATCAGTTCACTAAATAATACAATCTGGTTAGGTAGTGGAGGGGAAGGTAAAAAAAGTAGAGGAGTTAAAATTTACAACCATGATGGTGGAATAATCGAAACCACCTCAGGTACACATCCAATCATAGGAAAATTTCTCACTGATAGTGAAATTATAAATTATCAAGGAGCAACAATTGAAAGCGCAAACAGGTATGGCATAGACACAGAATCTGGATCAAATCTTACAATAGATAATCGTGGAACGATAACTTCAGATAGAAATAGTATTTATTGTAGAGAGTGTTCTGGCGTTACCTTTACAAATTCAGGAACGATTAGCTCGACAAATACAGGCACTAACACTGGTACAGTTCTTATTGATAGACAGGGAGATAGTGATGCCTCACATACAATTACTAATAGTGGAACTATAGAGTCTGCATTTGGAGCAGCAATACAAGTAGCTAGAAATACAGGTGGAACAACTATCAATAATACAGGAACAATAACATCAACAACAGGCGGTATAGGAGCCGGTAGAACAAAAAACCTAACTATAAATAATCATGGCACCATTACAGTAACAGGTGAACATAATCAGAATCACTTTGGTATAGGATTTGGAAACAGTTCTACGTCTGCAGAGGCTGGTGAAAATGTAGTTCTAAATAATTTTGGAACTATTAGTGCATCCAATGGTGACGCAGATGGAATTAAAGTTGGAGATTATCATGACAATAAAAATTTTAACGGCTTAACAATTAATAATTCAGGAACTATTTCGGGAGGTGACAATTCTATTGTTATGGCAAATTCGAATAACACAGGACTAGAAATAGTTACTAAGAGTGAGGGTACTTATGTTGGTGAAATTGAATTAAATAGTACTACTACTACAATGACATTAGATTGTAGTATTTCAAAAGATCAGGATATTGAACTACACGGAAAAACAAATATTACAATTACAAATAATTTGTGTGGAAATGATACATATCAAATACTAGATGCAAATAAAAATTTAGACTCAGATAATTCAGAAACTAATGGTTATTTAAGAATTTATGGAGAAGAATTAGATGTTGTTAGTAATAATAAAAAATACAGAACTGAAATTTTTAGCAATACTATAAGTAATATTTTTAAGTCATTAAGCGACATTAAAGAGAAATCAACATTTTATACTCAATCCAAAAGAAACAATGTTTATAACAATACCACAAAGGGAATATCTGGTTATTTTTTAAAAAATGAATTTGACGAGGAAAAAACAAGAACTTTTTTAACTTATTTTGAGCAAAATGCTAATTTTAATAGTGAAGAAAAAAGTAAAAGCGAAAACTTAGCTTTTGGTTATGATATAAAAACAAATATTGATAATCTTTCAATAAAGCCAATGATTGGTATTTCTAGTAATAAAATTACTGATATTGAAACTGAGTCTAATCAAATAATAAGAAACAATTTTATAGGTCAGTTTTTAGCATTACATTCCAATTATAAACTAACTAGAAAAGTTCAAAAAAATAACGAGTTATCTTTGACAATAATTGGAGAATATGGAGCTCATAGACTTCCAAAATATTTATCAAAGTTTACTCATGGAGATTTATCAGTTGATGAGGCAATCGATCAAGTTCTAGGTAGCGGTTTTGAGGTTAATTATTCAATAAATAATGAAAATGGTTTCGTTTTAAAACCGTATTTTGGTTTAGCTTTTAACAAAACTCTAAGTGGTAAAGTTAAAATAAATGATATTAACGGCGCAGGATTAAAGGAGGATATATCTCAAGATCATATCATGAATGGAGCTGTTGCAAAAAAAATTGGATTTTCTTTAACCAAAAATTCAGAGGATATTAGTTTAAGTTTTAATTTTGAACACAGTAATCAAAATAACTTAATTGATAATAATTTAAATTTTTCAATTAGTAAAAAACTTCAAAGAGTTGCTAAAAAAATAGCAAGGGAAAGAAAAGAAGAGGAAAAAATGGATCCTGAACTTGAGAACTTATTTGATCAGCTTCAAATTGTTAGAGAAAATGAAAGACTTGCATTAGTTGCAAACAAGTTAAATAAAGAAAACCAAGTAATGAAAGAGTTAATAATACAATTAATTAAAGACAATCAAAAACTTAAAACTGAAAAAAAATTATTAATGCAAAATATTAAAAATAATTAATTTTCTATGGGTAAAATAAAGGTTTTACCTTATTAAACTTGTCTTAAAATTGCTTTAGTTTAAAATTATTTTTTAGATATGAGATCAAAAATATTTTTAACAGTATCACTTTTTTGGATTGTTTTAGTTGGATATCTTGTATGGGTAAATGGAATTGTTTCAAAAGGTGACAAAAGTTTTAGATGGGATGAATGGATATGGTTTGGTTTCATACCAGCTATTGTTCCTTATTTATTTTATTTTATATGGAAGCCAGAGATTATCAAAAAATATTTAAACAATAATAAAAAAAATGAAAATAGCGATTTACACAAATAATCTACAAGCAGTTTTTGAAAATGGGCAATTATTTTTTTCTTATTACTATCAAAATCTTATAAATCTAGTTGGATTAATTAATCTTTAGCCTTGTTTACTTTTAAAATATTTACTGTTTTTTTTATTGGATTAATTTTTGGAAGTTTTGCAAACGTTTGCATTGCCAGATTACCAAAAGATAAAACAATTATTTTTGGAAGATCAAATTGTCCAAAATGTAAAAAAAAAATTTCTTGGTATGATAATATTCCTCTAATTTCATTTATTTTACTCAGGGGCAAATGCAGACAATGTAATAAAAAAATTTCTGCAAATTATTTTTTTGTAGAATTAATTATAGGTATTTTTTTTATTTTAATTTATTTACACACTAATAATTATTTTGATTTTGTTTTAATTAATTTAATATTAATTTTATTTTTAATAATTTTCTTTATTGATTTAAAACATTTTATAATCCCAGATATTTTAAATTTTAGCTTAATTTTTCTAGGGTTGCTAAAAAACTTTATACCTACAAAAAATTTAAATTTTAATTATGATATTGAACAATCCATAATTGGAGGTGTTATTGGTTATTTAACAATATGGATAATTATTTTCTTTTATAAAAAATTAAAAAATTTAGATGCTATGGGTTTAGGTGATGCTAAGCTTATGGCTGCAATTGGAACCTTTTTTGGCTTAAAATCTATTCCATTAATACTGTTTTCTTCGTCAATAATTGCACTTTTAATAGTCCTTCCGTCGTTAATAAACAAAACTAGAAATTTGAAAGCAGAAATACCATTTGGGCCTTATATTTTGATATCATCTGGTTTTTACTATTTTTATGGAGATAAAATTTATGAAATTTTACTTATTTAAATTTATTTCACTTTATAATTAAATTATAATTATTTTAAATTAAATATGTTAGAAAAAATTACAAAACTTGCTAATGAAAATAAAAATATTTCTGATTTTCACTTAAGAGGTGGATCAGATATAGCTTATCGTGCTTTAGGAGATATTATACTTGAACCTGATAGTAAAATTACTGAGGAAAACTTAAATGAACTGTTAAGTAAAAATTGCACTGATGAGGAGATCAAATTATTTGAAAAAAAGAGAGAATTAGACACAGCAGTAATGCTAGGTGATCTTAGATTTAGAGCAAATTTTTATAAAACTTTAAATGGAACTGCTTCTGTATTGAGAAGAATAGAAACTAAAATTCCATTAATGGAAAATTTAAATTTACCCCCAATTTTATATGAATTGTTGGATACTCATAAAGGACTAGTTTTAGTTACTGGTCCAACAGGATCTGGAAAATCTACCACGCTTGCAGCAATAATTAATCAGATTAACGAAGGACGACAAGCAAATATTATTACGATTGAAGATCCAGTAGAATTTATTCATAATGACAAAAAAAGTATTGTTTCTCAAAGAGAGGTAGGAAAACAAACTGAAAGTTTCGCTCATGCACTAAAAGGTGCTTTAAGAGAAGATCCTGATGTTATTTTGGTAGGTGAGTTAAGAGATCTGGAGACTATTGGTATGGCGCTTACTGCTGCAGAAACGGGTCATTTAGTTTTTGGAACACTTCATACTAGCGGTGCTCCGAATACAATTAACAGAATAATAGATGTCTTTCCACCTGAACAACAAGGTCAAATAAGAGCTCAAATAGCTGAGTCACTTAAAATGGTTGTAACACAAAAATTATTTAAGAAAAAAGATGGCTCAGGACGTGTTGGAGCTTTCGAAGTTATGGTTTGTAATGCTCCTATTAAAAATTTAATTAGAGAAGCTAAAATCCATCAGATCCCAAGTGTCATGCAAACAGCACAAAGAGAAGGCATGATGACTATGGAAAAATCTATAGAGGATTTAGTTGGTACTGGAGTTATTTCAAGTGCGGATAAAAACAATTAAAGGATTTACCATTTTAGAATTGCTAGTTGTTATAGCAATATTAGGAATATTTACAGTTGTTGCTTATCCTAATATTTCAAAATGGATAGACGATAGAGCAGTTAAAAAAGATGTTTATGATGTCATCAATTACATTAATGAGCGGAAAAACGAAATTCAGAGTGGTGAGTATGGAATGCATCAAGTAGCACTTAATACAAGAGTAC
>CABZHY010000008.1 GCA_902525565.1 uncultured Pelagibacteraceae bacterium
CCTAATATTTTAAATTTTTTTGTCATTGTCATCTTCTATATCTTCAAATTCTCCATCGATAAAATTATTTTTATTTTTATTTTTATTTTTCGTGATATTTTTTGAAAATGAATTGAAAATTAATTTTCTACTTAATGGAAAAATTAGCAAAAACCCCAATATATCAGTTGCAAATCCAGGTATTATTAATAAAACTGCTGCCAATGCAATCATTGCTCCTGATATTACTTCGTAAGCTGGAGTTTCATTTTTACTTAACTGAATAAATCCAGATTTAAGAGTATTTAATCCTTCATATTTTGCATAATAAACACCTACAATTGCAGTAATAAATATAAGTAAAATGGTACTTAAAGCACCAATTTGAGAACCAATTTTAATTAATAGATAAATTTCAATTATTGGTATTAAAATTATTACTAATAATATTGAGTTCATTTGTCCTTAATCTAAATTGCTAGTTGAAATTAATCAACAGAGTAATTACTATTAAGTGATGAGTTATAGTTTTGAGTACATAGATATAATTTTGTTGGCAATGATTGCAGGATTTATCTTTCTAAGGTTGAGAGGGATACTTGGCAAAAGAACTGGTTTCGAAGGAAAAGCCACTTCTCAGCTAAAAGAAGTTTTAAAAACTGTAAACCAGGAAAAAAATAAAAAAATTAATATAAATTTCGATGATAAAGCCCAAGAAGAATTTCTAAAAGGAGCAAAAATTGCTTATGAAACAGTAATTACCGATTTTAGTGATAATGATAATAAAATAACATCTAGTCGTCCGCTTTTAAATAATGAGATTTTTAATCAATTTAATCAAGCGCTTAAAGATAGGAGCTCAAGAGGGCATTATGCAGAAATCACTTTTATTGGAGTGAACTCAGCCGTTATCAAGGAGCATAAGAAAATTGGTAATATTTTAAACGTTACAGTGGATTTCATAGCAGAAGTTATTACTTGTATTAAAGACAAAGATAAAAAAATTGTGTCTGGCAATCCAGAGAAGATTAAAAAGATTTATGACACATGGGTATTTTCAAGAGACACCACTTCTTCAAACCCAAATTGGCAGCTTGTTAATATATTAACATAATTGAACGACAATATTTCAGACAAAGATAAAAAAGATTGGAATAATTTCATTAATAGTAGTGATGAAATTCCAGATAAAGAATTTAAAATTAAAAACAAAAAAAATTTTAAAATAAGGTCAATAGATTTACATGGTTATTCTTTAGATGAAGCTAATAAAACTATTGAGAGCTTTATTTTAAAGGCCTATGAGGAAAGTATAAATAAATTGATTGTGGTTACTGGAAAAGGTTTACATTCTGAAAATGAAAAAGATCCTTATGTATCAAAAGACCTTGGTATTCTGAAATATTCTGTTCCAGAATTTATTTCTAATAATTCTAGTTTGATGAATATTATCTATGAAATTTCTGATGCCAAAATAGAGGACGGTGGTGGAGGAGCTTTTTATATTTTTTTAAAAAAAAAACAGTCTACAAAATAAACTTAGAAAGATCTGTATCTTTAACCAAAGTATCAAGATTTTTATTAATATATTCTTTGTTAATTATTATTTTCTCTCCTGCACGATCAGTGGCTGTAAAACTTATTTCGTCTAAAATTTTTTCTATAATAGTATGTAATCTTCTTGCACCAATATTCTCCACTGTTGCATTTACTTCTGAAGCAATATTAGCAATAGCATTAATACCATCTTCTGAAAACTCAAGTTCAACGTTTTCAGTCTTTAAAAGCGCTATATATTGTTTAATTAAACTAAAATCGGGTTCTCTTAAAATTCTTTTAAAATCTTCACTAGTTAATGCCTCTAGCTCAACTCTAATTGGTAACCTCCCTTGTAATTCAGGAAGTAAATCAGATGGCTTAGCAAGTTGAAATGCACCTGATGCAATAAATAGAATGTGGTCTGTCTTAATTGGACCATGTTTTGTATTAACAGTTGTTCCTTCAATTAAAGGTAATAAATCTCTTTGAACACCTTCTCTTGAAACATCACCTCCAACTCTATCTGTTCTAGCTGAAATTTTATCTATCTCATCTAAGAAAACTATACCATTATTTTCTGTCGAAAGTTTCGCTGCTTTAATAATTTTATCTTGCTCGATTAGTTTATCTGACTCGTCATTAATTAAAATTTCGTGAGATTCCTTAACGGTCATTTTTTTCTTTTTTTCTTTGTTACCCATTGATTTTCCAATCATTTCACCAATATTTATCATACCAACATTTGCACCTGGCATACCAGGAATCTCAAAAGAAGCACCGCTCGAACCAGTATCGCTAACAGCAATTTCAATTTCGTTATCGTCTAGATCGCCATTTCTTAATCTTTTTCTAAAACTTTCTCTTGTTGCAAGACTTGCTTTTTTTCCAACTAAAGCGTCTAAAACTTTTTCTTCAGCAGCTTTTTGAGCTTGTGTAAAAACTTCTTTTCTTTTTTTTATTTTTTCCATCGAGATTGCTATCTCAATTAAATCTCTTACAATTTGCTCCACATCTCTTCCAACATATCCAACTTCAGTAAATCTTGTAGCTTCCACTTTTACAAAAGGAGCTTCAGCTAATTTTGATAATCTTCTTGAAATTTCTGTTTTACCAACCCCAGTTGGCCCAATCATTAAAATATTTTTTGGCAAAACTTCATTTTTCATTTCACCCTTAAGAGCTTGTCTTCTCCATCTATTTCTCAGTGCAACAGCAACAGCTCTTTTAGCTTTGTTTTGTCCTACAACAAATCTGTCTAATTCTGAGACTATTTCCCTAGGAGATAAAGAGCTAACTAGAGAAGTTTCCTTGTTTTGATCTTTATCTTTTGGGTGCAGTTGTGTTACGTTCGATTTATCCATTTAAATTTTTTCTATTTTAACATTGTTATTTGTGAAAACACAGATATCAGCAGCAACTTTGATTGCCTTTTTTGCAACTTCCTCTGCAGACATATTGCCTTCTATTAAAACTTTCCCAGCTGCTAAGGCGTAATTTCCACCAGAACCAATTCCAATTACATCTCCTTCAGGTTCTAGTACATCACCTGTTCCAGAAATAATATAGCTATTGTTTTTGTCTCCAACAGCCATTAATGCCTCTAATCTTCTTAAATATTTATCAGTTCTCCAATCTTTTGCTAATTCAACAGCTGCTCTTGATAAATTTCCTGCATGTTTTTCTAATTTTCCTTCTAATCTTTCAAATAAAGTAAGTGCATCAGCAGTTGATCCTGCAAAGCCTGCAACCACATCTCTTTTTTCAATTTTTCTGACTTTCGATGCTGTGCTTTTAACTACAGTATTTCCCATACTAACTTGTCCATCACCAGCTACTACGACTTCATTATTTTTTCTAACTAGCACAATTGTTGTCATATCTAATAAATGGTAATTATTTTTGATACTTCAAGAGTTCAGACTGATATTGATATAGTGGTATTATGAATGTATACCATTAAAATATATGGCTAGAAAAGGAAAAGTATCTCGAAAAACAAAAGAAACCAGCATTAATGTTGAAGTAAATATTGATGGCAAAGGCAAGTACCAAATTGACACTGGTATAGGTTTCTTAGATCACATGCTTGAGCAACTGTCGAGGCACTCACTAATTGATTTAAAAGTTAAAGCTAAGGGTGATACACATATAGATCTTCACCATACTACTGAAGATACAGGAATTGCAATTGGTGAAGCATTGAAAAAAGCAGCTAATAAATTTGTAGGAATAAAAAGATATTCGCATACAGTAATTCCAATGGATGAAACTTTAACCAGAGTTGCAATTGATGTTTCTAATAGACCTTATTTGATTTGGAAAGTAAAATTAAAAGTAGAAAAACTCGGTGAGATGGATACAGAGTTATTTAAAGAATGGTTCCAAGCTTTCTCTCAATCTGCAGGCATTACTATGCATGTTGAAAATATTTATGGAGATAATAGTCACCACATAATTGAGTCTTGCTATAAAGCATTAAGAGTTGCGCTAGAGATGGATCCAAGAAATAAGAAGAGCATTCCATCAACTAAAGGCTCATTATAAGTTTAATGAACGTCACAATTGTTGATTATAATTCCGGAAATATAAGCTCGGTAATAAACTCTTTTAACAAAGTTGCTAATGACAAAGTAAATATTGAAGTAACTTCAGATTTAAATAAGATTAAATCTTCTGATAAACTTGTTTTACCTGGCCAGGGTTCGTTTAAGAGTTGTATTGATGCCCTAAATGATATCAGCGGTTTAGTTGATGCATTAAATGATTTTGCAATGATTAATAAAAAACCATTACTTGGAGTTTGTGTTGGATTACAAATGTTTGCGAATGTTGGATATGAAGAAACTGAAACTAAAGGACTTGGGTGGATATCTGGACAGGTATCAAAAATAGATAATCAAAATGGAAAATATAAACTTCCTCATATTGGGTGGAATCAAATTAATATTGTAAAGAATAGTAAAATTTATAATGACATAGAAAATAACTCACATATGTACTTTGTTCACAGTTATGAATTTGTTCCAATAGATAAAAATGTGATTACTGCAACAACCGATTATTCATCAAATATAGTTTGTTCCGTTGAAAAGGAAAATATTTTTGGAACTCAATTTCATCCTGAGAAGAGTGATAAAATTGGACTTAAAATAATTGATAATTTTATAAAATTATAATGAGATTTATTTTATTTCTAATTGTTCTGCTAATTTTAAACTCTTGTGAGAATATTAAACAAATAAAAATTAATGAAAAAAACAAAAAACAAAAAAAAATTATTATGGATATTATTGCTAAACCAAATATTAAAATTAAAAAATGAAAATATTTCCTGCGATTGACATTAAAGATAAAAAATGTGTGAGATTGGTCAAAGGAGACTTTGATAATAAAACAGAATATGCAATGTCGCCGGTTGAACAAGCAGGCAAATATAAAGATCATGGCTTCAAAAATTTGCATATAGTAGACCTAGATGGAGCTTTAACAGGTGAAACCGTTAATCTAGATATTATTCAAGAAATAATTAATAAATTTGATATTAAAATCGAAATAGGTGGAGGAGTAAGAAATATTGAAAGTATTCATAAATATATTGATGTTGGTGTTGAAAAAGTAATTTTGGGAAGTGCCGCTATTAAAGATAAAAATTTTTTAAAAGAAGCTTGTCAAAAATTTCCAAACAAGATTGCATTAGGTTTGGATGCTAAAGATGGTTACTTGTCCATTTCTGGTTGGAAAGAGAATTCAAACCAATTAATTCTAAATTATTTAAAAGATGTTAATGATTTTGGTGTAAGTAGACTGATTTATACTGATATAAACAGAGATGGAATGAAGCAAAGCCCCAACTTTGATGAAACTACAAAAGTTGCTGATATATCAAATTGTCCGGTAATAATCTCGGGTGGAGTTTCATCAATTGATGATATTAAAAAAGCTAAGGAATTAAATAATAATATCGAAGGTATTATAGTTGGAAAAGCTATCTATGATGGTGATATCAAATTAGACGAATTAGCTAAGGAATTAGATGCTAAAAAATAGAATAATACCTTGTTTGGATGTTAAAAATGGACGTGTAGTTAAAGGTATTAATTTTGTTGATTTAAAAGACGCTGGTGATCCTGTTGAGCAGGCAAAAATTTATTCAGATGGTGGCGCTGATGAAATTTGTTTTTTAGATATTACTGCATCAAATGAAAATAGAGATACAATTTATGATGTTGTAGAGAAGACTTCAAAGAAATGTTTTGTACCTTTAACTGTTGGGGGTGGCGTTAGAAGTGTTGAGGATATAAATAAATTACTTAATTGTGGAGCAGATAAAGTTTCTATCAATACTGCTGCGGTTCAAAATCCAGAAGTAGTATTGGAAAGCTCAAAAAAATTTGGTTCACAATGTATTGTTGTTGCAATAGATGCAAAAAAAAATGGAGAAAAATGGGAAGTTTTTACTCATGGTGGAAGAAATTCAACGGGAATAAATGCTTTGGAATTTGCTTCTAAAATGGAGAAGTTTGGAGCTGGTGAGTTATTAGTTACGTCTATGGATAGAGATGGGACTCAGTCAGGATATGATATTGAGCTTATGCAAAAAATATCATCTAGTATAAATATTCCAGTGATTGCATCTGGTGGAGTCGGTAATTTAAATCACTTAGTAGACGGAATAAAATCAGGTGCAAGTGCTGTTTTAGCAGCATCTATATTTCACTATGGAACCTATTCGGTAAATGAGGCAAAGGAATATTTGGCTTCAAAAGGAATACCTGTTAGAATTTAATATGCTTAACACACTAGAAAATTTAATTAAACTTGCAAGAGACCGAAAATCTTCTCCTGTTGAAGGCTCATATACTAATAAGTTGCTTAAAGACAAATCATTAAGTAAGGCAAAGATTTTAGAGGAAATTAATGAATTAATAGAAGCAGTTGAGCAAAATACAAATAAGACACATGAAGCAGCTGATGTTTTTTATCATTTACTAATGTATCTTGAGGCTAATGAAGTAAAAGTTGAGGATGTAATGCAAGAATTAGAAAAAAGAAAAAAATGAGTTACGATAATAATAATATTTTCGCGAAAATTTTACGTGGTGAGATACCTTGCAATAAAATCTATGAGGATGATTTTGTTTTATCATTTCATGACATTAATCCACAAAAAAAAATTCACGCTCTTGTTATACCAAAAGGGAAATATTTAAATCTGGATGATTTTAGTTTAAATGCTTCTCCTGAAGAAATGGTTGGATTGTTAAAAGGTATTAATATAGTTGCTAAAAAGCTAGGTATCTCAACAGAAGTAGGAAATGGCTATAGAGCGTTGGCTAATATTAGTGATGATGGTGGTCAGGAGGTGCCTCACTTACACTTTCATTTATTTGGAGGCGAAAAAATTGGTAAAATGGTCGAATGACCAAGGAAGTAAAAAGAAATTATTTAGAAATTAATTCGCTAAATGATTTAAAAGAAGGCAATAAGCCATCCAAGGATTATTCTTTAATTTCAATTGATCCAATAAACTTTCAGTTAAATAAATTTTTCTATAAAAATATTGGTAAAAATCATAAATGGGTAGATAGATTATTGTGGCAAGAGGAAAAATGGATTAGTTACACTTCTAATAAAAATGTTAAATCATATGTATTTAAATTTAAAGAAGATTTAGTTGGTTTTTTTGAGTTGATTTTTCATCCAGAAAAAAATGAAACTGAAATTGCTTATTTTGGGATCTTAGAAGAATATCAAAATAAAAAGTTAGGTTCCTATCTATTATCTGAAGCTATAAAAAAATCTTTTCAAAATCAAGTTAAACGTGTTTGGGTGCATACATGTTCATTGGACCATAAATATGCATTGAGAAATTATTTATCAAGGGGGATGAAAATATTTAAAACAGAAATATTAAATATTTAATCTTGTGAAGGTAAGTTAAACAAGTTTTTTTTTAGTACCCTGTTTTTTCTGATTGAAGAAAGAAAAGTAATATTAAAATTTTGATATATATCTGTATTTTGCCATCCTATTAAATCATAAGTTTTACTACTAAAAAATATATTTATTTTCATATCATCTTGTAAAATTGTGAAATTTACCAAGTCATTATCTATAATCCTTGAATTCAAATTATCAATTCTATTAATTATAAAATTTTTATCTAAAATTAAATTAAGTGGAGTTTTATTTAAAGGGTATCGATAATAACTTGTTGTTGTCTTAATTACTAAAGAGTTTCCATTCGAAACTAATGTTTTATTATTACTTTTTGCATATTTACAAAAAATTTTTTTTGGATATTCAATTATACAATTACCGCTTTCTATTTTACCGTTTATGTTTTGCTCAAATTTAAAATCTAAATTATTAGTATTTTTTAAATTTTGAATGATTTTATCTTTAATGTCAGCGTTTGAGCTAAATGAATAAATTAAACAAAAAAAAATTAAAAAAAATCTTTTCACAAAAGGACTTCTCTTTTGCCAACATGATTTGCTTTACTAACAATTCCATCTGCTTCCATCATATCAATAATTCTTGCTGCTCTATTGTAGCCTATTTGAAGCTTTCTTTGTAAAAACGAGGTAGATGCTTTTCTCTCAGATCTAATAATTTCTAGTGCCTTTTGATACAAATCATCTTTTTCACCTTGGTTTTGGTTATCCCCAATTTCTTTCTCGTCTGCAAAATTTAATATTTCATCAACATAGTCTGGTTCTGCTTGTAATCTTAAAAAATTATTTAATTTTTCAATTTCATTATCGGATACAAAAGGTGCGTGAATCCTTACTATTCGATTTGCTGATGACATATAAAGCATATCTCCTTTTCCTAATAATTGCTCAGCCCCTTGTTCACCTAAAATTGTTCTGCTATCTATCTTTGAGGTAACTTGAAAAGATATTCTAGTAGGAAAATTTGCTTTTATTGTTCCAGTAATTACATCAACACTAGGTCTCTGGGTTGCCATTATTATATGAATGCCTGCTGCTCTTGCCATTTGTGATAATTTTTGAATATAATTTTCAATTTCTTTACCGGCAACTAACATTAAATCTGACATTTCATCGACTACAACAACTATGTAAGGCATTGAAAGCTTGTGTTTTAAGTTGTATCCATCAATATTTCTCACTCCTTCTTTAGTCATTAGTCTATATCTGCTCTCCATTTCTTTTACTACCCAACCGAGCACCGACGCTGCTTTTTTTGCCTCAGTAATTACAGGACACAATAAATGAGGAATCCCTTCATATGTAGAAAGCTCAAGCATTTTTGGATCGATTAATATAAACTTGCATTTGTCAGGAGTATGCCGATAAAGTAAAGATAGTATTATAGTATTTATACATACAGATTTTCCTGATCCTGTGGTTCCCGCAATAAGAAGATGAGGCATTGAGGATAAGTCTCCAACTATAGGTTTACCTGAAATACTTTTGCCTAAAGCGATTGGTAATTTAATTTCTTTTTTTTTAAAATCAGAATTACTTAAAATCTCACTTAAATAAACGTTTTCTCTTGAATTATTTGGTAGTTCAATACCAACAGTATTACTTCCAGGTATAATTGCAATTCTTGCTGACTCAGAGCTGGTATTTCTTGCTATATCATCTGATAAATTAATTATTTTTGAAACTTTTACTCCTGGCGCAGGTTCAAATTCATTTAACGTAACAACAGGTCCGTGGCTTATTTTTTTGATATTTCCATTTACACCAAAATCTAAAAGAATTTTTTCTAGAAATTCTGAATTGTGAGTTTCATTATTCTCAATATTGTCCCTTTCTTTTTTAGTTGGAATTTTTAATAAATCTAAACTAGGTAATTTAAATTTAACTTTATCATCTCTTTTGTTATCAGCTTTAATGAAAGGTAAATCTTCTTGAATTAGATTTTTAATTTCTTCTTGAGGAATGTACTCACTGATCACCTCATTTTTATCTGTATAAATTTTTTCTTCTTTTTTATTTATAAAATAAAACAATTTTTTTATTGATTCATAAAATTTAATTAAATGGAAGTTAATACTAATTAAAAAAAATACTAAACATAGAATAAGTAAAACATAATATGTAATATCTTCATTCATCAAAATTATTGATTTTAAAAAAGTTTGGTTAAAATAGGTACCAACAAATCCACCATTTCCATTTATATAAAATGTAAATGCATTTGAATAATAGTGTGAAAGAAATAAAGTTCCAATTATTATATAAATTATTGAAAAAAATGTATTTTCAATAATTAAAAAAAATTCTTTTGATTTAAAAATTTTTATACCGGTAATTATTAAAGTAACAGAAAACATAAAAGAAATTAGTCCTATGGATTGAAAAAATAAATCAGATAAAAAACTTCCTTTAAAGCCTAAAACATTTTTGATTTCAGTGTTTTCTGGAAAAATAAAGTTTGGATCTTCTGGAGAATAAGTTGTTAATGATAATAATAACAATATACCAGCAACAAATACAAATATTCCAAATATTTCTGCAAGTCTTTTAATGGTGAAATTAACAAATAAATTTGTTGTTTTTTTAATATTCATATTTATGAATCAATTTTACCACTTTGTATCATCTAATTTTTGTTGTTAAAATTAAAAATAATATGAAAGTTTGTATAATTGGATCTGGATTGTCTGCTTTGACTTTAGCGAAAGCTTTAGTAAATCAAAATATTTTTGTAGATATATTGCCGCTAAATAAAAATTACATTCCTAATAAATCTAGAACGATTGGAATATCAAAGAGTAATTTAGATTATTTTAACAATGAAATAATCAATATAAAAAAAATTATTTGGAAACTAAAAAAAATTCAAATTTATAGTGATAATTTAATGAATGAAAAACTATTAAACTTCGAAAATAATGATCAACTTTTTTCAATAGTTAAAAATTCTCAAATTTATGAAATTCTAAACAAAAGTTTATTATCGAATAAATTTTACCGTAAAATTAAATTCACAAAAAAAATTAAAAATCTTGAATCATATAATTTAATTGTAAATACCGATTATAAGAGTTTTTTTACAAAAAAATTTTTTAGTAAAAAAATTGTTAAAGTTTATGATAGTTTAGCCTATACAACTATTTTAGATCATAAAAACATCTCAAACAATATTGCAATACAAATATTTACTAAAAGAGGACCACTTGCCTTTTTACCAATTTCAAAAAATAAAACATCAATTGTTTATTCAATTTATAAATCTAAAAATAATAAAAAAAAATTAGATTTAGAAAAACTTATTCATCATTATAATTTAAAATATAAAATAAAAAAAATTCATAAGGTTGAGTCTTTTCAGTTAAGATCTTTTAATTTGAGATCTTACTATTATGAAAATATTTTAGCATTTGGTGATTTACTGCATACAATTCATCCGCTTGCAGGGCAAGGTTTTAATATGACAATAAGAGATGTTAAGGTTCTTATTAATATTATTAAACAAAAAATTAATTTAGGTTTACCGCTTGATATTTCTGTAAATAAAGAATTTGAAAAAAAAATAAGACACAAAAATTATATTTTTTCAAATAGCATAGATTTTATTCAAGAGTTTTTTAATTTTGAGAGAAAAATTAATAACAGTATTTTAAGTAAATCAGTTCAAGTGATTGGAAAGAATACTTCTATTAAAAATTTTATAATAAATATCGCAGATAACGGAATAAACTATTAAATTATTGAATTGTTGTATTATTGTAGTTATCAAAAGAATACGTGTTTAAAATTTGAGATATTTTATTTTTCCTTATATCTAAATTTTGAGCCTCAAGCAAAATTTGTTTTTCTTCAAGAGTAAAGGGAGATGCCATTGCGAGTGCATTTATTGTTTCGTCCAGGCTTTGTTTTTCTAGGGCTTTCCAATTTATGATAAAACCTCTTTTTTCAAATAATGATTTTAGATCTTTAAAAATTAGTTCAAGATCAGAAAATTTTAATTCTTTTTTTGTATCGTTCAAATCATCGTAATAATTTTCGTAATTTACTTCTAAAATTCTATATTTGTGGTGAGCTTCTATTTCTTTAATTGTTTTAAATCTTATTAACCCTTTTAATTCAATTATATATCTTCCATCATTTGTTTCTCTAAAACTTGTAATTTTCCCCAGACATCCAATATCATGTAATTCAGGAATCTCTTGTTTATATTGTGAAGATTTAGGTTGTATCATGCCGATCATTTTATTTGATTTCATACTGTCATTTATCATGTCAATATAACGAGGCTCAAAAATATTTAGCGGCACAGTAGTTTTTGGAAAAATAATAAAATTACTTAATGGAAATATAGAAATTTTTTTTGGTAAATTTTCTTTAATCATATTTTAATTTAATTTTTATAATATTATTATTTTTTTTTTATCATGTTAATTAATAAAACGTCTCACTTATTAATAAATTAATTATAGCTAAAACTAAAGTAAAGTGGATCTTTTCAAAAGTTTCTAATAATTATAGATTAGTTTTGTTAATTTTAAATTATCTAGAATTTTTTTTAATTCTATTCAGTTAATAATTTTATCTATTTTTAATTTTATAATTGAAAATATAAAAATAATTTAAATTTTTTATACATATCTTTATACCAGATCTAGTTACTAAACCGATATAAACAAATTTATATCAAAATGTCTCTTGCCTTATGTTTAAAAAGCCACTATTTTCAATAATTATATAATAAGCGGGCATAGCTCAGTGGTAGAGCGTCTCGTTGCCAACGAGAAGGTCGAGGGTTCGACCCCCTTTGCCCGCTCCAAGTAAAAATGATTTATGAGCGATTTAGCAAATAAAAAATGTATACCTTGCGAAGGAAATATTCCTCCATTTAGTGCAGACGAAATACATAAATATCTAAAACGAGTTGATGGCTGGGAAGTTTTAGAGGATAAAATTGACGGCTTCCATTTAATTAAAAACTTTAAGTTTGATAATTTTTTACAAAGTCAGGAATTTGTAAATAAAGTTGGAGAAATAGCTGAGTCAGAGGGACATCATCCTGATTTATGGTTTGGATGGGGCTATGCCAGAATTAAAATTTTCACACATGCAATTAAAGGTTTAGCAGAAAGCGATTTTATACTTGCTGCAAAAATAGATAAAATATCTAATGCCTAAAGTGTCTTGTCTTTGAAAAAATAAGGACGGTATCAGTTTCATTTGCAAAATTAATAATTTCCTTGTCTCTTACCGATCCAGATGGTTGAACCACAGCTTTAACACCAGCCTGAACCAATTTTTCGATTCCATCTACAAAAGGAAAGAATGCATCTGACGCAGCAACTAAATTATCATTCTGAAGATTAAATTTTTTCATTTTATTTATTGCTATTTCACAACTGTCTAATCTACTTGGCTGACCAGAACCAATACCAACAGTCGTTTCGTTAGATGCTAATACTATTGCATTGGATTTAACATACCTGCATACATTAAAAGCAAATATTAGATTTTTAAGTTGTTTAGATGTAGGTTTTCGTTTTGATACAACTTTAAAATTTTTTTTTGAAAATAAATTTATGTCTTCTGATTGAATCATTATAGCTTGGTCGAATGATACAAATTTATGTATTTCCTTTGATGTATAGTTTGTTCCGTCAATTAATCTTAAGTTTTTTTTAGTTTTTAGTATTTTCAAAGCATTGCTATCAAACCCATTTGCAATTATCACTTCTAAAAATAACTTACCTAGCTCTACAGCTAAGTTTCTTTTGATTTTAAAATTACAAGAAACTATCCCACCAAAAGCGCTTACAGGATCACAAGAAAGAGCAGATTTATAGCTTTCTAAATTATTATTTTTAGCAGAAACTCCACACGGGTTTGTATGCTTTACTATGACCGTTCCTTTGCCTTTTGGTAAAGATCTTGAAATAGTTAGAGCGTTAAATATGTCATTATAATTGTTATAACTAAGTTGTTTTCCATGAATTTGTTTTAAATTCGTATTTGAATTCGTTGAATAAATTGCACTTAATTGGTGAGGATTTTCGCCGTATCTAAGTTGTTCTATTAGATTTCCATGAAAAACTTTTTTCTTAGGGTAAATAGTATTTGTTTTTTTGTTAAAATAATTTGAAATTACAGAGTCATAATAAGACGTCTCAGCAAATGCTATTCTTGATAGTTTTTCTCTAAAATTAAAAGAAGTGCATCCCTTGAATTTTTTTAGTTCTTGAGTTAATTCCTCATACTGATCTGGAGATGTTATTACAGCTACATCATTATAGTTTTTTGCAGCAGATCTAACCATAGTGGGACCACCTACGTCTATATTTTCTATAATTTTTTGATGATTATTTGTTTTTTTAAGAGTGTTCTCAAATGGATAAAAATTAACTATGACTAAATCAATATTCTCAAAATTATTATCTTTAAGATCTTTTAAGTGAGATTTCTTTTTTCTTTTATTTAAAATTCCTGCATGGATTTTTGGGTGTAGAGTTTTTACTCTACCCTCTAAAATCTCAGGGGAATTGGTAAAATCAGATACTTCTTCACACTTAAATTTTAATCTTTTAATTTCTTTATATGTACCACCTGAGCTAATTAATTTAATTTTGTTCTTTTTTAAAACACTTAATAATGGTTTTAAGTTATTTTTATCAGACACAGAGATGAGAGCTGTTTTGATTTTTTTCTTCATCATAATTTACTTATCTCCCACTTTATTATTTTTTCTTTTTCATTATTCATACCTGAGATAAAAATATTCTGATTTTCTTTATATGAATTTTTATTACCGAAATATAAACCATTATCAATATTAATATCAAAGTTATCACAACTAAATTTCCAACCCTCCTCATCCATTTCAATTAGTATAGATTTGTTATCTTGTGTTTTCATTACTTTTGAGTTTGGATCAAGATGGAATCTAATATCAAATTTAATTTCTTTATTTGAACTTTTTCTAAACAATTTGTCATAGCCAATAAATTTCATTTGTTCCGGGTAGAACTCAATTTCTCTCTCATAAATGACCCCAAATTTAACCAAATATCCGTCATGTGTACCTGATATTTTCCAATAATTATTTTCAAAAACTACATTTTTTTTTGATACTTTCAGTCCTTTATCAACAATCAAATTTTTTTGATGCTTGATAAAATTACAAGAGGAATAATCCTCAATGCTTAAAGCACAATGTAAAGCCGTGCTTCTTGATAATTTATTAAATTTATTATTTTTATCTGAGTAATAACCAGCATTTGAAATTAATTTTTTATCATTTGAAAATATTTCAAATGATAAAGCACCTGCTTGATAGTCATTGGAAAAGTTTTTAATAGGACTAGAACCAATGTCCGCTGCAAGAATTATTTTTTTATTTTTAAGTATTGCATAACCTCCGTGTTCATTAATTTTATTTTTAAAATTATAACCAAACCTTTTCAAGTATTGATCAAATTCTTTATTATCAGAGGAATAATTGCCATTAAAAAAAATATGTTGTTTAATATTTTGCCATATGAACGCATAACTTGAGCCTAGGTAATAAATTGTTTCATCAATATATTCTGGAATTAAACTCTGAGATTCTTTGAACCACTCTCTAATAATAATAAAATATTTCAAATAAAATATTAGTTGTTGGATACTTCTTGATTTTGGAAAGCCTTGATTATCAATTGTAGCTTTAATAATGTTTTTTAATAAACTCAATCCATTTACAAGATATTGTTTTTCATTTTTGTAAGCTAACCCGGTTAAAATGATTGCAGCGCACCCAATCATCTTATTTTCCAATTCTTTTGAGTTTTTGATTTCATTTAACAAATGATTAGTTTGTTTTTGAATCATATGATCAAAAGTAGATCTATATTCTTGGTCACTATCTTCATAAGTGAGTTGATGATTTGATAACCATGAAATAATTCTTTTTGCTGTTATATCAAATTCCCAGCTTTTTTTTTGATATTTACTATTATTTGATATCCAGTTTTTGATTACTGTTTGTGTAGTTTTTTTAGATGATTTTAAATCTAAGCTGAAAAACCAAAAAAAATTATTTAATTTTTCGTAATCTTTTGAGCTTAAATTATTTTGCCAAATTGACTCAATAGCAAAGTCTTCAATTTTATATTTCTTATTTTGGTATCTTACTATAGACGAAAGTAAATGAGGACTTGGTTTATATTCAAAACTACTATTAAAAGTTTTTGATATTTTTTTTTCGTAAAAATTCGAATTTTGATAAATTGATTTAAAACTTTCCCTTATATTAAAATAAAATTGACCTAAAATGCCTAAGGAATTTGTATTAATCATTAACTTATTTTAATTTTAATAAATTAATATTTTTCTTTATATCTCCATCATTACTTTTGAATACTGTAGTACCAGAAACAAGAATGTTTGCGCCGGCATCAATTGCACTTTTGCAATTATCAAAATTGATCCCACCATCAATTTCTATGTCAAAAGCCATCTTTTTTTGTTCTTTTATTTTTTTTAGTTCTTTAATTTTATCTAAAACTTCTGGCATAAATTTTTGACCTCCAAATCCAGGATTTACACTCATAATTAAAACTAAATCAATTTGATCTAATAGATTTAATATTAAATCAATTTTAGATTCAGGATTAAGTGAAACTCCAACTTTCTTATTTTTTTCTTTTATTTTTTTAATTGAATTTTCTAAATTATCAGTTGCTTCGGGATGAATAGTAATTATATCTGCTCCTGCATCAGCGTAAGCATCTATATATTTATGTACTGGTGATATCATTAAATGAACATCAAATTTTAATGAACAGTGTTTTCGAAGAGCTTTAATTACAGGTGGCCCTATTGTTAGGTTTGGTACAAAATGACCGTCCATTACATCTACGTGAATCATATCAGCACCGCCTTCTTCTAGTCTTTTTATTTCCGAACCTAACTTACTGAAGTCAGCCGATAGAATTGATGGTGAAATTTGTATATTTTTCATTGATTACTAGATTAACTAGTATCAATTTTAAAAATTAAAATGAATTAAAAAATTGATAAATTTGTCTAGAAATTTCACTCTCCAAAGGAAATGATAACATTCCCATCACGGAATAGCCCAAGATCCAAGGCATTAGATAAAATCTAATCATGTAGAAAAACCAAGCAACATATAAAGGTACTAATGGTCCAATAATAAATGAGGGTGTTATTGGTTTAAATAATTTTATTAGAGGATTGGTGTATTTCACAAATACTCTCATGAAAAAGAATTGTGAGTCTTCTCTTTGAAAAATATTCATTGCTACTCTTCCAATAAGAGTCCACATGATGATCCCAAGCAAATAATCAATAAAATATATTAAAGGATGAAAATTTGCTGACATTCAAAATTTATATTGGAAAATGTATTGAAATAAAAGGGGCGAAATTAATCGCCCCTTTAAAAGATTATTTAGTGTGATTTACCAAGAATTGATTTACCACTCGGTACACGAACATCATCAACCATTTTTTGAGTAGCTTTATCTGGTTCTGCAGTCATTAAACTAACTACCACCATTAAAACTAAACTAACAGCTGATCCGAAGATACCAAATGTTAACTG
The DNA here is from genome assembly GCA_902525565.1 of uncultured Pelagibacteraceae bacterium. Taxonomy (GTDB): domain Bacteria; phylum Pseudomonadota; class Alphaproteobacteria; order Pelagibacterales; family Pelagibacteraceae; genus Pelagibacter. Next base: position 17,071 of record CABZHY010000008.1, read on the forward strand.
AGTAATTCCTAGGAATCCGCTTCCACCAGTTCGTACCCAAACTAAGTACCATGCACCGGCGATTAGACCACCTAGCATACCAGCAATCGCACCTTGTCTATTAGCTCTCTTCCACCATACACCAAGTACAAGTGGGAAGAACAATCCAGACATCGCAAAATCAAAAGCCCAGATAACAGAACCTAAGATTCCCTGAATCTCCATTGCTGCAATAGTTGCTCCAGCAAAACCAATTATTACAAGTAATACCCTTGCAACAAGTAGTCGTTTTGCAGTTTCCGCTTTCGGATCAATGATCTTATAGTAAACATCATGTGATATAGCGTTTGCAATCGCTAGAATCAAACCATCGGCAGTAGACATGGCAGCTGCCATACCTCCTGCAGCAACTAGACCTGAAATTACATAAGGTAATCCAGCTATCTCTGGTGTTGCTAATACAACGGCTTTACCACCCATGAAGAACTCATTTAATTCAAGAGTTCCATTTCCGTTAAAGTCGCTGATAAACATTAGGTTTGCTTGGTTCCAGTTTTGGTACCAATCTATCGCTTCCACTTCTGCAAATGTCTTACCGATAATACCAGTTGGTAAATTCGGGTCGATCAATGACAACTTAGATAATGTAGCTAACATTGGAGCAGAAGAGTAAAGTAGGAAGATAAAGAATAATGACCAACCTACTGATTTTCTAGCCGCTTTTACACTTGGAGTAGTAAAGTATCTCATCATCACGTGCGGTAATGAAGCTGTTCCCATCATCATCGCTAATGCTAATGAAATAAATGCCCAAGGTGTAGCGTTAACTGCAGAGTGAGCTTTAGTTATTCCTGCTAAGCCTTTAGGTACTGATTTTAGATCAGCAGCCGCGTTTTTAACAAAACCGAACTGTTGTTCTAATTCACCAATTCTAGCTACCTCGTCAGCTAACATAAAGTGAGGGAAGAAACCCGCACCCATTTTGTTACTGATCCAAAATACTGGAAGTAGGTATGCTATAATTAGTACGATATACTGTGCAACCTGTGTCCAAGTTACCCCTCTCATACCGCCTAACATTGAACATAATAAAATACTTATCAGTCCAACATAAACTGCGTATTGGAATGGGATATCAAGTGCAACAGATGCAATAGTACCTGTAGCGTTAATTTGTGCAGTCACATAAGTAAATGAAGCAACAGTTAAAACTACAACTGCGCTAAATCTTGCTAGATTACCACCGTATCTAGTACCTATAAAATCTGGAACTGTATAACAGCCAAATTTTCTTAGGTATGGTGCTAATAAAGATGCAACGAGCACGTAACCACCAGTCCAACCTACAAGTAGTGCCATATAGCCGTAACCTTTAAAGTAAATACCACCTGCCATTGCAACGAATGAAGCACCAGACATCCAGTCTGCTGCAGTCGCCATTCCGTTGAAGACTGTTGGTACTTGCCTACCAGCTACGTAATATGCATCTGCTTGGGCTGTTCTTGATAGCCAACCGATTAATGCATAGATGAATACAGTAAATGCAACAAAAGCAATACCAATCGCTTTAGCTGTCATACCCATCTGTTCAGCAATTGCCATAATGATTATGAAACCTATAAATCCTCCGGTATAGATCCCGTAAACTTTAGGCAAATTATCTATGAAATTACCTTTCATTATTCGTCCTCTCTTTCGCTAAAGCCGAACTCTTCATCGATTTTTTCTTGTCTATTCGCAAACCAGAAAATTAGGATTACGAAAGCACCAAGAGATCCCTGACATGTAAACCAATATGTCCATGGATAACCGAAAGGTCCTGTGACCTCGTTCATTTCAGCTCCAAAGAGAAAGATGCCAATTGAGAAAACAAACCAGATTGCCAGTGTTATAAATAACAATCCCCTGGTTTTTTCCCAGTGTTTTTGTTGATTTGACATTTATACCTCTCTTTTTAGTTATAACTGGGTAAAACCATAACCATTATGAGAGCTTTGAAAACCCCAAAAATTGATCATATTAGGTACTTATTTACTTACTTTTTTGAGATATAATTGGCGCACTTACAAATTTACATGGGAAAATATAAATTAACTTGGAGAGACATAAAACTTGAGGATTTTAAAACATATTTATTCGCCATGTTTAAGGCGTTTATTCCCAAAAAAAAAATAAAAACTTTAGATGAATTAGAGCAGTTTATTCAAACTAAATCTGCATGGGCCACTCAAGTTACTTTATATAATTATCTTAAAACTAGAATGGGAACAAGATACGTTCTTCATTTTGATAACGATGAATTCATGTCATCAGTAAATCTTGCTAAATGGAATATTTATTCAGTTGCATTACAAGATTTAACTTTTTTTACTTTTTCATATTTAAAAGTTAATTTTAATTATCAGGATATTCATAAAGCAAACGAAATTTTCAATAAAATTTTAGATGATGAAATTTCTAATAAGATGCCGCTAGATGTCATCAACGAAGCTAGAAAAAGTTTTGATGAAAGATTGGAGAAAATAAAATGGGATATTTATTATCAAGACCTACCTTTTAATCCAAGCGCACTGTCTTTATATAAATGGGCTCCAATTGCAGATGAATTAAAAAATTTAGATCGAAAAATTGTTTTAAATTCAATGATTTTAAAATGGGATGTTGTTAAGCAAGAGTTTAAAGATTTAATTCAGTTTTAAATATTTTTTCTATTATCAACCAAACTATCAACAACACTTGGATCTGCCAGAGTTGTTGTGTCTCCTAATTGACCATGCTCATTTGCAGCAATCTTTCTTAGAATTCTTCTCATTATTTTTCCTGATCTTGTTTTAGGAAGGCCTGGAGTAAAATGAATTAAGTCTGGAGTTGCTAAAGGTCCAATTTGTTTTCTAACCCAAAGTTTTAGATCTCTTTCAAGTTCTCCTGTTTCTGTTTCTCCTGCATTCAAGGTTACATAACAATACAACCCATTACCTTTAATATCATGTGGATAACCAACTACAGCAGCTTCAGCTACTTTTGGATGAGCAACAAATGCACTTTCAATTTCAGCAGTTCCTAGGTTGTGTCCTGAAACAATAATTACATCATCTACTCGACCAGTGATCCAGTAATAACCATCTTTATCTCTTCTACATCCATCACCAGTAAAATATTTTCCGTTAAATTGAGAAAAATAAGTATCAATAAATCTTTGGTGATCTCCATATACTGTTCTCATTTGGCCAGGCCAAGATTGAGCTATACATAATCTTCCTTCTCCAGCTCCTTTAATTTCATTACCGTTTTTATCAACAAGCATTGGCTTAATTCCATAGAAAGGTTTTGTTGCAGACCCGGGTTTAAGAGGAATAGCTCCCGTTTGAGGAGCAATCATTATACCTCCAGTTTCCGTTTGCCACCATGTATCTACAATTGGGCATTTAGAATTACCGACAGTTCTATAATACCACATCCAAGCTTCTGGATTTATCGGTTCTCCTACAGTTCCTAAAAGTTTAAGTGATTTTCTAGATGTTTTTTTAACAGGTTTATCACCTTCACGCATCAAAGCTCTAATTGCAGTCGGAGCTGTATAAAAAGTATTTACTTTATATTTATCAACTATTTGCCACCACCTTGAACTATCAGGATAATTTGGAATTCCTTCAAACATTATAGTTGTAGCGCCATTCGAAAGTGGCCCATAAATAATATAACTGTGTCCAGTTACCCAACCAATATCAGCAGTACACCAATAAATATCCTTTGGTTTATAGTTGAAAATATATTGATGTGTCATTGATGTATAAACCATATACCCACCAGTAGTATGAAGAACTCCTTTAGGTTTACCCGTTGAGCCAGAAGTATATAAGATAAATAAAGGATCTTCCGCATTCATTTCTTCAGGCTCACAATGATTAGGAACGTCTTTAATTAAATCATGATACCAAACATCTCTATTTTGATCCCAGTTGATATAATTACCTGTTCGTTTTACAACAATGCACTTCTTAACATTAGGGCAACTCATTAAAGCTTCATCAACTGTATATTTCAGTGGTATAGTTTTTCCACCTCGTACTCCTTCATCTGCAGTAATTATATACTCAGATTCGCAATCATTTACTCTTCCCGAAATGGAGTCAGCTGAAAAACCACCAAAAATAATTGAATGGACTGCACCAATTCTTACACAAGCTAACATCAAAATTGCTAACTCTGGTATCATAGTTAAATAAATTGTTACACGATCACCTTTTTTAATTCCTAGTTTTTTTAATCCATTGGCTGCTTTCGAAACTTTTTGGTGAAGTTGTTTATACGAAATTTTTTGACTATCTTTCGGGTCATCTCCTACCCAAATTATAGCGGTCTTATCTTTTTTGTCTTTTAAATGTCTATCAATACAATTTGCTGAGGCGTTTAAAGTACCATCTTCAAACCATTTAATTTTTACTTCTTTTGTACTGTATTTTACGTCCTTAATTTTTTTATAAGGTTTTATCCAAGTAATTCTTTTTCCCTCTTTTCTCCAAAATTCATCATTACTCTTTATAGATTGAGAATATTTTTGTTGGTATTTGCTTTTGTTTGCTAAGCTACTTTTAACCCATTCTGGTTTTGTTTTAATAACAACTTCAGGAGGTGTACTTCCGTTTTCTTTTTTTGCTTTAATTTTTTTTTTTACTTTTTTATAAGATTTTTTTCTAACTTTTGACTTTTTTTTTCTTACCTTGCTTTTCTTCTTCTTTTTTTTTGGCATAGGATAATTTTTTTTTTAAATTCTACTCATGTTATTTATAATTTTCCAGCTTTTATAATCAACAGGCATTACAGAAAGCCTACTTTGCTTTATTAGAGCTAAATGGCTTAAATCCTTATTTTTTTTAATATTTTTGAGTGTTATAGGCTTTGAAAATTTAGACTTAAATTGGACAGTAACGGCAACAAACCTCCCTGACTTGTCTGTTTTATCTATATAATATTCTTTAATGACTTTTACTATTCCAACTATCTCTTTTCCAATATTTGAATGATAAAAAAAACATAGATCTCCTTTTCTCATACTTTTTAAATTTTTTGCAGCTTGATAATTTCTGACACCATCCCAAGGTGCGCCTCTGGCTCCAGCTTTTTTTTGTTGGTCAATTGACCAAACATCTGGTTCAGATTTCATCAACCAATATTTCATTACAATTGAACTCCAGCACCTTTTAGAAAAGCTGCATCTTCATCTAAAGGCCATCTAGGTTTTGCTGGATAATCTAAATCATCAAATTGATTTATTTTAAATTTTTCCAAACCTACCATTGCAATCATTGCGGCATTATCTCCACAAAACTCTATAGGTGGAAAAATACTTTTATAATTATTTTCTTCACATAGATTAATTAACATAGACCTAATTTTTTTATTTGCTGCAACTCCACCAGCAATAACGAAAATTTTTTCATTTAATTCATTTATTTTTTCAAATTCAGTAAAAGCAATCTTTGTTTTTTTATATAAAATTTCCTCAATTGTTTTTTGAAAAGATGCTGCAAGATCATATTTATCTTGCTCTGATTTAATTGTTTTGCTTATCTTCAACACGGCAGTTTTTAGACCTGCAAAAGAAAGATTGCATCCTCCTTTGCTGAAAATTGGTTTTGGTAAATTATATTTTTCTGGATCGCCTTTTTTAGCTAAAATTTCTATTTGAGGTCCTCCTGGAAATTCTATTCCTAAAAGCTTTGCCGTTTTGTCAAACGCCTCACCTAATGCATCATCAATAGTTGTTCCTAATCTTTTATATTTACCAAGGTTCTGAACACTTAAATATTGTGAGTGTCCGCCTGAAATTAAAAGAAGTAAATATGGATAATTTAAATTTGTATTTAGTTTTGGACTTAAAGCATGTCCCTCTAAATGATTAACAGCAATAAAAGGTTTATTCATTGCTGTTGCGAAAGCTTTACCAAAACTTAACCCAACTGATAAACAAACAATTAATCCAGGACCAGCGGTAGAAGCAACCGCATCTATATGCTCAATTTTTCTTCCACTTTCATCAATAGCTTTTTTGACAATCCAATCAATTTTTTCAATGTGTGAACGTGCTGCTAGTTCAGGAACTACACCACCAAACTCCCTATGAACCTCCACTTGGCTAGAAACAATGTTGGATAAAACTACTGGGAAACCCTCTTCATTTTCAGTTATTAAAGAAGCTGCTGTTTCATCACAACTAGACTCTATTCCAAGAATTAAGGGTTTTTTGCTCATTCAAATAGTTTTTAATAATTGTACAATCTTTATAGAAATAAGAAATAATTTTTTATGAGAAAAAAAATAATAATTGGATCTAGGGGTAGCAAGCTTGCCTTACTTTATGCTCAACAAGCTAAAGATAAGATTATTGAAAATACCGACCTTGGTAATGAAGATATTTTAATTAAATCAATTACAACTAAAGGCGACGAAGTACAGGATATAAGATTATCTGAGCTTGGTGGCAAAGGTTTGTTTTCTAGTAATATTGAAAAAGAACTCCAGTTAAAAAATATTGATATTGCAGTCCATGCACTGAAAGATATGCCTGCTAATGAAACAAAAGGATTAACAACAAACTCTTTCCTTGAAAGAAATGACCCTAGAGAGATTTTAATTACAAAGAACAAAAAAAAACTTAAAGACTTAGATCAAAAGTCAATTGTTGGCACCTCATCATACAGAAGAGAATTTCAAATAAAAAAAATAAGACAAGATTTGAACTGTAAACTAATTAGAGGAAATGTAGATACTAGAATTAGAAAATTGAATGATGGGATGTATGATGCAATTATTTTGTCTTATGCTGGTATCAAATTTTTAAAATTTGAAAATGAAATCTCAGAAATTTTTTCAGCTGAAGAAATAATTCCTAGTGCAGGACAAGGCGTAATTGCTCTTCAGTGCAGGGAGAATGATGATGAGATAAATTCTATTTTAAACAAAATTAATCATGAGGAAACACATAAAAGAGCTCACCTTGAAAGAAATATTTTAAAAGTTTTAGATGGAGATTGTGAAACAGCTATTGGTGCTCATTCAGTGGTTGATGGAGATAAGATTATAGTGGAGGCTGAACTTTTTTCTTTAGATGGTAAACAAAGATTTTATGAAAAAAAAGTTGGTAATTTGAATGAGTTTAAAGAAATTGGTAAAGAGATTGGAATACTTTTAAAAACAAAATCAAATAATTCATATAAAAGATAATATGCATATTTTGTTAACTAGACCACTGGAGGATTGTTCTGAAATGATATTAAAATTTCAATCATTAGGGCATCAAGTTTCTCATCTTCCATTAATAAGAATTGAAAAGGTTAATTATGAGGAAATTAACTTTTCTGAATATGGTGGAATTGTTTTTACTAGTGCAAATGCAATAAAATTTTTAAACATAGTAAAAATAGATAAAAATATTAAATGCTTTTGTGTTGGAAACGCTACAGAAAACAAAGCAAGAAGTGTTGGTTTTCAAAATACAATTGCAGCTGAAGGAAATGTTACGAACTTAAAGGAGTTAATTATACAAAGTTACGATACCAAAAATAAAGAATTACTTTATGTTAGTGGTGAAACAATATCGGTTGATTTAGATCAACAGTTATTAAGCGAAAGTTTTAAGGTAAAAAGAATTATTAATTACAGAGTAGATCATAATCAAAAATTTGATGAGAAATTTGTTAATGAATTAAAATTAAATATGCCTGATATGGTCTATGTTTACTCTCAAAATAGTGCGTCTAGTTTCTTAAATTTTATAAAGATTTACCAAACCGAAAATTTATGGATGAATACAAATTTGATGTGTATAGGCGAAAAAACCTCGTCAATACTTAACGAAATCAAATGGAAAAAGATTTTTCTTTTTAACCCTGGAGAAGAAGAGTTTTTGTTATATAAAATTTAGGAATGGAATTAATTAATAATTTTTCGGAGATATTTTTATCAGTATGGAATAAAGGAATTCTTGGTGTTGATATTTTTCAAATCTTAATTGGTATTGGAATATTTTTACTATTCTTAATTTTTAGAGGTCTAATAAGCAAATTAGTTATTAAAAAATTAGAAATTATCTCCAAAAGAACAACGAATAAATTAGATGATACTTTTGTTCAATCACTTGTAGGTCCAGCAAGATTTTTACCAATTGTATTAGGATTTTTTATTGCAAGCTACTACATGACTTTCTCACTAGAAGGAAGAGAAGTGGTAGATACAATTAATAGAACGTTGATCACTATTTTAATTTTTTGGGTAATTCATCAAATCATAGAACCAATTTCATACATACTTAGTGGTTTAGATAAATTGTTAACAAGAGAACTTATTGGCTGGATAATTAAATCGCTAAAAATTTTAATTTTTATTTTAGGTTTAGCAGCAGTTTTAGAATTGTGGGGAATTAAAATAGGTCCAATCATTGCGGGTCTTGGATTGTTTGGTGTTGCTGTAGCATTAGGGGCACAAGATTTATTCAAAAATTTAATATCAGGAATTTTAGTTTTAGTTGAAAAGAGATTTAAAATTGGAGACTGGATAGCTGTCGAGGGTATTATTGAAGGTGTAGTAGAAAAAATTGGATTTAGATCAACAACAATTAGAAAGTTTGACAAATCTCTTGCTATCATTCCTAATTTTCAATTTGCCGAAAACGCAGTTGTAAATGTAAGTGAAACTTCAAATTGGTTAATCAGTTGGATTATTACACTTCAATACGACACTACAGTAGATCAGTTAAAAAAAATTAGAGATGAAATCGAAAAACATATTAATTCAAGCGAAGATTATAATACCTCAATTGGTGTTGCGGTAAGAGTTGATAAATTTTCTGATAGTTCAATAGATATGTATGTAAGATGCTTTACAAAAACAGGAAGTTGGAATAATTGGCTTGATGTAAAAGAAAGATTAGCAATTGCGATTAAGGAAATTGTAGAAAAAAATGGTGCTTCATTTGCTTTCCCAAGTCAGTCGATTTACGTTGAGAAAAAATGATAGCTATCTTTTATTTAGTTTTACAAATTTTAAAATTGTACTCTTATGTTGTAATTGCCAATGTTATTGTAAGTTGGTTAATAGCTTTTAACGTTCTTAATACTCAAAATAGGTTTGTGTATGCAATTTTAGAGTTGAGTTACAAATTAACTGAGCCTTTCCTTAATAAAATTAGACGTTTTTTGCCAAATTTAGGTTCACTAGATATTTCTCCAATCATTCTTCTTTTATTGATTTGGTTTATCGAAATGTGTATGAAGCTGTACATCGCACCAATGATTTTTTAAGAGAGAAATATGATTTTAATTGATGGAAAAAAAGCAGCTGCAGAATTAAGAACAGAGTTAAAGGAAGAAGTTGCAGAGTTAAAATCAAAACATAATAAAGTACCAGGTTTAACAGTAATACTGATTGGTGATTTAACACCTAGTCAGATTTATGTAAGAAATAAAGAAAAGTCAGCAAATGAGGTAGGATTAAAATCTGAAGTAATTAAATATCCAGACTCAGTTGAGGAAAAGACTGTTCTAGAAAAAATTCAAGAATTAAACAGTGATGAAACTGTTTCAGGAATTTTAGTTCAACTTCCTTTACCTAAGCATATTGATAAGCAGAAGGTTATAGAAGCTATTGATCCCTCAAAAGACGTAGATGGATTTCATCCAATGAATGTAGGCAATCTTTCATCTGGTTATGAAAGTTCGATACCTTGTACTCCGCTTGGATGTTATTTGTTGATAAAAAAAATTGAACCTAATTTAAGTGGTAAAAAAGCTGTGGTTGTGGGTAGATCAAATTTAAATGGTAAACCAATGACTCAACTTCTTTTAAAAGAAAATTGCACCGTAACTATAACTCATTCAAAAACTAAAGATTTAAAAGCTGAATGTTTAGAGGCAGATATAATTGTTGCAGCAGTAGGTATACCCGAACTTGTTAGAGGAGATTGGGTTAAAAAAGATGCTATTGTTATTGATGTTGGTATAAATAAAACTGACAACGGTATAGTTGGTGATGTTCATTTTGATGAAGTTTCAAAAAATGCAAAAGCACTTACACCTGTTCCAGGTGGAGTTGGACCTATGACTATTGCTTGTTTACTTAAAAATACCATAGACTGTTTCAAAAGATCGCAAATTTAATAATTAAACCCAAGCTGAAATCTGTTAATTTATTAGGATGAAAAAACCTAAGCGACCTTACAGATTTGGTATAATTTTTTTACTTCTTACTATTCCACCAATTGGAGCCACACAGCTAGGTTGGTATTTGCATGACATGCAAACTGGTTTTGATTATGGTATGATTGTAGGTACAATATCAGTGATTTATGCTGCATATTTGATGTATGAAAAAAACTGGCGTGAAGAAGATGAAGATTAAATTATGGAAAAAATAATTTTTTTTGTATTGGTTATTCCTATTATGGCTTATGTTTTATACTTAGGTGGAATGGCAATAATGAATGGTTTTAAATCTAAGGAAGCTAATAGAGCTCAAAAGGAGCAATTCGAAAGTGAGACTAATGAGATAAGCGAGACTACTTCCGAACAAACTATCAATCTAAGTGATGAACTTAGTAAATTAAATGATTTAAAAGAAAAAGGAATTATTTCTCAAGAGGAATTTGAAAAGGCGAAAAATAAACTATTAAATAATTAAATAGTTTAATCATGTTTAATGGTTTTAAAAAAAAATTTGTTAAGGTAAACAAGGGTAAAATATTTTGTAGATTTAAAGGTAATGGCCCTCCTTTGCTGCTACTTCACGGATATCCACAATCACATGTAATGTGGCACAAGACTGCCCCTGAACTTAGTAAATATTTCACAGTAATTGTTGCTGATCTTAGAGGATACGGGGACAGTTTGGTTTTGCCTGGTGGAATTAATCATAAAAATTATTCTAAAAGAGAAATGGCTAAAGATATGGTTCAATTGATGAGTAAATTAAATTTTAAAAAATTTTTTGTTGCAGGTCATGATAGAGGCGGGAGAGTTGCACACAGAATGGCAAGAGATTATAGAAATAAAATTATGGCTTTAAGTGTATTAGATATTTGTCCAACTCTTGATATGTACGAGCATACAGATATGAAATTTGCAAAAGGATATTTTCATTGGTTTTATTTAATACAGCCTGCACCTTTACCGGAGAAAATGATAATGTCAGACCCTAAAAGATGGCTATACAGTCGGTTTAATAGGTCATCTAAACGTGCGATTGGAAGAGTTGAAGATGAATATTTTAGAGTCTTTAAACAAAATAAAAGAATTCATGCAACATGCGAAGATTATAGAGCTGCGGCGACTATAGACTTAGAGCACGACAAAAAAGATAGAAATAAAAAATTAAAAATTCCTATACAAGTTTTGTGGGGAAAAAAAGGAGTAGTTGGAAAGCAATTTAATTCGATTAAAATTTGGCAAAAATATACAAGTAAAAAAATCTATGGTGCAGAAATTAATTCAGATCATTTCATTCCAGAGGAAAGTCCTAAACAAACTATAAATCACCTAAAAAAATTTTTTCTAAAAAATGTTAAAAATAATTCCAAATAAAAAAAATATTGGAGCTGAAATAATTGTAAATTTAAAAGGCATTTCAAATAAAGATATTTCAAAAATCAAAAAAGCACTGAATAAATATGGAATGTTATATTTTAAGGAACAAAAATTAACTTCTAAACTTTTCATTAAGTTTGCAAAATATTTTGGAAATTTAGCTAACTATCCAAGACTAAAAGGTTTAAATAAAAAATTTCCTCAAATTACCGTGGTGCAAAGAAAATCAACTGATAAAGGACCAAGTTTTGGTGAACAATTTCATACTGACTCGATTTATACAAAAAAGCCGCCAAGATTTACAATGTTACTTTCTAAACTTGTGCCAAAAAAAGGAAAAGCTAATACAGAATTTTGTTCTCAATATCTTGCTTATAAAGAATTACCAAATCCAATAAAAAGAAAATTTAAAAATATTAAAGGTAAATATTCCTCTGAGGGTCCGATTTCGGTTACAACAAAAGAAAGAGTAAAAGAAAAAGGAAAAAATATTAAAGAACTTAAATCTTCACATAAAATAATTAGGAAAATCAGCACAAATTATTCGATTTATTGCAGTCCAGGACATTTTGTTGGTTTTAGTTCAAAGATAAAAAATCAAGAAAAATTCAAAAAATTTTTATTTAATCATCAAATTAAGAAAAAGTTTCAATTTTCATTGCCTTGGGAAAAGAATCAGTTGGCTATATGGGATAATAGATCTATGCTCCATCAGGCAACACCCTTCAAAGGAAATAGAATAATGCATAGAATAACGATTAAATAATTTATGTTCACAATTTTTTTAGGACTAACTCCATTTATATTTATTACTTTTTTAGGGTTTGTATTTGGTAAGTTGAAAGTCTTAGACCTTAGTCATGCCAAAATTTTAAATCTTTTTTTGTTCTATATTGCAGTTCCGGCGTTGATAATTAAACTAATAGCCCAAAATGAAATTGGACAAGTAGATTTCAAACAAATTTTTTCTTATTTAATTATGCAATCGATATGTGGAATTATCGCTTACTTAATTACTTCAAAATATTTTAAAAGATCAATCCCTGAGTCAATTATTTGGGCCTTAACAGTTGCATTATCAAACCATGTGACTTTGCTTTTGCCAATAACAGAAATTTATTTTCAA
>CABZHY010000009.1 GCA_902525565.1 uncultured Pelagibacteraceae bacterium
CCGTATCTAGAAAATTCAATCAAATCTCTTACGTCATCTACACCTGTTTTGCTTGCAGCATCCATCTCGAGAACATCGATATGATTTGAGTTTGTAATCGCATCACAATTATCACATTTAATTTTACATTTATTTTCTATTCCATTTGAGCAATTCAGTGCTTTTGCAACAATTCGTGCTGTTGTGGTTTTTCCTATTCCCCTTATTCCAGTGAACAAATATGCATTAGGTATTTTGTCAGCTTTAATAGAATTAGTAATAGTTTCCGCAACAACTTCTTGACCAATAAGATCATCAAAAGTTTGTGGTCTGTATTTTAATGCTAATACTTTTGAGTTATTATTCATATATCTATAAGGAGACTAGAACCTGAATAACTGTCTCTACGACTGCTTCCGTTAAGATCTGGTCGGGTTCAAGCAGCATCCACCTCTAGCCTCCAAATCTATTATAGCAGTTAAAATTTCTAATCTACAAGAAAAGATTTTTATTTATTTTGTCTCAAACTATCAGCTTCAAAAACACCTAGAACGTGAAAATCCTCACAATGTAGGCCTAGCTCTTCAAGAGATTTTTGAACTTTTGAGTCTTCAATATGTCCATCTAAATCACATAAGAAAAAATAAGAATCAAAACTATTTTTTTCTGGATAACTTTGTAGTTTTGTTAAATTTACACCATTAATGGCAAAACCTCCTAGTGATTGATAGAGAGCAGCTGGCTTACTTTTCAGTTTAAATAAAAAAGAGGTTATATAAGTTTTGTCTTTAAATTCTGGTTGAGAAATATTTTTCCCCATAACTAAAAACCTTGTCAAATTTCCACTTTCGTTTTCTATATTTTTTTTAATTACTTCCAAGCCATAAATTTCGGCACTTAAGGAAGATGCTATCGCAGATTGTTTGATATCTTTTGTTTTAGAAATCATTTCAGCTGATCCAGCAGTATCTGCTCTAATATGTTCTGCTAAATTATTTTCTTTTATAAATTTTGAACACTGAGATAATCCTTGAGCATGTGAGTATACTTCTTTGATATCTTTTAATTTTGCACCAGTTTGTCCTAATAAGTTGTGTTCAATTTTTTGAAAATGCTCTTTATAAATATTTAGCCTATGTTTAAATATTAAATATTCAATTCCAATATTACCAGTAATCCTATTTGATTCTGGAATTATAATTCTGCTATCTGGCTCTTCGGATGCTTTGTTAAAACACTCATCAAAAGTTTTACATGGCAAAATCTCAGCTTTAGGATCAATTGAAAGCGCTGCTAAATGAGAATATGCACCAAAGGTTCCTTGAAAATAAATTTTACTCATCAATTCTTATATTCCATTATTTTTTTTAAGGCTAGATAATCTTCTTCTGTATCCACTCCTATTGGAGATGACATAGCAAGTGAAACATTGATATCAATATTATTATCTAATGCTCTTAACTGCTCTAGTCGATTTTCTATTTCATTTTTGGATTGGTCTAAATGAACAAATTTTTCTAGACAATCTGTTGAATAACAATAAATTCCAATATGGTGATAAATATTTTCTACCTGATCAGATTTTCTTGAAAAGGATATAGCCTTTGGAAAATGATCACTTTCTAGGCTATTTTCAGTGATGACCTTAACAATATTTTCATTCTTAAGGTTTTTATTATCTTTTATTTTTGCGGCAAGAGTTCCTAAATTAGAATTATTTTTTACCATTTTGTCATTCAAACTTTTGATATCATCAATATCGATTGCTGGTTCATCACCTTGTAAATTCATAATAAAATCAACATCTCTAACATTTGATTTTTTAAGTGCTTCGTAAATTCTATCTGTTCCTGTCTTATGTTTATTGCTGGTTAAAATAGCATTGAAACCATTACTTTTAACATCATCAATAATTTCTTGATCCTCTGTAGCTACAATCACGTCTCCAATATTAGCTTCTGCAGCTTTTTTAGACACATGTGATATAATTGATAAACCATTTATTTTTAATAACGGTTTACCTGGAAGCCTAGTTGCAGACATTCTAGAGGGTATAATTACTAAAGTTTTCATTATATTTTCAAATTATTATACTCATTAAACAACTATAGAGGCAAATTTATACATTAAATTTTAGCTTTTTTTTTATTTATCGTGTTATACGTTCACTACAAAATTTAGAAAAAATGGATTCTTTCGAAATAAATAAAATAGTTGCTGCAATTTTAATGGTTGCCCTGCTTGTTATCGGTATTGGAAAATTATCTGATGTTATATTCCATGTAGATAAACCTGAAACGCCTGGTTATTCAGTTGAAGTAGAAGCTGCCACTACTATATCCACAACCAGCTCAAGCACGACGTCAGACAAAATTGATATATCAGCATTGATGGCAATGGGAGATATTGCTCATGGTGAAAAAGTTTTTAAAAAATGCGCAGCTTGTCATTCAATTGTTAAAGGAGGAAAGAATGCTATAGGTCCAGCGCTATATAATGTTGTGGGAAGAAAAGTTGGAGCAGTTGAAGATTATAAATATTCTAAAGCATTAGCAGCGTATGATAAAGAATGGACTTTTGAGGAACTAAATGGATTTTTAATTAAACCTGCAAAATGGATTAAGGGAACAAAGATGGCATATGCAGGTCTTAGAAAAGAAAAAGATAGAGCCTCTGTAATAAAATATCTAAATGAGAATTCAGACAGCCCTTTGCCACTACCTTAATTTTCCAAAACAATATAATAAAATACTTTTTTGCACGTGAACTCTATTGAGTGCTTGTTGCCAAACATGAGATTTTTTACCCAAGAAAACATCATCACTCACTTCATTACCTCTGGGCAAACAATGTAAAAAAATACAACTTTTTTTTGCATAACTCATTAATTTTTTATCAATTTTAAAATTTTTGAATGCTTGCATTTTTTTTTTCTTATTAACTTTGTCATTTAAAGAAATAACTTTATCAGAAAAAATTACATCTGCGCCAGAAACTGCTTTTTTCGCGTTATTATAAATATAAATCTGTTTATTATTTTTTTTTACCCAAGCTCTAACTTCTTTTCCTGGTTCAAATTTTTTTGGACAACCGATACTTAGCTTGAAAGAAAATTTTACTGATGCAGCTATTAAACTGTCTAAAACATTATTAGAGTCACCTATCCAGCAAATATTTAATTTTGAGATAGGTTTTTTCATTATTTCCTCAACAGTAAATACATCTGATAAAACCTGTGTTGGATGAGATGAAGGACTTAAACCATTAATGACAGGTATAGATAAATATTTTTCAAAATTTTCGACCTTTTTATCACTATCAGTTCTTAGCATAAATCCATCACCATAGGTCGAAAGAATTTTAGCTGTATCAGCAATGCTCTCTCCACCTTGACCCAAATGAAGCTCATTAGATCTCAAAGTCAAAGTACCCCCGCCTAGTTGTTTGATAGCCAAATAAAAGCTTAATCTTGTTCGCAAACTAGATTTTTCAAACATTTGAATTAATAATTTACCTTTTAAGGGTGCACCCTTATCAACCTCTAATGTACTTAGTTTTTTTCTTAAACTTTTTCTTTTCTTAGCATCAGCAACGATCTTTCTCAGATCATTTTTAGGTATATCTTTTAAATTAATAAAATGTTTCATATTATTTTGTTTGTGAGCAAACCTTTTCAATAATTTTTATTGCTAAATCTATTTCGTTTTTTTTAACATTTAATGGAGGTAAAATACGAATAACATTTTCTGCTGCCCGAATAGTCAACAACTTATTATCCATCAATTTTTTAATAAATTCAGTTTGATCTTTATATAACTGTATCCCAATCAAAAAACCTTTTCCTCTTATTTGCTTAATCACATTTGGATATTTTGCCTGAACTTTATTTAATTTAAATAAAAAATATTTTGATAGACTTTTTACATTATTTAAAAATTTCTGATTTGATACAATGTCCATTACAGTGTTTCCAACAGACATGGCTAATGGATTTCCTCCAAATGTTGATCCATGAGTGCCTGGTGTCATACTCGATGCAACTTTTTTATTCATTAACACCGCTCCAATAGGAAATCCTCCACCTATTCCTTTTGCAATAGGTACAATATCAGGTTTTACTTTTGATTTTTCAAAAGCAAAGAAATCACCTGATCTTCCTATTCCACATTGAACTTCATCTAGAATTAATAATATTTTTTTTTTGTTACACAATGTTCTTAATTCTTTTAAACACCAATCTGGTATCACTTTTATTCCACCTTCGCCCATAATAGTTTCAACCATAATCGCAGCTGTATTTTTATTAATATTCTTTTTAAGAGAATTATGATCACCAAATCTGAAGTGATCAAACCCTGTTACTTTTGGACCAAATCCCTCTGTCATTTTCTTTGATCCACTTGCAAAAACAGCAGCTAAAGTTCTTCCGTGAAATGAATTTTTAATACATAAAATTCTATTTTTTTTTGGTTTACCTTGTGAATAAAAATATCTTCGTGCAACTTTTATTGCAGCCTCTGTAGCTTCTGCCCCACTGTTTTGAAACATTACATAATCAGCAAAAGTTTTTTTACATAATTTTTTAGCTAATTTTTCACCCTCGGGAATCTGAAAAGCGTTAGAAACATGCCAAAGTTTTTTTGATTGATCTCTCACGGTTTTAACAAGTTTGGGGTGAGCGTGTCCTAATGAGTTTACTGCAATACCTTGCACAAAATCTAAATATTTTTTATTATCAGTTGAGTACAAATAACTTCCCTTTCCATACTTAAAGGAAATTTTCTTTCTATTATAATTTTTTGCTAAATAGCTCATTTTATTAACTTGTTTTTATAAATTTTAATTATTAGACACAAGCTATGATTGAAAACGAATTTTGTTGATAACTCTGCATTTTAGATTGTTTAATTTAATATAATATCAGTATATTGTTATTTTATTAAAAAAATATACAAGATATAGATTTATGAGTTGGACGGAAGAAAAAATTGCAAAGTTAAAAGATCTTTGGGGAAAAGGGAACACTGCAAGTCAAATAGCTGAGATTATTGGTGGAGTGAGCAGAAACGCAGTTATTGGAAAAGCTCATAGACTTAATTTATCTGCAAAAATTAAAACTCGAACTGCTGCCTCAAATCAAAATTATGAGAAATCATTAAATGAAAAAAATTTAAAAGCCAGTAGAGGTCGAAGAAATAAATTTAAATCACTGATTATTGAAAAGGATTTTGAACCAGAGAATCCAAAACAATTAGAAGAGCTAGATGAAAATTCTTGTAAATGGCCAATTGGACACCCTAATGAGAAATCATTTTATTTCTGTGGGAGATCTTCATTAAAGGATTTCTCGTATTGTAAGTTACACTTGCTATATGCTTATCAGCCAAAAGGGAAAAAAGAGGATGTAACTGAAAAGGTGGATGTTCCAGATTTTATTGAAAATAAGATAAAATCAGCATAGTTATTTATTAACTATCTTTTAAATTATCATTTAAATTATATTTTTCTGTAGAGAATTGACCACCATCTCTCCACATATAACAGTATTTTTTAACCTCATCATTAAATAATCTTTTACTCGGCATTCCAATATCTGAATTTGTTTTGTATTTGCCTGATGAAATATTATCATATTTTAATAATCTTAATTGGTCCCTAGTTAATAGTGGTTTAGGGAATATCTCAAAAAATCTTGCTGATAATTTTGCTAATGGCAAAGGCATGGGAAGCAAAATTCTTTTTTTACCCATTAAATTAAGTAATCTTTCTAAAATTTCCTTAAAGGAAATTATTTCAGGACCTACACACTCTATGATTTTAGAATAAATATTGTTTGAAATTACATGATTAATTGTATCTGTTAAATCTGAGCAGTGAATTGGAGCAAACTTTGTATTTCCGTTATAATAAAGTGGAAAAAAAGGTAGCCTATTTAATAAAGTCATAAAATTAGTAGTTAATTGATCATCTTGAGAGAATACAATTGATGGTCTTAATATTGTAGCTAGTGGAAAATTCTTAGTTACATTTTTTTCCCCTTCTAATTTACTTTTTGCATAATCAGAGTCGATTGCATCATTAATACCTAATGCAGACAAATGAATAAAATGTTTCAAATTATATTGTTTAGAAAGTTTAGATAACAAAGAAGGAAAAACTGTGTGGATATTTTTAAAAGTATTACCCTTTTTTTGTTCAAATAAGATACCTATTAAATTAATACATATATCTGTTTTTTGAAATAAACCCCTTATTTTTTCCTCTTCAAAAATATTTGACTCAACTATATCAATATATCCAGCATTAGCTTGAGTTTTGATTATTAAACTTTTCTGATGAATATTTCTTGTTACAATCGTAACTCTATAGTTGTTCTTTGTTAGTTTTCTTATGAGGTTTCTACCAATTTGACCACTGCCACCAAAAATTAGACAATTTTTTGCTTTCATATATATATAATTTAAATGAGTAATAAAATTCAATTACACAAAAACGATCTACCAGATGATTTAGAATTAGGCAATATAATAGCTGTAGATGGAGAATTTATGGGTCTGAATGTAAGAAGAGACCCACTTTGTTTAATACAAATATCAACAGGAAATTCAGATGCACATATAATTCAATTTGACAGAAACAATTATAAAGCCCCAAATTTAGTTAAAATTTTGAGTGACGAAAAGATTGCTAAAATTTTTCATTTTGGAAGAGCGGACATGGCTCACATAAAATATTATTTAAAAACAGAAACTAACAATATACTTGATACTAAAATCGCATCTAAACTTGCACGATCTTATTCTGACAACCATTCACTCAAGACTCTTATAAAAGAATTTTTAAACATTGATATAAGTAAACAATTTCAAAATTCAGATTTTGGCGGTGAATTAACTCCAGCACAACTCAAATACTGTGCTAACGATGTGTTATATTTGCATCAAATTCATGAAGAATTAAACAAAATTTTAGAGAGAGAAAGTAGAATTAAACTTTATCAAGATTGTTTAAAATTTTTAAAAACAAGAGTTGACCTTGATTTGGCATTATTTAAAGATGATATTTGGTCTCATTAATGATTAAAAAAAAATATATTTCAATTGCAAAAAATGTAATAGATCTTGAAATTAAAGCTCTTCAAAGTTTAAAAAAAAAAATAAATAATTCATTCAATAAAGCAGTAATTCAAATTGCAAAATGCCAATCAAAAGTAATTCTTTGTGGTGTAGGAAAAAGTGGTTTAATTGCATCAAAGATTGCAGCTACTCTTGCTTCAGTTGGAACTCCGTCATTTAATCTTTCGGCAAGTGAAGCTTCCCATGGAGATCTGGGAATGATTTCTAAAAAAGATATTTTAATACTAATTAGTAATTCGGGGGAAACAAGTGAGCTCAAAAATATTATTAGATATGCAAATAGGAATAAAATTTTATTAATCGGAATTGTTTCAAAAAAAGATTCTATTCTTTATAAAGCTTCAGACATCAAGTTACTTACTCCAAAAGTTATTGAAGCCGAAGGAATAGTCCCAACCTCCAGTACAACCACACAGCTTGCACTAGGAGATGCTCTTGCTATATCTGCTATGAAGTTTAAAAAATTTGGTAAACTTGACTTCAAAAAATTACATCCATCAGGAAGTTTAGGTGCAAAACTTAAAACTGTTGAGGATATTATGATCACAGGTAAAAATATTCCTTTTGTAAATGAAAATTTGAAAATGAATAAAGCTTTGAAAATTTTAACTAATAAGAAACTAGGTATTTTAATTGTAAGAGATAAAAATAACAAAATCCGTGGAATTATAACTGACGGTCAAATAAGAAGATTTAGTCAAAAATATTTAAATTTTCATTTATTACCAGTTAAAAAAATTATGACTAAAAAGCCTATTAGTATCGATAAAAATGAGCTAGCTGCTAAGGCACTTTCAATAATGAATAATAAAAAAATAACATCATTGATCGTCAATAACAAAGATAAACCTTTGAGGGCAATTGGAGTTATTCATATTCATACAATTTTGCAGTCAAATATTTCTTAAATGATTGTTAAAAAACCTGTAAAAATTTATATTATTTTAATAACAGTATTTATTTTAATATTATTTTTTTACCTAAATTCAAATCAAGAAAAAAAAATTGAAGTTGTTAAAGAAAATATTGAGGATACCTTTTATAATTCAAATATAATTAAAGATGTCAAATATACCAGTAAAGATGCAGATGGTAATGAATACACTATCACTGCATTGGAGGGGGAAATAGATTTTTCTGATACAGATATTTTGTATCTTACTAAAGTAAAAGCAGTAATTAATTTAACTAATTCTGAAAATGTAACAATCACTTCTAATTTTGGAAAATATAATTCAAAGAATTTAGATACAATTTTTTCTAAAAATGTAATAATTAATTACTTGGAAAATAAAATAACTGGAGAATATCTTGATTTTTCTTTAAAAAGAAATTCAATGATAATTACAAAAAATGTAGTTTATACAAACTTAGAAAATATTTTAAAAGCAGATGTAGTTGAATTAAATATAAAAACAAAAGATACAAAAATTTTTATGTATGAAGATAAAAAAAAAATAAATGTTAAAAGTAAAGATTGAATGGCAATAATAAAAAAATTTAGAATAAAATCTTTCAAAAATATAAATACGATTATAGAGTTTAGTAATGTTTCTCTCTCCTATGGAAATAGATTAATTTTAGATAATTTAAATTTTAAAATTAATGAAGGACAAATTTTTGGTATGTTAGGCCCCAATGGAGTTGGTAAATCAACAATATTTAATCTAATAACCGGTTTAATAAGCCCTGGGAGTGGAAAAATAAAAATAACAGGTAAAGATGTAACTAATTACCCTGTTTATTTAAGAACTAAAAAGTTTAATGTTGGTTATGTTCCACAATATGGGGGCTTTTTTAACGATCTTACTCTGTATGATAATTTAAAAGCAATAAGTGAAATTGTTATTGATAACAAAAATTATAGATTAGAAAGAATAAATTATTTAATTTCAAAATTTGAACTTGATAACTTAAAAGATATAAAAGCAAAATTTCTTTCTGGAGGACAAAAAAAAAAATTAGTTATAGCACTATCCTTAATTAGTGAGCCAAAAGTACTTCTTTTAGATGAGTGCTTTGCTGCACTTGATGTATTAACTATAAAAATGTTGCAAGAAATAATTGTAAATTTACAAAGTGAGAATAAAATTACAATTTGTATTTGTGATCACCAGGCAAGAGACCTCTTAGCATGTGTTGATATTGCAATGATACTTAGCAACGGAAAAATTATTGCACAAGATACTCCTTCAAATTTAGTCAACGATATAAATGCTAAAAATGCTTATTTTGGTGATAATTTTAAATTTAAATAAAATTCAATGCCAAAGTCGCTGATTATAAAAAATAAAATTAACAAATTTAAAAAAATTA
This sequence comes from uncultured Pelagibacteraceae bacterium, assembly GCA_902525565.1. GTDB lineage: Bacteria > Pseudomonadota > Alphaproteobacteria > Pelagibacterales > Pelagibacteraceae > Pelagibacter. Next base: position 9,432 of record CABZHY010000009.1, read on the forward strand.
TTTCTGTAGATGGAGATAAAAGTATTAGTATAAGATGGGTATTGCTTTCCTCTCTAGCTAAGGGAATATCTAAAGCAAAAAATTTATTGGTTTCAGAGGATGTATTGGCGGCAATAAGAGCAGTCAAAGTTCTCGGTATTAAATCGCATTTAAAAAAAAATAATGAATGTATTATCTATGGGAAAGGGATAGACGGCTTTAAATATAAAAAAGGTATAAAAATAAATGCTGAAAATTCTGGTACTTTGGGTAGACTTATACTGGGTCTTTTAGTGAATACCCCGCATCCAATAAAATTAGTTGGAGATAAAAGCTTGTCTAAAAGAGATTTTAAAAGGATTGCAGATCCTTTGAGTAAATTTGGCGTTAAATTTAAATTAAAAAAAAATAAAAATTTACCTCTTACTATAATGGGTACTAAAAATTTAAAACACATAAAATATGTTGAGAACAAAGGTTCAGCACAGTGCAAAAGTTCAGTTATTTTTGCAGGGATGAGAACTAATGGTATTTCGCGTATAATAGCTAAGAAATCTAGAAATCATACTGAACTTTTATCAAAATATTTAAACCTACCTATTAAAATAAAAAGAGCCAAAAAATATGATCATATAACAATAAGTAAAGTTAATTTTATAAGACCTATAAAGTACAATATACCGTCGGATATAAGTTCAAGTGCTTTTTTTATAGTATTAACTGCTCTAAGTCAGAATTCAGAGTTATTAATTAAAAATGTTAATATAAATCCATCAAGAACTGGCATAATTACTATTTTAAGAAAAATGGGTGTAAGCATAATTTTTAAAAATACTAAATTATATAAAGGCGAAAAAATAGCAGACATCCAAATTAAAAGCTCAAATAAATTAAAATCAATTAATTGCCCAACTAAACTTAATAGTGGTGCCATAGATGAATTTTTAATTATATTCTTAGTTGCAGCAAAAGCAAAAGGGGTTTCAACTTTTAAAAATTTAGGAGAATTAAATCAAAAAGAAAGCCCAAGATTAAAATGGGGTACATACATATTAGACCAGATAGGGATTAAAACAATAGCAACAAATGACTCAATAAAAATATATGGTAACCCTAATCTAGAAATTAAAAAAAAAATAGTTATAAAAAATTTTTTAAAAGATCATAGAGTTTTTATGACAAGTGTTATCGCAGCATTATCTTTGGGTGGACATTGGAAAATACATGATAAAGACTCAATACAAACATCTTTTCCTAATTTTTTAAAAATTGTTAATCAAATCAAAGTTTAAAAATGAAAAAAAGAAAAAATATATTAAAAATTGCAATTGACTCTCCTGCTGCTGCAGGAGCAGGAACTTTGGCTAAATCTTTATCTAAACATTATAACTTAATTTATATAGATACAGGAAAAGCTTATCGCTTCATTGCATTAAATAAGTTAGAAAATCCAAAAAAATTCAATTTAAAATTTATTAAAAAAAAAATTAAAAATTTAAAGATAAAAGATTTTGATAACAAAAAACTATTATCAGACAAGGTTGGAACTGAAGCATCAAATATTGCAAAAAATAAGAAAATAAGAAAATTGATTTTTTCTTTTCAAACTAATTTTGCATATAATCCTCCAAAAAAATTTAATGGATCTTGTTTGGATGGTCGAGATATTACATACAACATCATACCAGATGCAGATTTTAAATTTTTTATTACAGCAAATTTAAAGACTAGAGCTATTAGAAGATATAAAGAGTTTAAGAGATTAAAAAAATCAATAACATACAATGAAGTGTTAAAAAGTATTAAAAAACGTGACAAAAGTGACTTCAACCGTAAAATTTCACCTTTAAAAAAAACAAAAGATTCTATGTTGATTAACACGACAAAGTTATCTAAAAGAGCCTGTTTTTTAAAAATAAAAAAAATTATAGACAAAAAATTAAACAATTAATGGAAATATATAAAGATCTTTCAAACCCTAGTTCTAAAGAATTTGAAAAACTACTTAATAGTCAACTTTCAAAAATACAAATTGAAGAAGGTAAAATTATTAATGGTAAAATTAATAAAATTACTGAAAAATTTGTTTTCCTTTTTGTAGAGGGATTAAAATCGGAACCTGTTTTAGACATAAATGAACTAAAAAGCATGGGACTTTCTGAAAAAATTAAAATTGGTGAAACTATACCTGTTTTACTAGAAAAAATTGAAGACAGAAATGGAGAAATATTAGTTTCAGCTAGTAAAGCACAAAAAATCAAAGGTTGGGATAAGTTAGTTGAAGCATATGAGAAAAATGAGCCGATCATGGGTAAAATCACTTCTAAATGCAAGGGTGGTTGTATAGTTGAGCATATTGATACTGGTTCATTAATGTTTTTACCTGGATCCCAAATTAGTGATAAACCTTTAAAAGATATTAGTCACTTAATGAACGAGCCTCAGAAATTTGCACTTATAAAATTAGATAGGGTAAGGGGTAACGCTTGTGTTTCAAGAAGAGAAATTATTTCCTCTTTTAAAAAAGAAGACAAAGCTAAGATAATTGAAAAGTTCAAAGTAGGTGACATTATTAAAGGTGCAGAAGTTAAAGGATATAGTTCCTTTGGATGTTTTTTTAATGTGAATGGTGAGTTAGATGTTTTGGTTCATTTACAAGAGATTTCATATTCAAGAGTTAATCATCCAGATGAAGTTTTTAATATTGGTGAAAAACATGATTTAAAAGTTATAAGTGTCGATAAAGAAAAATTACAAGTTGGTTGTTCCGTAAAACAATTATCACCTGATCCCTTTGAACATATTCAGAACTATGAATTAAATAAAATTTATAAAGTAAAAGTTGTTAAATTAATGGACTTTGGTGCTTTTTGTGAATTAGAACCAGGTTTAACAACTCTTCTTCATTCAAGTGAACTTAGTTGGACAAAAAAAAATGTTTCAGCGAAGAAACTGTTTAAAGTTGGAGATGAGATAGATTGTGTCATAACTGAAATAGATAAGGATAAAAGAAGAGTAGCTATATCACACAGATTAACACAAGAAAATCCTTTCGAAATATTTGAGAAAAAATACCCAATAGACAGTATTATTGAATGTGAAGTGATCAACAAAAATGAATACTCTTTATTTGTAAGAGTTCCTGATTTAGATATAGATGCATTTTTACATTGTAATGATTTAACTTATCTACCCAATGGTGAAGAAGAATTAATTAAATATAAAAAAGGAGATAAATTAAACGTTAAAGTTTTGGAAATCAAAGCCTCAGACCAAAAAATAAGAGTTGGATTAAGACAAACTCAACCAGATCCTTTTGAATGGTTCAAAGACAAAAATAAAAATCAAGTTATAACTGTAAAAGTTATTTCTACTGATAATAAAAGTTTAACTGTAAGACCTGAAGGATGTGAGATGGATTTTCAAATTAAAAAAGCGGCTATTGCGATTAACGCAGCGGATGCAAGACCTAGTAGGTGGACTGGTGGTGAAAAACTAGATTGTGCGATAGCTGAACTTGATATGAATAAAAGAAAAGTTTCATTAAGTATTAAACTTTTGGAAGAAATAGAAAAAAAAGAAGCCTTGGAAAAATATGGATCAGAGGGCTCAGGAAAGAACCTACCTTTTTCATCTTTATCTGAGGATCTTAAAAAAAAAGAGCAAGATAAAGACTAATTAGAGAAAACTTAAATTGGCTATTGTAAAATCAAAGCTTTTAAAACAACTCTCACAAAATTACCCTAACTTTTTAAAGAAAGATTTAGAAAAGTTTACCAATATAATACTTCATGAAATTAAAAGAGCACTTAAAAGAGGGGATAGAGTTGAATTAAGAGGTTTTGGAGTCTTTTCAACGAATATTCAAAGAGCAAGAATATCGAGAAATCCAAAAACTGGTGAAAAGGTAAATACACCTGAAAAAAAAACTATTCACTTTAAAATGTCAAAAGACTTGTTTAAAAAATTAAATAATAATGAAGAATAAGAAAATTTTTGTTGCTTGCGATACCTCAAGTATAAAAAAAATTAAGAAAATAATTGCACAAACTAGAACAAATAAAATTAAAATTATTCCAAAATTTGGTCTTCAATTCTTTTATTCAAAATTAGGTAGAGATTTCTTAGAAAAAATTAAATGTGAGTTCTGGTTAGATTTAAAAATAAATGATATTCCACAAACAGCTTTATCAGCGATTGAAAGCTTAAAAGATTTAAAGAAATGTAAATATATTACAGTTCACGCTAGTGGTGGATTACAAATGCTAAAGGCTGTAAGGAAAAAAGCAAAAAAAATAAATAAAAATTTAAAAGTTTTAGGAGTCACAATCTTAACTAGTCTTAATAATAAATCTCTTAAAGAGATAGGTCATACAAAAAATGTGAAGCAATTGGTTTTAAAACAAACAGTTTTAATTAAAAAATCAGGGTGCGATGGTATAGTTTGTTCTGCTCAAGAAGCTTTAATGGTTCGCAAAACACACAAAAATTTATTAATTATAACTCCAGGAATAAGATTGCCAGGAGAAAGTTCTAACGATCAAATGAGAATTATGACTCCAAAAGATGCTTTTAAAAATAAAGTTTCAGGAATCGTTATAGGGAGGTCTCTTACAAAAGGAAATATAAAGAATAACATTAAAAAACTCGCTGATCATTTAAACACATGATCAAAGGTTGTAAGATTTGTGGTATAAGAGACTCCGATACTTTAAATTACATAATAAATCATCCCTATCCTCCAAAATTTATTGGGTTCATTTGTAATTATCCAAAAAGCTCAAGATATGTTGAAATTAACTCTTTGAAAAAACTATTAAATGTTAAAAAAAACAAAAGTGAATTTGTTGCTGTTTTAGTAAAACCTAACAACGAGATTTTAGAGGAATTAAAAAATTTACCTTTTGATTATTATCAATTGTATGACTGTACTCCTGATACAATTAAAAAAATAAGACAAAAATATCAAAAAAAGATTATTACGGCTTTAACAATTAAAGATAAGTCTGATGTTCTTGAGTATAAGTCATTTGTTGAATTAACTGATATCTATTTATTTGATAGTAAAGGATATGAGAAAAGCCAGAGCTTTGATCATAACTTGGTTAAAAATATCAAATTAAACAAGGAATTAATGCTAGCTGGTAATATAAAATTCGATGATAATCTAAAAGATTATGAGAAAATTGCTAATTATTTAGATTTATCTGGAGGCTTGGAAACTTCTGGATTAAAAGATACTTCCAAAATTGATTTTTTTTTAAAAAACTTAAATAAATTAAAAAATGAAACTTAAAAAAAAAATTCCTCTGATTGATCAGCATGATCATAACGGTTTTTGGGGTGGTAGATTTGGAGGAAGTTTTATTCCTGAAACTTTAAAAAAACCTGTAGAAGATCTAACACGGGAATTTTCAAAATTAAGAAATAATAAAAAATTTTTAAAAAAAAGAGATTATTACTTCAAGAATTATATAGGATCACCCACATCATTTGTAAAATTGGAAAATTTATCTAATCATTTGGGTGGCGCTCAAATATGGGCCAAGGTTGTATCGGAAGCTAATGGTGGTGCCCACAAAATATATAATGCAACTGTTCATGCCTTAATTTGCAAAGCTATGGGCAAAAAATATATAGTTGGCGACACTGGTGCTGGTTATGCTGGTAAAATGTTAAGTATGGCTGCAAAGAAATTTGGTCTCAAATGTAAGATTTTCATGGGTGCAAAAGATATTAAGAGACAAAAACCAAATTGTGATGCTATGAGAAAAAATGGTGCTGAAATAATTCCTGTGTATTCAGGTAGTCAAACCTTAGTCGATGCAGTCAGCGAATGTATGAGATATTGGGTATCAAATTGTGACACAACACATATGTGTGTTGGAAGTACAGTTGGTCCAAATATATTTGTAAAAATTTGCGGATGGAGTACATCGCAAATTTCAAGAGAATTAAAAATACAAATTAAACAAGAATTCAAAAAAATTCCAAAAAAAATTAAATTAATTAACTGTGTGGGTGGTGGAAGTTCAGCTTATGGTTTTTGGAGTGAATTTATAGATTTTAAGAAATCACAAATAGAGTTGGTCGGTGTAGAGGCAGGAGGTTCAAAAAAATCAAAACTTCATGCTGCTCCTTTAAGTAGAAATGCTAAAATTGGAATTTTACATGGTGCAGCTTCTTATGTTTGTCAAAACAATGAAGGTCAAATTAATGAAACTGAGTCAATTAGTGCTGGATTGGATTACCCTGGTGTAAGTCCAATACATTGTTTTTTAAAAGATACAAAACGTGCTAGATATACATATGCAACTGATGAAGAGGCATTAAAAGCATATGTCATGGTAACTAAATTTGAAAAACTTAATCCAAGTTTAGAACCAAGTCACGCATTTGCCGAAGCTATAAAAATTGCTCCAAAATTAAACAAAGACACAATTATAATCGTAAATTCTTGTGGTGATGCTAAAAAAGATAGAGATATCTTAAGAGAAAGGTTGGGTAAAAAATTATGAATTCATTAATTAGCAAAACTTTCTCATTTGTAAAAAAAGAGAATAGACCAGCTTTACTAACATATACTGTCGCTGGGGATAATACTAAAAAAAAATCTTTAGAAATATTAAAATCAATTTCAAATCATGCAGATATTTGTGAATTGGGTTTTCCACACAACACTCCTATAGCTGACGGAGGGCAAATACAAACAAGTGCTTACCGAGCAATTAAAAATGGTATTAAAATTAATGATGTATTTTCAATTGCAAAAAATTTTAAAAAAATAAAAAATAATAAACCAATTATACTTATGGGCTATTATAACATGATCTATCAATATAATGAAAATAAATTTTTAGAAAAATGCAAAAAATCAAAAGTTGATGGTTTGATAGTTGTTGATTTGCCTTATCCTGAAAATAAAAATTTTGCATCAAAATGTAAAAAAAAAGGAATTAATTTTATTCAATTGGTTTCACCAACTACTTCCCAGGTAAGACTAAAAAAAATTATAAAAGATTCACACGAAATGATTTATTATATAAGTATGTTATCCACAACAGGTGGAAAACTTAAAGTATCCCCAAAGAAAATACTAGAAAATTACAAAAAAATAAAAAAACAAAATAAATCAAAAAAAGTTGTTATTGGTTTTGGAATTACAGAAAAAACCATTCAATCTCTTAAAGAAGCTGACGGTTTGGTGGTAGGAAGTGCAATTTGCAAGGAAATTTCAAAATCAATTGAAAAGAGACAAAATGTGGTCACAAATGTTACTAAAATAGTAAAAAAATTAAAAAATAAAATTCAATGAACTGGATAACTAAAATTATTAAAGCAGGTGAAAAAATTAAAACTGCTATACGTGAAAGAGCTACAAAAGAAGATATTGCAAAAAGTGATTGGACATCTTGTTGCAAGGGTCCAATTTTAAAAAAAGATTTAGAAGAAAACTTGTGGGTGTGTCCAGATTGTAAGCGTCATCATAGAATAAAACCACATCAAAGATTTGATATTTTGTTTGGAAAAAGTAATTACGATATTTTCAAAACTCCAATTCCAAAAGATGATCCACTAAATTGGACAGACTCCAAACCCTACAAAGAAAGATTAAAAAGTGCCCGGAAAAAAACAGGATTAGAATGTGGAATGATGGTTGCTTCTGGAACTATAAATAATATTAAAATTACAGCTGTAGCATCTGATTTTGATTTTTTAGGAGCTTCAATGGCAGCAGCAGAAGGTGAGGCTTTTTTATATGGAATACAACATGCCATAGAAAATCAAACACCTTTTTTATGTATTAGTGCAGGTGGGGGAATGAGAATGATGGAAAGTTTAATTTCATTATCTCAAATGACAAGAACAACTCTTGCAATTAATGAATTAAAAAAAAATGGACTACCATATTTAGTTTGTATCACAGACCCAACAGCTGGTGGTATTACTGCATCATATGCAATGCTAGGGGACATTCATATTGCTGAACCGGGCGCACTAATTGCTTTTGCAGGAGCAAGAGTAATACAAGGGACCGTGAAAGAAGAACTCCCTGAAGGTTTCCAAAAAAGTGAATATGTAGAAAAAACTGGTTTTGTTGATTTGATCGTTGAACGTAAAGATCTTACATCAAAAATCGGAACTTTATTATCAATATTGTTAAAGAAAAATTCTGATATAAGTGCTGAACAAAATGAAACTTCAGAAAATAGTCAGTCGCTTACAAGAGCTGCATCCTAAAGAAATAGATTTAAGCTTAGATCGTATTCAAAATCTCTGTAAAAATTTAGGAAATCCTCAAGATAAAATAAAAGCAATTTCAATTGTTGGCACTAATGGAAAATATTCAACAATCCAAGCAATGTTTTCTATTTTAAAAGAAGCAAATTTCAAATGCAATATCTTCACTAGTCCTCATATCAAAAGTATTAATGAAAGGTTCGTTTTTAATAATAAAGAATTGAATGATGGAGAATTAGCAAGTTTACTTGAGGAAATTGAGAATGCTAATAATAACGAACCTATTACCTTTTTTGAAATCCTAACGGCAGCTTTTTTTTTAAAAGCATCTCAATACCCAGATAATATAAATTTAATTGAGAGTGGATTATTCTTTAGATTTGATGCTACTAATATTTTAAAAAATAACCTTGCTAGTGTTGTAACGTCTATTGGTCTTGATCATTTAGATTGGCTACCTGAAAATGAGCAAACCATTGAAAAAATTATTTTTGAAAAAACATCAAGTCTTTTAAACTCAAATATTATAGTAGCAAAACAAAGTAATAATAAAATCACAGATAATATTAAAAAAACAATATCAAATAATAGATCAAATAAAATTTTCCATAACGAAATTTATAGTTTTACAATGCAAGAAAATGACTTCTTTTATTATGAGGATCAATTTGGTGGAATAAAATTACCTATGCCAAATTTAAAAGGTCAATTTCAATTAGAAAATGTCTCAACAGCTATTGCAACCCTAAGAACCTTGAAAGATTTAAATATAAAAGATGATCACATTAAAAAAGGTGTTTTAAAAATTAGTAGTATTGCAAGATTACAAGAAATTAAGTCTGGCAAACTCAAGAAACTTTTAAAACATAATCAACTTTTTGTTGACGGTTCTCATAATCCTTTAGGTGCAAAAGTACTAAATGAATACTTGGAAAGTTTAGATTGTGAAAAACATATTATTCTTGGAATGATGGCAAATAAAGATCATAAAGAATATATGAGTTTCTTTAAAGATATTGCTACCTTGACTACAATAGATATACCTAATCAACCTAATTCAATTAAAGGAAAAGAGCTTAAAGATAAGCTAAATCGCTTTTCAAATATTAATTATAAGGAAAGTATTGAGGAAGCTATAAAGTCAATTCCAGTCAAGGAAAACGATATAATACTGATTACTGGATCGTTGTATCTTGCAGGTGAAGTTTTGAATTTAAATTAGATATTTTTATCTAAAAATTCTTTCATGTGACTTTCAGGAACTCCACCAACTTTTCTATCTACTTCAACACCTTTTTTATAGATGATAACTGTTGGAACACCTCTAATGCCAGCAGCTGAACCTGTGTTAATTCCACCATCTTCAACATCAGCATAATAAAAACCAGCCTTATCTTTATATTCATCAGATAATTTATCCATTACTGGTTTAAGTGCCTTACATGGTCCACACCACTCGGCTGAAAACTGAATGACTGAAACATCTTCATTTTTAATTTTAGTATCAAAATCTTCGTCTTTAAAATTTGTAAGCATAAATCCTTTCTATTAATTAAAGACTTAAAGTCAACTAGGCAATTTCATATTTTTTTTCTATAGACATAATAAATTCATTTATTTCATCTAATTTTTTTAATTCTTCATCGTCATCTCGATTTGATGCTTGATCTCTCAAGGTATCAATTTCTTGGTAGGCCATTCCTATGGTTTGCCACTTTTCTCTATTTTTACTTAAAATTCGTCTAGCAATTTCACTTTTTATATTTTTATATAAATCTGGTGGCAAAATGTGTGGTGCTTCTTGATAGATAATTTTTTGCCCAAACCAACTACATCTTTTATCTTGAAACTTATCCAACATTTTTAATTTATCTTCCCAAGAAGAACTATGCCAAGTTTTAAATAGTTGTGTGTCTTTGTTGGGAATAAATTTTTCATATAAAGTTTCTTCTGGCAATAAATCTTCTTGGTTTTGTGTCTGAGCTTTTTCTTCAGCTGCCTCTCTATTGATGATTTGAATATTTTTGCAAAAATTTTCACTATTTCTAACCATTTTTGCTCTTTTTTGAATTGTTTCTGAATCTAAGTCTGCATATGCTTTTTCATTTAAAGCAAATTTTTTATCCAACACAACGGGTGCTTTATTAGTTTTTATTACTCTAAGTGCTTTTGGACTAAACTTTTTTAGATAAATCTTAAGATCATTCACTGACAAGTTTAATAATGGTTCAGGATCTCTTCTTAAATCAAATAAATATCCCCACGATGCATATGATGGATGAAAACAGTGGTCTGGATGCAGTGTAGAGACAAGGTACATCATATTTTTTCCTTTAACATTTTCAAATATTGAATAAATACCTTCACTTTTTAAAATAGTCTCAACGCTATTTTTTGTCGATGTACTTAAAAAATTTTCCCAATTTTCTTTATGTTTATCTTTTATAATTCTAAGAATTTTTAAGCTTGTGAACGCGTCATGATAGGCTGTGTGTTGTTGAGAGGTATCAAATCCTTGTTGTCTAGCTAAACCTTCTAGAGCAAGACTTTCATTTCCTGCTTCTGTTAATTCGGTCTTTAAAGTTTTGGGATTTAAAGTTTGAGCTACTCTTGCAACATGTAAACCATCATGTTCTTTATTAGGTGATGAGTGTGTAATATATGGATATCTGTTTCCTTTAAAAAGATTAAAATGAAACATACGCCTATCAAAATTTAAGTTACTCCAACCCATAAACAATGCTGGGCCAGCCTTAGAGAAAAAGTTTTCAACAGCTCCTAAAAAATCATAATGCGAATAATTGCCTTTGGTAAGTAAATCAATACTTGTTGAATTAACCAATAAGGCTTTTGCACTTGGAACTTCGCCTTCAGGCATTCTGCCACGAATATTTAGCTTACCAATTTCTTTTAAGTTTTTATCAACAACTACAGCACCTACTTCAATTATTGAGCCCCAAATTGTGCTATTTGTTGTTTCAGTATCATAAATTATTATTTTATCCATAAAATCCTAAGTTAAATTAGATAGCTCATTAAATTTTTTTAATCTTCCCAAAAACAAATTTTGATAAATAATTAAATCATGCCCTTGAATTTTAAACTCTTGGAATAATTTATCTACTGTGCAAACTAAAATTACACAAGAAGTGATATTGGAGTTATACACAATATTATGTGCTAAAGAATATGCGCTTGTTTGAAGAAGCCATGAGTCGATATACTCAGCTTTTTTTGGTTTATTGCTTTGTTTAAAATCAATTATTGTTTCCTTTCCCTCATACACCCCAACACAATCTGCAGTACCTGCATACTTCTCTGGGTAATAAAGTGTGCATTCAACCCCCCAAATTTCATCTAATCTATTTTTTAATCCTTTTTCTATAATTTCTTTAGCCATTAATTTGTATTGTTCATTATCTTCAAAAAAACTTAAGTTTTCTCTTCCAAGCAAATAAGACTCTAGATAGTTGTGCATTTGAGATCCTCTACTACTAGCTGCTTTTGTAATTGCTTCTGCTTCTTTTTGACCAGTTCTTTCTCTCCAATTTGCTAATGCTGCTTTATCTTCTTCAGATCGAGTTGCATCTAAAATTGAAGTAACACTTGGTAATTTAGTTTCCCCTAATAAGTATCTTCTAATACCATCAACTGTTGCTCTAGAAGATTTTGGATAATCATATTTTTGATTCCACTGCATGAGATTTCTTATAGACTTTATTACAGAAAAAAAGAAATTAATTTTTAAACTGCCTATTTCGTTCAACAAATTTTTCCACGTTTTCAGTTTGTACAGCTTTCTCAACCTGCTCGGGATCTTTAATGTTTTCTAAAGTTCTTGAAATAGATCTTGCATCTGTTCCAAATTTATCAACAACTCCCATAGCATCTTCTAATTTTTTTCTAAGTACTATAATGTTATCAAAATGTTTAGAAAATCTTGTACTGATGGTTTTTAAATGATTATAAATTTCTGTTGCACCTTTTTGTACTTTCAATGATTGAAAGCCCATATGTAAAGATTGTAAATAAGCAGAAAGAGAATTAGGTCCACATATCACAACTTTATATTTTTTCATTAATTCTTGGGTTAATAATTCTTTTGTACTTGGATCTTGGTATTCAGTTAACTCTTTGTATAAGCTTTCTGTAGGAGCATAAACAATTGCAAAGTCAGTAGTTTTTGGTGGTACAATATATTTTTCATTAACGCTTTTAGCTTTTGCTTTAAATGCTGAGGCTAATTTTGCTCTAGCATCTGCAACAGCCTTTTTGTCTTCCGCGTCATGACTATCGGTAATTGCTTTAAATTTTTCAACTGGAAAATGACTATCAACTGGAACTAAAATATCTCCCTGAAGCTTAATTGCAAATTCAACATTTTCGCTTGTATCCTCTTTCATTTTTACATTCGTCATGAATTGAGAGGCTGGCAGCAAATCTTTGATAAGTGCATCTAGGCTAAATTCTGCAAGCGTTCCATATTTCTTAACTCCGGCTAAAATTTTTGTTATCCCTTCTTGGCTTTGATTTAATAGTTGTACTTGTTGGTTAAAATTACCAACTTTTTCTTCAACTTTAGTCAAAGTTTCGGTCATGTCTTTAGTGACCCCAGTTGATAGGTTATTAAATGAAGTCGACATTGCACCAAGAGACGTATTAATTGTAGTATTTAAGGTATCTTTTAAACTTGAAATTTCTGATTTTAAATTAGCTATTTCTTCAGCTTCCTTATTTTCGTTATCCTCTTTTGGCTTAGTTTTTAGATTTAGATAAAGAATTGACGAAGCAATTCCTACTAATAACACTAATAAAACAATTAAAATTATATCCATGATTCTTTACATTATACTCCTTATAGTTAAATTCAATTTATATTTTACTGGAAACAAGAATTTGAACCACAATTAAAATTTGATTTTAATGATTAAAAATAAAAAATAAATGTATAAAAAAAAAAAATTAAGTAAATTAAATAAAAACAAAATTAAAGAAATTTTATATACAAGACAGTATTCGCCAAAAAAAGTAAAACCTAAAAAAGGTAAAGGAAGTTTTAGAAGGAAAAAAAAATAAAAAATGAATTTATTTTTTACTTTACAAATTTTATTTATAATTATTATCTTGATTACTATTTATGCAGTACTAAGAAACTTAAATATAATTAAAATAATTTTAGCTTACTGGAAAGATTTAATTTTTAGAAAGTAATTTAATAATTTTTTTTAAATTAATTTTTTTAATTGATGATTTAGATACCATCATACATGCTTCTGATTTAAGTATTTCACCATCTTTTAGTATACGTAAGTTATTAGCCTTTAAAGTTTCTCCTGTAGATGTAATATCTGCAATTATTTCAGATGACCCTGTAAAAGGATAGGCCTCTGTTGCGCCCAAGCTATTAACTAGCTTAAATTGAGTTACACCTTTTAAAAACAAAAAATCCTTAGTTAAATTTGGATATTTTGTAGCCACTCTTAGTCTTTTTTTTTTTTTATCTTTAAAATCAAAAGCTATTTCTTCAAGATCAGCTACTGTTTGAACATCGATCCAAGGATCAGGAACTGCTAAAACTAAAGTAGCTTTACCAAAAGAATATTTTTTCAAAACATTAATTTTATTTTGAATATTAATTTGACTTTCTTTTAATAAATCATATCCAGAAAAACCTAAATCAAGGGATCCATCTCCCAATCTTTCAATAATTTCCCTAGCGTGAAGATATGAAATTTTAATATTTTTAAGTTGTTTGATTGATCCTATTAAATCTCTTTCACCTCTTTCTGATACCAGGGTTAATTTATTTTTTTTAAATATATTTAAAATATCTTTTCTGAGTCTACCCTTGCTAGGAATTCCAATATTTAGTAATTTATTCATATTTAAACTCCTTTAACTCATCTTTATATAAAGAATTCATCTCTGAAATTATTTCTTTATTTAACAATTCTTTATAATTATTTTTTGGACCTAAGTGAAAAAAATCAATTTTTTTGCTATCTTTTTTCTTTTTTACTGACTCTGCAAAACCTTTTTCTCTTTCCATTTTTTTCATTTTTTCAAACTGACAAGATTGGATAACTTTTTTTGCTTTTTCCCTGTTAAAAGATTTTTTTGATTTAGTAATAGACTTTATAAAATAAATTACCTCTTTAAAGGTCTCAAAAGTTTTATTTTGTAAATCTTCATATCTTATTGTTAGAACCGGAAATAATTTATTTTTTAACCAAGATTTTTGATGAGTTTTCCAAGAAAACAAAGAAACAAAGCCAAGGTATCTATTATTTTCTTTATGTAGTAAACATCTTTTCTCATCTTGCATAAACTCTAAAGCTTCTTGATAATTCTTTTTATCAAAATGATTAAATATTGAGTTAATCACATTCCTAGGATCTCTGATTATATATATTGCTCCAAGAGTATTTTTTTGATCAGTAAATATTGAATTCTCAACTGTACATAAAGCATTATGTGTTTTAAAAAATTTAATTTTTTTGTCTTCATTAATTTTAATTTGTGCATCTAACCAATACTTTGAGGTGCTCTCTGGTTTTTCAAAACTATCTTCGTAATTTCTAAAATGAGTAAAAGAGGGAAATTGATCTATATTGTTTAATAATCCAAAATCAAACTCTCCTGTACTAGTATAAAAGTATGATGCAATCATTGATCTTAACCAGGTATTTCCACTTTTTGGATATGAAGCGAGCCAGATAATCATAAATTAATATTGATTGCTGCACCTACAGCTGGAGTTTTTTTTTTTGATCCTAAGTCTGAAATTAAACCATCATAACGACCGCCGTTAATAATATTTTTTAATGAATTTTTTGATTTGATATCAATTTTAAACACCATTCCAGTATAATATTCTAATTGTCTTCCAAAGGATGCTGAAAATACTACATTTAATTTTGAAATCTTATTATTAGAAATTGGAAAATAATTTTCGTCTACAGCTAAATTAATTTTATTTTTTTTAAAGAATTTATTTAATTCAATAGCTGCTTGATTTATTGGACATTTTATTTTTAAAAAATTTTTAATTATTTTTGAAACATTTTTTCCCTTACTAGTTCTTCTGGGATCTTTAATTTTCTGATCAAATCTGTTTAATATTTCACTAACCGTTCTTCCTGCTACTACATTTGATAAATCTTCTTTAAGCATTTTAACAAAACGCTTTTTATCTATTTCAACAATCGTTGGATCAACATCTGAATTAGTTTCTAATCTTTTTAATAAATCATTAAAATATTCCTCTCTCCAGAAGTGTCTGGACAACCTTACCTTCCATCTTTTTGGAATATCTAATTTAGAAATTAATAAATTAAAAATTTCAACATTTCCAATAGTGAGTGTTCCTTCAGAATATTTGACATTTTGAAGTGATTTAAGGGAAGTTTTTATAATTTCTTTGTCATCATTTTTCTCATCTTTAGATCCTAAAATTTCAAATCCAATTTGATTTCTTATAATTGAGTCTTTTTTATTTTGTGATTTTCGATAAGCTTGTCCGCTGTAAAAAATTTTTTCCTTACCCTTTAAATTGTTTTCTAAATATCTTAAACAAGATGCAATTGTCAAATCTGGTCTTAGACATAACTCACTTCCATTATGATCCGTAAAAGAAAAGATAAATTTTCTAAAATTTTCTCCTGATCTTTGAACGATGTGATTTGCCTCAATTACTGAGGGTAAATCAATATATTTAAAACCCTTAGATTTCACTGATCTAAGAATATTTTCAGATAAGTTTTTTGACTTCATCGATTAAATTTTCTTTTGGAAATGTTTTGTTATTCTCACCCTTAATACCTTTAAGGCTTTTAATAGTGACTGTATTTTCATTAAATTCATTTTCACCACATATAATTGCAACATCCAACTCACGTTTATTTGCTAAGGTTAATTGCTTACCTAAATTTTTTTTTGTATCTAAAAAAATTTCAGCATTGATATTATTATTTCTTAATAAATCTAAAATTCCATAATAATTCTTAAGATATTTTTCATCCATTACACAAACTAAAACAGGTTTTTGACTATCTACTTTTACTTGATCCAACTGTATTAAAGCAAATAACAATCGATCAACTCCAAAACTAAT
Source organism: uncultured Pelagibacteraceae bacterium (assembly GCA_902525565.1). Classification (GTDB taxonomy): domain Bacteria; phylum Pseudomonadota; class Alphaproteobacteria; order Pelagibacterales; family Pelagibacteraceae; genus Pelagibacter. The sequence goes on from CABZHY010000009.1 coordinate 25,765, forward strand.
TCCAGTACCTGGGATATCGACACCTTTAAATCTCGAAATTAATTTTGCATAGGCTCCTCCAGAACAAATACTACCTATATCCACCTCTTTACCTTTGTTATTTGTAACTTTAAAATTTAGATTTGTTTCAACAATGAAATCTGAATAATAAGTTAATCCTCTAACAATTGTAAAATTTGTTTTGACCTGGTTAAAATTTGAACTGTAGCTCAATACTTCGAATACTTGTTCTAATTCTTGTATACCTTCTTGAGACAATGGATTTTTTAACGTTTCTTTTAATTCTTTTAAATCTTTAATTTTTAGAAAATTAAGTATTTCAGAAGCTTGTTCATCGTTTAAATCTGCACCCTTGGTGACCGCGCCACTTATATCTTTTCTCTCTTTTTTAAGAAGATCCTCAACACCTTTTAAACCAAAGCCTGGTTTATCTAATTTATCAATTGCCCTGATTACTTTTAATTGCTTTTCTTCTGATATTTTTAAATCATCAATTAATCCTTGAACTATTTTTCTGTTACTAATATTAATTGTAAATTGATCTTTTTTTAGACCACAATCTAACAAAGTACTTGATATTAAATTACAAAGCTCAGCATTTGCTTGAGCGGGATTAACATTTCCAACAATATCAAAATCTGCTTGCGTAAATTCTCTGTATCTTCCATTACCAGCCTTTTCATTCCTAAAGACATTTTGAATAGCAAATCTTTTAAAGATTGATGGAAGTTCTTGATTATTTTGAGCAACAAATCTTGCTAATGGGCTAGAAAGATCGTATCTGAGAGTAATATTTTTTTCTCCATCCTGAAATGAGAATACATCAGACATAGGATTAGCATCATCTTCTGCCAAAAAAGATCCTATATTTTCACTTATCTCAAACGAAGGGGTTTCTAGAGCCTCTGCTCCAAATTTAATAAAATTATTCTCAATAGCTTTTAAAAGCTTTTTTTTGAGAAGAAGTTTTTTATCCCAACGATCTTCAAATCCTGAAGGTAATCCAGGAATTAATTTTTTTTCTTTATTCATTTTTTGGTACCCGGGCTGAGAGTCGAACTCAAACTTAAAGTTCCACAAACTTCCGTGCTAACCATTACACCACCCGGGCTTATCCTCTTTGTTTTTATCTTATTTTATGTGGAATTAAAATTATAATATAAATAAATAGCCAACCTACTGGCTATGGAAACCGTTTCTGTGAGTACTTCTAAAAGAGTTTCTGTATGTAATATTTATATTCATGAGCAGTGTTTTAGACAAAAAAAATTAATATTCAAGGTATAAATAAAAAAGGACGTTTATCTATTTAATAGATAAAACGCCCTTTTAAATAATTTATTGATTAGTCTATTTTTTTTAAATTAACTGCAGAAGGACCTTTGGGACCATCTTCCAATGTGAATTCAAGTTTATCACCTTCATTGAGATATCTCATACCAGCAGCTTTTACTGCTGAGGCGTGAACAAAGGCATCTTTTTCTTTATCATCTCTTTCAATGAAGCCATATCCCTTTTTACCATTATACCATTTGATTTTTCCTTGTAGTGTACTCATCTTATTTCTTAGTCCTTTTGTTATTTATTATCTTTTTAAGGTAATTTCTTTTAAGATTATTTCAAGATGAAACTTTGTGGTGGTGGCTGAGGAAGGATTCGCACCTCCGACACAAGCCTTTTCAGGGCTCTGCTCTACTCCTGAGCTACTCAGCCTTATTTACCCCCTAAAGATAATTCTTCCTTTAGTAAGATCGTAAGGTGTCATTTCAACTGTAACATTATCACCTTGAAGAACTCTAATTCTGTTTTTTCTTAACTTACCAGCTGTATGGGCAGTAACGGTATGTCCATTTTCTAATTTTACTCTAAACATAGCATTTGGAAGTAGGTCTATAACTGTGCCTTTAAATTCCAGTAAGTCTTGTTTTGACAAATTTATTTTCTCCTTATTCGTTTTACAACAGATTGTGCGTGTCCTACCAACCCTTCGTAATTTGCAAGTGTTATAACTGATGGTCCAAGACTTTCAATACCCTTTTTTGATAAGTTTATGTATGAAATTCTTTTATAAAATTCACTTACACTTATGCCACTTGAATATTTTGCAGAACCATTGGTTGGTAACACATGATTTGACCCAACATTATAATCGGTC
>CABZHY010000010.1 GCA_902525565.1 uncultured Pelagibacteraceae bacterium
TAATGTAAATTGGGATACAGCATTTCAAACAATTTTAGATATGAAAACATTGGTCGCAGATATTAATGCTACAGATGGCATAATACGAGTTCATACACCTGAAAAACTTACTGAACAAGAAACAGCAAAATCTGCAAGAGCAGAAGTTTTAAAGAAAAAAATTGAACTTGAAGAGTCGGTAGAACCCATACTTGCAGAAATATTTAGGCTTTATTACATTAGTCCAGCACAAGCAAAAACTACTTTAGAAGATTTATTTGCAAGTCAAGGTGAAGAGGGTGCTGCGGTAATGAATAATTTAAAAATAACCGTAGAGGATACAACCAGATCTATTATTGTGAGAGGTCAAAAAGAAGATTTAGATGTTATCGATGCTGTTATAAAAGAAATAGATGTTAAAACTAAACAAGTACTAATAGAGGCATTTATTGTTGACGTAACATCTACATTTGCCAAAGCATTAGGTAGCAGAATTGGTGCTATGACAAAAAAAGGTACAGGTGATTCATCATCAACGACTATTTCAGGAACAATTGGAGGTGCTGCTACTACATCTACAGGAGTAACTTTAGGAGCTGCAGCAGGAACAGTTACAAATAACAGTATTACTGGTGCAACTAGCGGCATAGGAATTATTAAAATGATGGGAGCAGATGTATTAAAGATAGAATTAGAGGCGCTTCAGTCTTTAGGATTAAATGAAATTCTATCATCTCCAAGTGTATTCACTTTAAACAATCAAGAAGCAACAATAACTCAAGGAGATCAAATTCCATACCAAACTACATCAGATGGAACAACAACCACCGAGTTTAAAGAAGCAGCTTTATCTCTGACTGTAACGCCAAGTATTATTGGAGACGGTAATGTTTTATTAGACATACAAGTTAATAATGACGCTCCAAAAACTATAGCAGGTGCCGATGAGCCTGGAATATCAACAAATGAGATTAAGACAAAATTATTAGTTACTGATGGAGATATAGTTGTAATTGGTGGAATTAAAAAGAATACAAAAAATAATACTAGAACAAAAACACCAGGCATTAGTGATGTTCCTGTAGTTGGAAATTTGTTTAAAGGTAAAAACAAAACTGATGAATTAAAAGAGTTATTAATATTTATAGCTCCAAGAGTAATACAATAGTTATGTCAAAAATAAATTTAGATCCACAAAGTGAACAAAGCATTTTAAATATGCTATTAGATCATAGTGTATTAAATGATTCCGCTGTATCTAAAATAGTAAACACAAGTAAAGAGATAGGAAAAACAAAAATTGAAACTGCAATAGAATTAAAACTTACAGATGAGCAAAAAATCCTTAAAGTACTTTCAAGCTCATACTCACTTGATATAGTTGATTTAAATGAGAAAAAGATTGATGAAAAAATAAAAAAAATTCTTGATTTAAGGTTTATTGAGGACAACCATATAGTTCCATTTGAAATTTCTGGCTCAACTTTAAAAATTGCAATACCAGATGGTTCAAAATTAAGTTTGATGAAAAATTTAAAAACCATGACTCAAATGGAGCCAGAACTTTATGCTGCTTCAATTTCTAATATTAATGATTTCATAGCAAGACTCAAAAAATTAGAAAATAAAAAGATCTCATCTTCTAATGTAAAAGTTGAAAAAATAGAAAAAAATAAAGATGAATTAGTTGAGGTAGGTTCCGAGGTTATAGTTTTTGGGAATAAACTAATTACTGAAGCTATTAATTTAGGCGCCAGTGATATTCACATAGAATGCTTTAGGGATAGTGCCCAAGTAAGATTTAGAGTTGATGGTATTTTAAGAGTTATGAACTCATACTCATCATTCTTATACGAAAACTATAATGCAGTTGTAACAAGAATGAAGATAATTAGTAAATTAGATATTGCAGAAAGAAGACTTCCTCAAGATGGAGCGAGTACTTTTAAATCAGATACAAAAGAGGTTGATTTAAGGGTTTCAATATTGCCTACCAAAAACAATGAAAGAATCGTTATGAGGATTTTAAATAAAGAAGCTGGTGAAAAAAAATTAAGTGAATTAGGTTTTGAGGCAAAAGACTTAGAAAAATTAACAAAAGCTATAACTTCTCCTCAAGGTATGGTTTTAGTAACTGGACCAACTGGTAGTGGAAAAACAACCACACTTTATAGTGTTTTAAAACATATTAATAAACCTGGTATGAATATCTTAACTGCTGAAGACCCAGTTGAATACGAATTAGAAGGGGTTGGACAGGTTCAAGTTAAGGAAGCTATAGATTTTACTTTTGAGTCAGCATTAAGATCTTTTCTTAGACAAGACCCAGAAGTGATATTAGTTGGAGAGATAAGAGATAAGGCAACAGTAGATATTGCTCTTAAAGCTTCTCTAACTGGACACTTAGTTTTCAGCACACTTCACACAAATGATGCTCCAAGTTCTATTACTAGGCTTTTGAATATGGGCACACCAAATTATTTAATTTCAGCCGCACTAACTTTGATTATGGCACAAAGATTAGCTAGAAAAAATTGCTCAGAGTGTTCAATTATAGATGAAAATGTTACACCAAAATTATTAAATGCGATCGGGTTTTTACCCGAACAGTCTGCAAGAGCAAAAATTTATAAAGGCAAAGGATGTGACCAATGTGGAAATACAGGATTTAAAGGAAGAATGGGTATTTATGAAATTCTTGAAATTGACAAAGAATTAAAGCATGGAATTTTATCTGATATGAGTCAAGCTGAGCTAAATGCTATTGCTAAAAAAAATGGTTTTAGAACTATGCAAGAAATGGGACATGATCTCCTTTTAAGTGGAGATTTGTGTTATTCTGAATTTGAAAGAGTACTTCAATCGAATTAATGCTTAATTTTGAATACAAAGGAATTTCTTACGGAAAATATGTAGAAGGAGAAATTGAGGCACTCAATAATTCTGAAGCAGCTCATAAATTAAAAGAGCAAAAAGTAATTATCACTAAATTAGTTCAAACAAAAAAAAAGAAAGAAATCAAAAAAAAAGAAAAAACCTCTTTTTCTTTTGGAACTGGAGTTAAAGCTAAGGATATTTTAGTTTTTTGTAAACAGTTTGCAACAATGCTTAGAGCTGGTTTACCAGTATTAAATACTTTAGAGATGTTGATTGGACAAACAGCATCTAAAGGAATGAAAACCATAATAGAGACCATCAAAAAAGATCTTGAAGCTGGAAATGCATTGTCAAAGTGTTTTGAAAAACATCCTAAAGTATTTGATACAGTCGTGGTAAATTTGATTAAAGCAGGTGAAGCCAGTGGTAAATTAGATATATTTTTACAAAAAATAGTTCTGAACTTAGAAAAAAAAGAAAAAATTAAATCTCAAATAAAAAGTGCTTTCTTTTATCCTGGAGTTTTATTCACCGTTGCAATAGGAGTAACAGTTTTTATGTTGATAAATGTTGTTCCAACCTTCGTTAATATGTATGAGGGGATGGGAATGGGAGATGATTTACCAACACCTACAGCTGTCATTATGTCTATGAGTTCTTTTTTAAGGTCTGCAGGTGGATTAATAATGTTCATTTCAATTATAGCAGTTGTTGTTTTAATGAAATTTTTCATCGCAAAAAGTTATAACTTTAGAAAATCTTGGCATGCATTTACTTTAAAGTTACCAATTTTTGGAAACCTGTTGCAAAAATCTATTCTTGCAAAAGTTTCAATGGTTCTTGGTAATCTTAATCAGGCAGGTGTAGATTTAATAGAAAGTATTGATATTGCAAAATCAGTAACTGATAATGTTATTGTAGTGGAGTCGCTTGAAAATATTAAGAAAGGTGTTTTTTCTGGAGAAACATTGACAGATTTATTTAGAAAAGAAAAAATTTTTCCTTCTACTTTTAGTCAATTGATTGCAGTTGGAGAACAAACAGGAAGTTTAGATGATATGTTTGGCTCTGTTGCAACATATTATGAAGAAGAATTCGATGTTGCAGTTGGTAATCTTTCAAGCTTAATTGAGCCCATAATGATCGTATTTATGGGGATAACAATTGGCGGCTTAATGTTAGCGATGTACGCTCCAATATTTAACGTTGGTGCGATTATTAATTAAACTACCAATATTTAAGACTTTTTGGTGTTTGACATTTAAAACCATAGATTTTAGAATTAGTATAATATTTTTAAGAATAGGAGTCGCATGAAAAAAAACAAAGGTTTTACACTTATTGAGCTACTAGTAGTTGTAGCGATAATAGGTATTTTAGCTGCAGTAGGTGTTGTGGCTTATAATGGTTATACTGCATCTGCAAAAGCAAATGCTACAAAAACAATGCATTCACAAGCTGTTAAATATATATCAGCAGAAATTCAAAAATGTTCTTTAGGTGAGAGCAAATTTATGGGAACCAACCAGGATTGTCCGGCAACAGCTGGAAAAGCAGTTACTGGAGCAAAAAATACAATGACTGATAAAAATCCTTATAACACTTCTGATCCTGCGGTTAAAGAGGCTAACGGATTTGTTGCAGGTCAAGTCAGTTTAAGTTCATCTGGTTCAACTATAACAGTAAAAACTTGCACTAAAACAGGTTGTGGTTCATCTGATCAATTAACAGCTACAATATCTGTAGATTAAATTTAAATGAGGCGCTACAGCCAAGGTTTTACATTAATAGAACTTTTGGTTGTAGTTGCACTCATAGGAATACTCTCAGCAATAGGCATAGTTTCATACGGCAAATACAAAACTTCAGCAGAAAAAAAACAAGCAGAAATAAGTCTCAGTTCGATATATCTAGCAGAACAAGAATACAAGTCTAACAATGGAAGTTATTATTATAACTCCTCATTAAATAATATTATCAATGAACTTTTTGATGGAGTAGATGATTTATCAGATCAAAATTATAATTATACTATTACTGGAAATGCCTCTAGTGATACTTTAAGTATCCAAGCAAAACACAAAAGTTCAAATTGTACTTTAACTCTAAACGAAAAGAATAAGTTAACTACTTCAAATTGTTAAAGCTAGTTAATGAAAACTTTTTTATATTTAAATATTATTGTTACAGGATTAAATATCTTTATAATTATTTACGCTTATTCTTTAAATTTTTTCCCTAAAAAATGGAGAAAAAAAGTTAATCAAGATACGTTAGTTGGTTTAGCTTTAATATTTTTCAGTTTATTTGCTTTTTTTCTTTGGGTTATATATTTTTATTATAAAATTTTTGTATGAACAAAAAAGCATTCACCCTAATAGAACTCTTAGTTGTTGTGGCTATAATTGGTATTCTTGCTACAGTAGGTGTAATCGCATATGGAAAATATACTGATGGTGCTAAAAATACGATAATAAAATCAAATCATCAAAAGATTAAAGAATTGATAAAAGCTGAAATAGCAGATTGTCATTTATCAGGTGGTAGAGATTATAAAGTTATAAGATATGAGAGGTCAGGGGGAAAAACTTTTAGAGAAAGAGAAACTAGATGTAGAGATGCTTTTAGTAATAATCTTCAAGTACATTTTTTAGCATTAGGTTTAAGAGATCCTGTAATTCAAGAGTTTAGTTTTTACAAGCGTTGGACATATAATGGCACAGTTTTACCAAATGATGCAGGGGCTGCTTGGTATGGAGCTCCTAGAAAAGAAGCTAAATACCATCCTGCCTATTGGGTTGGAAAGACTTGGATAGAAGAAAAATGGATAGATGGTTCAAAAAATTTAAAGCTAATAAGTTATTTAATGGATGAAACAACTAAAATTACTGACACTATAAAAATACCATTTAAGTAATGAATGAAAAAGCATTCACATTAATAGAACTCTTAGTCGTTGTAGCAATCATCGGCATTCTAGCTGCAGTAGGAGTAGTTGCTTATAATGGGTATACTAAAAGTGCAAAGAAAACCAAATGTCTTGAACAGAGTAAATTTTTTGAAAAAGAATTATTAAGAAAATGGACTAATGGACAGTTACAAAATACCCCAGATATACAATTTAGTGGAGGCTATTGTTTTTTACACTGGATACCTTCAAACGCATATTTAGAAAAAGAGGGTACAAATATTGAATTATTAATGAAAGCAAATAAGTCTATAAATCAATTTTGTGTAAAGGAATATGAAGGTTCAGAACATTTTTTAGCTGATCATTTTTATGGAATGGGTTATAGAAATCCATTTCTTGGAAGCCATGGGTCTTTCAATACAAAAGCTGCACTAGGTTCGCCTGGTAGGGACAACACTTTAAGAGAAGGTGGGTCAGTTCTTAGATGTGGAGCAAACGCTGGATTAACTGATAAATATCAATGTAAGTTAATTACAATGTGTGAGATAGGTGAAACCACTGAAAAAATATTAGAGGCACCAAGATAAAATAAAAATTATCCCGACCACAGCCCGACTCACTTGGTTGTATTTTTTAAATTACATTGATACTGCAAACTAAATTAGCAAATGAGAAGGGGCGTTCTGTTGCCAGGTGCCCCGAACTTTGTTTCAATAATCCTTATATTTCAACATTTAGAAATAATTAAATCACATAAATTATAGAATAATCCCGACTAAATTCCGACCAAAAAATTGGTCGGCCGAGATCTATATTTTAGACTAACAGTATATGATTTGTTAATCTTGAATCATGAAAAATAAAGGTTTCACATTAATAGAACTCTTAGTCGTAGTAGCTATCATCGGTATTCTTGCTGCAGTAGGTGTGGTTGCTTATAATGGGTATACCGCTAGTGCAAAAAAAAATTCATCTAAAAGTATTTATGCCTCTATATGTAAAAAGTATATTACAGCAGAGGTAACAATGTGTTCCTTGGGGAATACTAAAAATATAATTTCAGGATGTTTGCCATGCAGTGATATTGTTGCTGGAGGAGCAACCAAACTTATTATTTGTATGGAAAATACATCTAAAGACATAAATCCATATGCACCTAGTGACGCTCCATGGCACAAAAGAAGAGCGGTAAACAGTGGAAAAGATAATAGTGATGATGCACTAGGTAAAGTATTAATTAATTCAGAAAATAGTGATACCCAAATTTTTTGTTCTTTATGTTTTGATAAACCATGTTCAGACTCTAATAATCGTATGAGCAATACTATAGATGTTAATTAATGAACTATAGAGGCTTCACGCTAATAGAACTTCTGGTCGTAGTAGCCATCATCGGTATCCTAGCAGCTGTAGGTGTGGTTGCTTATAATGGATATACTGCAAGTGCCAAAAGAAATGCAACACTTCAACAACATGCTCAAGCTGTAAAATTTATTAATAATACTCTAAAACTTTGCGATGTGCAGGGGGGTGGTACATTAAAATTAAGTGATAGTAGATCGATAAACTGCAATATTAATAATAACGCCTCTGGTATTAATTCTTTAAATGAAATATTTATTCAATATTTTTTAGATCAAGGATATAAAAATCCTTACGATAATTCTGTTAAAGTTGTGTACTCAGCAAGGAATGGAAGCAATGATACTAACGGCAGGATGAGATTTGATGAAACTGAATGTAGCGGCGGTTCTTCGAAGAAACAAATTGCATTATGGGTAAAAACTCATGTGGAGAGTGACTATAAGCCAGTACTTATAAAAAAAGATGGTTGGTGCAATTAACTTTTTTTCATATTATAAAATATGGAATATCCGATTCTCTTACCCAATATTTTTAATCACCCTTTTACTTACGGGAGCAATATTAGTCTTAAAGTAGGCGATTATGTTTTGGTACCTTTTGGAAAATCAAGAATTACGGGTGTTGTTTGGGATGAATTTGAAAAAAAAAATAATAAAAAATTTAAGACAAAAAATGTAATAAAGAAATTAGACGTTACTCCATTAAAAAAAAATACAATAAATTTTTTAAATTGGTTTTCAGAATATAATCTCATTCCAAAGGGTATGGCTTTAAAGTTATTACTCTTAAGCAGCAATGCTGTCGAGAACAAAGAAACTCAACTTTATCAAATGTTTGATAGTAAAATTAAACAAAATTTAATCAAACTATCTAATGATCAAAATGAATCTCTAAAAAAAATGAACATTTCAAATAAAAAATTTAGAGTTCATGTTTTGCAAGGCACAACTGGATCAGGAAAAACTTTAGTTTATTTTGAAGCGTTAAAACCACTGATAGAGAAGGGTTTTCAAGGATTAATTTTGTTGCCAGAAATAGGTCTAACCAATCAGTTTGAGCAAAAATTTTTAGAATATTTTGGTTTCAAACCTGCAGTTTGGCACTCAGGTATTTCAAAAAAAAAGAAAGAACTAATTTGGAGTGGCATTTCTAATGGTAAAATAAAAATAATTATTGGCGCAAGATCCTCACTATTTTTACCATTTAAAAAATTAGGAATGATAATTGTTGATGAGGAACACGATCAATCATTTAAACAAGATGAAGGCATAACTTACAATGCTCGTGATATGGCAATTTCTAGAGCATCTTTTGAAAATATCCCAATCAATTTGATCACTGCTGTCCCTTCAATAGAAACTTTTGAAAATATTAAAAAAGGTAAATATGAGGTTTCTAGATTAAAAGAAAGATATCAAAACGCAGCTTTACCCAATTATGAAATTATTAATTTAAATAATACAAAACTTGAAAAACAATCATGGCTATCAAATAAAATTATTGAAAAAATCAATTTACATTTAGAAAAAAAAGATCAAGTATTGTTTTTTTTAAACAGAAGAGGTTTTTCTCCAAATGCTCTATGCAATAAGTGTTTTACAAGTTTTACATGTCCAAATTGTAGTATCAATTTAGTTTATCATAAAAATAAAAATAATTTATTATGTCATTATTGTGGGTTTAAATCTGATCTTAAAAGGAATTGTACAAAAGAAGGTAAGTGTGAATTTATTTTTAGTGGCCCTGGTGTTGAAAGAATTTCAGAAGAGGTAAAAAGAAAATTTCCTGGAAAAAAAATAGAGATCTTTTCAAGTGACACAATGAATAAAAAAGATTCTAAAGAAAAAATAGATAAAATTATTAATAATGAAACGCATATTTTAGTTGGAACTCAATTAATTTCAAAAGGTTTTCATTTTCCAAGCTTAAATTGCATTGTAGTTGTAGATATTGACCTTTCATCTCAAGGTCATGATCTTAGAAGTGCAGAAAAAAATTTACAACTTTATCACCAGCTTTCCGGTCGTGCTGGACGAACAGGGAAACCGGCAACAGTATATTTTCAAACTCATGAAAATAATACAAAGATGATTTCAGAAATTACAAGTAAAAATCCAGATATTTTTTTAGAAAGAGAGCTGGAGATAAGAAAAAAAAATAAACTACCTCCTTTTCAAAGATTTATTTCTTTAATCTTAACTGGAGATAATGAATCCAAATTAGAAAAAGAGGCTATTAATTTTAAAACTTTTATTAAAAATAAAATAGAAGGAAAAATATTAGGTCCAGTAAATGCTCCATTATTTAAATTAAAAAGAAAATATAGAATTAGATTTTTAATAAGAGGCGTCAAATCTATGAAACTACAAAGTTCTCTAGCAAAAATTATTCCAAAATATAAATTTTCTTCTGGAATAAAACTTTCAGTTGATGTTGATCCAATTAACTTCAATTAACCATAAAAAAGAGGCCTTTTTTACGAATCCGCTACTTGAAGACATAGGGGTCATATGCTATTTAGGGCCTGATTTTTAAATAATCTTCAACATTATAGAGGAAACAAGTTGAGTAAAGACACCGGATTTTCAATAACTTCAGCTGAAAGGTATTCTCTTGCGCTTTTTGAACTTTCAGAGGAAAACAAGCTTTTAAATCAGATTGAAGATCAGTCTTCATCTATTCTTAATTTAATTGAGAAAAGTGAAGATTTTTCTAATTTAATTAAAGACCCAACTACAAGCCAAGAAGATTTATCAAAAGTAATCAATACAATCTCTGAAAATAATAAATTTGAATCTTTATTTAAAAATTTTTTAAGTTTTTTAATTCAAAAAAGGCGCTTCTTTTTTATTGAGCGAATCCTTAAAAGCTTTATTGAAATTTGTTCAAGAAAAAGAGGAGAACTTAAGGCAGAATTAAAATCAGCAAAAGAATTATCTAATGAAGAAATTTCAAAAATTACAGATGAGTTAACAAAAAATTTTAGCTCAAAAATAAAATTAAACTATAAACATGATGAAAGTTTAATAGGAGGTTTGGTAGTACAAGTTGGCAGTACTATGGTCGATACTTCAATTAAAAATAAATTACAACAAATCGAAAATAGAATGATAGAGGCATAGATGGAAATAAATCCTTCAGAAGTTACAAAAATATTAAAAGAACAAATTAAAAATTTTGGTGATAAAGCTGAAGTCACAGAAGTTGGTCAAGTTTTATCAGTTGGAGACGGTATTGCTAGGATTTATGGTTTAGATAATGTTCAAGCTGGTGAAATGGTAGAGTTTGCAGATGGTTCAAAAGGTATGGCTCTAAACTTGGAAAGTGAAAACGTTGGTGTTGTAATTTTTGGTGATGACAGAAATGTTAAAGAGGGTGACGTAGTAAAAAGAACGGGTAATATTGTTGATACACCAGTTGGCAAAGAATTATTAGGTAGAGTGGTTGATGGTTTAGGAAATCCTATTGATGGCAAAGGACCATTAGATAAAGGCGTTAAAAAAAGTAGGGTTGAAGTGAAAGCACCTGGTATTATTCCACGACAGTCAGTCAGCGAACCAATGCAGACTGGTCTTAAATCAATCGATAGTTTGGTTCCAATTGGAAGAGGACAAAGGGAATTAATTATTGGTGATAGACAAACTGGTAAAACAGCAGTTGCAGTAGATGCGATTATTAATCAAAAAAAAATCAATGAATCTGGTGATGAAAAACAAAAGCTGTATTGTATATACGTTGCAGTTGGACAAAAAAGATCAACAGTAAGACAAATTCAAAAAACATTAGAAGAAGCTGGAGCTATGGAGTACACAACAATTGTTGCTGCTACTGCATCTGACTCTGCTCCTTTACAATTTTTAGCACCGTATACTGGTTGTGCTATGGGTGAGTATTTTAGAGATAATGGAATGCATGCGTTAATTATTTATGATGATTTGTCTAAACAAGCAGTTGCTTATAGACAAATGTCGTTACTATTAAGAAGGCCCCCAGGACGTGAGGCATATCCTGGAGATGTATTTTATCTTCATAGTAGATTACTTGAAAGAGCAGCAAAATTAAGTGACGAACATGGTGGTGGATCACTTACTGCACTTCCAATTATTGAAACACAAGGTGGAGATGTATCCGCGTTTATTCCAACTAACGTTATTTCAATCACAGACGGGCAAATTTTCCTTGAAACAGAACTATTTAACCAAGGTATAAGACCTGCGATTAACGTAGGTTTGTCAGTATCTAGGGTTGGTTCATCAGCTCAAACTAAAGCGATGAAAAAAGTTTCCGGTTCAATGAAACTAGAGCTAGCACAATATAGAGAAATGGCAGCTTTTGCTCAATTTGGATCTGATTTAGATGCATCTACTCAGCAACTTTTGAATAGAGGCTCTAAGTTAACTGAACTTTTAAAACAAAAACAATATTCACCCATGACTGTTGCAGAACAAGTTATCTCGGTATTTTGTGGGGTGAAAGGCTATCTGGACGATATTGATTTAAAAGACGTTGCTGAATTTGAGAGCAAGATAATTGAAAAATGTAAAACAGATAAATCTGAAATTATCGAGTCAATTTTAAGTTCAGGAAAACTTGAGGAAGATAAAGAAAAATTACTTGTTGAGGTAATCACTCAATTAAAAGGAAATTTTAAATCTTAATAATTTATGGCAAGTTTAGACGACCTAAAAAAAAGAATAGCTAGTGTAAAGTCTACACAGAAAATTACTAAAGCTATGAAAATGGTTGCAGCAGCTAAATTAAGAAGAGCTCAAGAGAGCGCCGAGAAGGGAAGGCCTTACTCTGAAAAAATGAATAATGTTATTTTAAATTTATCAAATGGAATATCTGATAAAGAAAATGCACCAAAGTTATTGTCAGGTACTGGTCAGGAAAAAACTCATCTTTGTGTGGTGATGACTTCTGATAGAGGTTTATGTGGTGGATTTAATTCTAATATTATTAAAAAAGCTAAAAATTATTTTGCAAAAATTTTAGATGAAGGCAAAGAACTTAAAATAATTACAGTAGGCTCAAAGGGAAATGACCAATTAAAAAGAGTTTATGGTGACAAAATAATTGAAAATATTTCTTTCAAAGATTCTAAAAATGCAAATTATTTCGATGCTGACAAGGTTGGGAAAATAGTAATTGAAAAATTTGAGGCAGGTGAATTTGATGTTTGTACAATTTTTTATAATCAATTTAAAAATGTAATTACTCAAATTCCTCAAGCACAACAAATTATACCTTTAGATAATGAAGGAGAAGACAGTAGTTCAGAAGAAAGTTACGAATTTGAACCAGATGAAGACGAAATTTTAAGCAATTTATTGCCTAAGAATATTTCTACGCAAATATTTAAAGCAATGTTAGAGAATTCAGCTAGTGAACAAGGGTCTAGAATGAGTGCAATGGACAATGCAACCCGAAACGCAGGTGAAATGGTTGATAAACTTACTATTGAATACAATAGAAGTCGTCAGGCAGCAATTACAAAAGAACTAATAGAAATCATATCAGGAGCAGAAAGTTTATAATTATGAGCAAAGGAATAATCACACAAGTTATTGGAGCGGTAGTAGATGTAAAATTTGATGGTGAACTACCAGAGATTTTAACAGCATTAGAATGTAAAAACGGTGATAACAGACTAGTTTTAGAAGTAGCACAACACTTAGGTGAAACTACAGTCAGAACAATTGCTATGGACGCTACTGAGGGACTAAAAAGAGGTGATGAAGTCATTAATACTAATGCTCCTATTCAAGTTCCGGTTGGACCTGAAACTCTTGGAAGAATTATTAATGTAATTGGTGAACCAATAGACGAAAGAGGTGAAGTTAAAACCAAAGAAAGCTGGCCAATTCATAGAGCTGCGCCTGAATTTAATGATCAATCAACAGAAACTGAAATACTTGTAACAGGTATTAAGGTAATTGATTTGCTTGCACCTTACGCAAAAGGTGGAAAGATTGGTTTATTTGGTGGAGCAGGAGTAGGAAAAACAGTTTTAATTATGGAACTAATTAATAACGTTGCAAAAGCTCATGGTGGTTTTTCAGTTTTCGCAGGAGTTGGAGAAAGAACTAGAGAAGGAAACGACCTTTATCACGAAATGATCGAGTCTGGAGTGATTAAAAAAGAAGGAACTGGTTCAAAAGCTGCTTTAGTTTACGGACAAATGAATGAACCCCCAGGAGCAAGAGCAAGAGTTGCACTTACAGGATTAACTGTAGCCGAATATTTTAGAGATCAGGAAGGTCAGGACGTTCTTTTCTTTGTCGATAATATCTTTAGGTTTACTCAGGCAGGATCAGAGGTTTCAGCTTTATTAGGAAGAATTCCATCTGCTGTTGGATATCAACCAACATTAGCCACTGATATGGGTAACCTACAAGAAAGAATTACTACTACAAACAAAGGTTCAATTACATCTGTACAAGCAATTTATGTACCTGCTGATGATTTAACAGACCCTGCTCCAGCTACATCGTTTGCTCACTTGGATGCAACTACTGTTCTTTCAAGACAAATTGCAGAAATTGGTATTTATCCCGCAGTAGATCCACTTGATTCTACATCAAGAATTTTGGATCCAAGAATTGTTGGAGATGAGCATTATAGAGTAGCAAGAGATGTTCAAAGAATACTACAATCATATAAATCTCTGCAAGATATTATAGCTATTCTTGGTATGGACGAGTTATCTGAAGAAGATAAATTAGTGGTAGCAAGAGCAAGAAAAATCCAGCGATTTTTATCTCAACCATTTTTTGTTGCAGAAGTATTTACTGGCTCACCTGGTAAACTTGTTGATTTAGACTCAACTATCAAAGGTTTTGATGCAATATGTAAAGGTGAGTATGATCACTTACCTGAAGCTTCCTTTTATATGGTAGGTACAATTGAAGAAGCTATTGAAAAAGCTAAGAAAATGGAACAAGAAACTGCTGCTTAATGAGTGAAGAGTTTAAAGTTGAAATAGTAAATCCTGAAAAATCTTTTTTGGTAAAAGACGATGTTTCAGAAGTTGTAGTCCCTGCTTTTGAAGGCGAGATGGGAATATTGAAAGATCATATTTCTATTATTTCTTTTTTGAAACCAGGGATAATTAAGATTTTATCTAAATCAGGAGACGCAAATTACTATGTTGAAGATGGAATTGTTGAGTTTAAAAATAATAATTTATCTATTTTAACAAGTACAATTTTTAATCTTGCTGATATGGACAAATCAAAACTACAAGATTTACTTAAACAGGCAGAAGAAGAAGCTAATAAAACTGATATAAATGATCAATCGAAATATTTAGCAGATCAAAAAATTGAAGTTTTAAAAACCCTAAATTAATTTTTTTACCTTTTCTTTCAGTTCTTTGTAAACATGATGTTTAAAATCTACAACAACATCAGTAATAAGATCTAAGTCAATCCACTTCCAGTCTAAAAACTCTGGATTGGATGTGTTAATATTTATTTCGCTATCATTTCCAATAAATCTCATTAAGAACCATTTTTGCTTTTGACCTTTGTACTTACCTTTCCATATAATACCTAGTAATCTTTCAGGCAGATCATAGGTTAATGTACCGTCTAACTCTTTTATAAGTTTTGCACTTTTAATACTTGTTTCTTCCTCTAATTCCCTAAATGCAGCTTTTAAGTTATCTTCTCCCTCATCAACACCACCCTGAGGCATTTGCCAAAAATTTTTAGGATTATCTATTCTTTTTGCAACAAATACTTTATTTTGTTTATTTAACAACATTATTCCAACTCCACTTCTCAGTGGCAAATCTTTAAATTTTTTTTTCATATTATCCGTTAAGTAACTTAACAGCGTAATTTAACTGATTATCGGTATCAGTTTTTATTCTAAAATCATCACCTTCTTCATTTACCTCTATATCTGGTCTAACACCTACTTCAGAAATGGATTTTCCAGATGGAAGATAATATTTCGCAACAGTTAATCTGATAGCTCCACGGTTTTTTAAAGGAATTATGGATTGGACTGAACCTTTACCAAAACTATTTTCGCCAATGATAATTGCTCTTTTGTGATCTTTTAAAGCGCCAGCAACAATTTCAGATGCTGATGCTGAACCATAATTAATTAAAACCAACAATGTTTTTCCATCAACAATATCTCCTTTTTTTGCAAACCATTTTCTATTTTCAAATTTTTTTCTACTTTTTGTTGAAACTATTTCTCCATTTTCTAGAAAAAAATCTGAGATTTTTATTGCTTGAGATAAAAGACCCCCAGGATTATTTCTTAAATCTAAAATAAACGATTTTATGTTTTTATTTTTTTTAAGTTTTTTAATTTGTATTTCTATTTGATCACTACTGTTTTCATTGAATGAAGTAAGTCTAATGTATCCAATGCTATCATCTATAATTTCAGATTTAACAGACTGAACCTGAATTACTTCTCTAATGATATTAAAGGTTAACGCTTTTTTTTCGCCTCTTCGTCTTATTGTTAATTCTATTCCAGAACCCACTGGTCCTCTCATTAAATCAACAGCCTCACTCAATGATTTTCCTTGGACCTGAACATCATTTATTTTGACTATGTAATCGCCAGCTTTTAATCCAGCCCTTGATGCAGGTGTATCATCTATTGGTGAAATTACTTTTACCACTCCAGCCTCCATGCTAACTTCAATTCCTAATCCACCAAATTCACCGCTGGTTTCAGTTTGCATTTCCTCAAAAATTTTAGGAGACATATATGCTGAATATGGATCAAGGGATTGTAAAAGACCATTAATCGCAGAATCCATGCTTTCAGATTGATCGATCTCATCAACATATTCTTTATTAATTTTTTCAAGAACTTCACCGAAAAGATCAATTTTTTTATAAATATCAATTTCAGCTGAAATAACTGTTTTATTTAAGTAAAAAATAGAGAAAAAAACTAATAAAATAAATTTAATTTTTTTCATATCATCACTTTTTCTTTTGGAATTAGTTCTGACCAAATTTTCTCTAATTCGTAAAATTTTCTTTTTTCTGGATGAAAAATATGAACAATTAAATCAATCCCATCAACAAGTTTCCATTCTCCACTTTCTTTACCTTCAATTTTAGAGTCTTTTACACCGTTATTTTTAAGTTTTTCTAAAACTTGTTCTGATAAAGATTGAATATGTCTAGATGAAGTTCCACTTGCTATGATCATATAATCAGCCATAGAACTTTTGTCTTTTAGGTCAATAGTTATTATGTCCTGAGCTTTATTGATATCTAGTGTGTTGATTACAATTTCTTTTAAGTTTGAAATTTTATCCATTAATTGATTTTAGATTATCAAATTTTTCTTAATTGAGAAGATGAAATGTTGACTTTATTAAACTCAACAAACTCTAAATTGGCCTTATTAAGTTGCTTAAATATCTTTGATTTTAAAGAATTTTTTTTATACCCATGTCGGTCAAAAACTAGAATATTACATTTTTGTGAAATTAATTTAGATTTATGCCATTTATGAAAATTAATAAGGTTGTCGGCACCCATTAAAAAATAAATTTCAATGCTTTTATCTTTTTTTAAATGATTAATTAAATTAATAGTTTTATTTGATTTAATAATTTTTTCATAAAATTTAACCTTAATAAATGAATTTGTACCAATTATTTTTTTACAATATTTAATTCTGTCAGCAACAGATGTTTTGCTCTCTATTTTAAATGGATTTTTTTTTGTAATTGCCCAAATAACTTTTTTGAGTTTGTATCTTTTTTTTGCTTCCTTGGAAATTGCCAAATGTCCTTTATGAGCAGGATCAAACGATCCACCTAGTACACCAATTTTTATTTTTGTGTTATTCAATTTAATTTCTTATTTTACCATTACTTGTGATTTCATATTTATATGAAATTAATTGATTTAAACCTACAGGACCTCTTGGTGGTAGTGTATTAGTAGAAATTCCAACTTCTCCACCAAATCCAAATTCACCGCCATCAGCAAATTGAGTTGAGGTATTATGCATTGCAATTGAGCTTTTAACATTTTTTAAGAAATATTTTGCTGTTTTTTTATTTTTTGTAATGATGGAGTCAGTGTGCATAGTTCCGTATTTATTAATATGTTTAATTGCCTCTTCAGAATTTTTAACAACTTTAACAGATACAATTGATGCTAAATATTCAGTTGACCAATCTTTTTCTTTTGCAGGATATGATTGGCCTTTGTAATACCTTTTTAAAATCTTATCTCCAATTATTTTACAACCACTATTTTCAAGTGCCTGTAAAATAGGATTACTAAATTTTTTGACTATATTTTTATGAATAAGAATAGTTTCAGTAGCACCACAAATACTTGTATTTCTTAATTTAGCGTTATAGACAACTTCTTTAGCCATTTTTAATTCTGCATTTTTATCTATATAAGTATGACATAGCCCCTCTAAGTGCCCAATTATAGGTATTTTGGATAATTCTAAAACTTTTTTAACTAAATTTTTTCCACCACGAGGTATGATGACATCGATATATTTTTTCATTTTAGAAAGCATAATATCCACATGCCTTCTTTGTTTTGAATCGATAAATTGTATAAAGTTTTCATCAACTTTATTTTTTTTAAGTGCCATTCTAAATAATTTAGCTAAAGCTTTATTTGAATTTATGGCTTCAGAGCCACCTTTCAAAATCACCACATTTCCAGATTTAAAACAAAGACTTGCAACATCTGAGGTTACATTTGGTCTACTTTCATAAATAACACCAATAACTCCAATTGGTATTGATACTCTTTTTATATTCAAACCATTTGGTCTTTTCCATTTTTCTAAAGTGTTGTCTATGGGGTCTCTTAATTTAGCTATTTTTAAAATAGAATTTATAATTCCATCTAATTTATTTTCATTTAAATGAAGTCTTTTGATTAAGTTCTCTTTTAATCCTTTTTTTCTTGCGTAATTAATATCTTTTGAATTTTGATTAATAATAAATTTTTTTTCAGTCTTAATTAATTTTGCATAATCGTTTAAGACTTTATTTTTTACCTTGGTTGTAACTTTAAACTCACTTGCTTTTCGAGCTTTTAGACCAATTAAATTCATATACTTAATCATTTAAATTTCCACCATATCATCTTTATGAATAACTTCTGATTTTGCAACATATCCTAATAGTTTTTCAATTTCATTAGAGTGATGACCCATAATCTTAGTCACCTCATCGGAAGTAAAGGAACTTAACCCTCTTGCACATTCATTATTTTTTTTATCTAATACTTTAATATGATCACCTTTGTTAAATCTTCCCGAAACTTTTTTAATTCCTGCTGCTAACAAACTTTTTCCAGATTTTAATGCTTTTTTAGCACCATCATCAATTATTAAAGCTCCTTTAGGTGCTACAGAACTTATTATCCATTTTTTTCTAGCATCTAACTTTGAAATTTTAGGAATAAACCAAGTACAGTTATTTTTTTCAATCATTTTTGAAATAGGATTTGAATATAGTCCATTCGCAATAACCATACTAGTACCAGCAAGCTGACATATTTTTGCTGCTTCAATTTTTGTATGCATACCACCACTTCCATATTCATTTACACCTTTAATATAAATTTTTTTTAGATCTTTTTTTAGATCATTAATTTTCTTTATTAGTTTAGCATCCTTAAAAACTTTAGGATTTTTTGTATACAAACCATCAACATCAGATAATAAAATTAAGGCATCTGCGTTAGTAATTTGCGCAACCCTAGATGCCAATCTATCATTATCTCCATATTTTATTTCACTCGTTGCAATAGTGTCATTTTCATTCACTACAGGAATAAAACCAAGTTCAAAAAGATTATCAAAAGTTCGTTTTGCATTAAGAGATCTTCTTCTTTCTTCAGTATCTTCTAATGTAAGCAGAATCTGAGAAATATTTAATTTATATTTTGCAAAAGTTTGTGAAAATAAATTCATCAGCTCTATTTGACCAATAGAAGCAATAGCTTGACTCTTATCTAATTTAATATTTTTTTTATTATAATTCATTTTCTTGCAGCCCAAAGCTATAGCACCAGAACTAACAATAACTACTTTTTGATTTTTATCTCTTAATTTTTTAATATCTTTTGCAAAACTAGATAACCATTTTTTCCTAATTTTTTTGTTTTGATCAACTAGAAGAGATGATCCAATTTTTACAACAATTATTTTAGAGTTTTTAAGATACATAAGATAAAAGTTTTGCTTTAATTTTTGATACAGATTTTTTTTCCAGAGTTGTCATTGTCATAATCTCACAATTTTTACCCTTTGAAAAATGATCTATAACTTCATTTACTGTTTCTTCATCAATTAAATCAATTTTATTAAGCACAATTAGTTCTTTTTTTTCTAATAACTTTGCACTGTAGCTTTTTAATTCATTTTTCACCTGATTATAAGACTCATTCAGATCTAAGTTGGTAACATCAATTAAGTGCAGTAAAGACTTACATCTTTCTATATGTTTTAAAAATTGTATCCCTAAACCTATACCTTCGTGGGCTCCTTCAACTAATCCTGGAATATCTGCAATAGTAATTTCCTTATCATCGTAAGAAGCTACGCCAAGGTTTGGATTAACAGTTGTAAATTTATAATTTGCAATTTTAGGATTTGCGTTTGTTAATGCTGCTAACAAACTTGATTTTCCAGCATTTGGCAATCCTATAATACCAATATCAGCAATTGTTTTTAATTGAAGCCATATTGTAAATTCTTCTCCAATAGTACCTTTAGTAAATTTTCTTGGAGCTCTATTTGTAGAACTTTTAAATCTTGTGTTTCCCAAACCTCCTTTACCACCAGCAGCTGCAACATATTCTTCACCTTTTTTATTAAAATCGAAAAGAAGAGTTTTGTTATCCTCTTCAAATACCTGTGTGCCTAAAGGAACTTTTAAAATTAAATCTTCACCACCTTTTCCTGTTCGATTTTGACCGGAACCGTTTTCCCCACGTTCGGCTTTGTGGTGTTGTTGATATCGATAATCAATAAGGGTATTTAAATTTTCCTCTGACTTTAAAATAATTGATCCACCTTTTCCACCATCTCCACCATCCGGCCCACCAAACTCAACATATTTCTCTCTTCTAAAACTAGGAGATCCATCTCCACCGTTTCCAGCCTTAATATAAATTTTAACTTGATCGAGAAATTTCATAATACAACATCTATTTTAATTGGTTGTACTATTAATTGGGCTTTACAGAAACGAAAGTTCTATCTGATTTAGATTTTTTGAAAACAACTTTCCCTTTAACAACTGAAAATATTGAATGATCTTTACCCATACCAACATTTTCACCTGGAAAAATCTTAGTTCCTCTTTGTCTAACAATTATGTTTCCAGGAATTACTGTTTCACCACCATACTTTTTTACACCAAGTCTTCTACCGGCACTATCTCGTCCGTTTCGTGATGATCCACCTGCTTTTTTTGTTGCCATAATTTACCTAATAACTATTTGCTTACTGCTTCCTTAACTTCTTCTTTTTTCGAAGTTTTAGAAATTTTTTCAGCTTCTGATAACACTTTACCATCTTTTGAAAAAATTTTGTTAATTCTTATCATAGAATATTGTTGTCTATGCCCATTTTTTCTTCTTGAATTTTGTCTTCTTCTTTTTTTAAAAATTAAAATAGTTCTATTTTTGCTATTTTTAATCAATTCAGCCTCTACTTTTGCACCCTCAACATTTGGGGTTCCAATTTCAATTGATTTATTATCACCGTATGCCAAGATTTCATTAAATTCTATTTTAGTCTCAGGTTTAGAGTCTGGTAATTTTTCTATCTTTAGAATTTCTCCAGATTTTACTTTATACTGTTTTCCACCTGTTTTTATTACTGCGTATGACATAGTATGATTTAATTTAAATTTACCGCAATATAGTTGTAGCTAGCCTTTAGTCAAGCCGAATTAATTAGAAATTATCCTTAAAATCTCTTAATTTTGAAAAGGTTTTAACATCTTTTGCTCTTAAAAATATATTACACTCTAATTCCTCTTTTAAAGTTGAGGGTATCGTAGGAATTCTATTTTCTCTTAATTTTTCTATTTTTTCTATTTTTTTTTGTAAATCTTTGTTTTCGGAATCATATTTTTTACAAAATTTTGCATTGTTAAGAGTGTATTCATGACCACAATAAATTTTTGTGTCTTTTGGTAATAATTTAATTTTGTTTAAAGATTCAAACATTTCCTCATAAGAACCTTCAAATATTCTTCCACAACCAAGTGAGAAAAGTGTATCTCCTGTAAAAACTATTTTTTCTTTAAAAAAATTAAAACAAATATGGCCTGAAGTATGTCCAGGTATATGCATAATTTTAGCTTCAAAGTTTTCAGCTTTCCATATTTGATTGTCTTCTAACAATATGTCTATTCCAGGTATTCTTTTTGAGTCTCCTTTAAAACCCACAATAGTTGACCCATATTTTTTTTTTAATTCTTGATTTCCTCCGATATGATCATAATGATGATGAGTATTAAGAATATATTTTAATTTTATATTTTTATTTTTTAGGAAATTTATTATTGGTTCAGACTCACTGGGATCAACAACACACGCAAAATTGTTATTTTTGTCTATTATCAAATAGCTATAGTTGTCTTGAAGACAGGGTATAATTTCAATACGCATTTTATTTTTCTATCAAAAATATACCTAGATCTGCAAATAAATTTTTGACCCCTAAATTACTCTCATTTATTATTGATGAATTAAGATTATTTAAAGCGAGTGATTTAAAAATTTTAATATCTTTTGATTTTACAAAGTGAAAAAAATCTTTGATTGTACACATATGTAAATTTGGTGTGTTATACCATTCATCTGGTAATGTTTTTGTAACTGGCATAGTGCCTTTTAATAATAAATGAAATCTTACTTTCCAGTATCCAAAATTAGGTATTGTAACTATTGCTTTTTTTCCAACCCTTAAAAGTTCATTTAAAACTAATTCAGGATTAAGAAAAGCTTGAAGTGTTTGACTTAAAATAACATAATCAAATGATTTGTCTGGAAATTGTTTTAAATCTTTTTCAGCATTTCCTTCAATTACAGTTAAACCTTTTGCAATACATTCTTGCACTTTTTCTTTTGAAATCTCTAATCCTCTGATATTTATGTTTTTATTATCCTTTAAAAATTTCATCAAAGTTCCATCGGCACAACCCACATCCAAGACTTTCTTATCTTTTTTAATTAAATCTGCTATTACCTGAAATTCATTTTTCATAATTAATTTTCTTCGTAAGATTTATCTAAAAAGTTTTTAAGTGCACTCAAGAAATCAGGAACATCTAGTAAAAAGGAGTCGTGACCTTTATCTGACTCAATTTCTACAAATCCAACATCAGCTCCTATTGAGTTTAAAGCAATCACAATATCTTTATTTTCTTGGGTTGGATAAAGCCAATCTGAAGTAAAAGAAATTATAAAAAATTTTGCGTTTATATTTTTAAATGCTTCTGAAAGATTACCATTGAATTGCTTAGCTAAATCAAAATAATCCATAGCCCTAGTAATATAAAGATAACTATTTGCATCAAATCTATCTACGAAAACTGAGCCCTGATATCTTAAATAACTTTCTATTTGAAAATCAGCATCAAATCCAAATTTAAGATCTTCTCTTTCTTGTAACTTTCTTCCAAATTTTTCCTGCAAACCTTTTTTAGATAAATAAGTAATATGAGCTGCCATTCTAGCTACTGCCAATCCTTTTCCAGGATTTGTATCGTTTGATGTATAATTCCCATCTTTCCAGTTACTATCAGCTGTAATAGCTTGTCTACCTAGCTCATTAAAAGCAATATTTTGAGCTGAATGACTAGATGTGGTTGCTATTGGTACCACTGTTTTGGATTTATCAGGAAAGTTGCTAATAAACTGAAGGACTTGCATACCTCCCATTGAACCACCAGTTATAGAAAACAGTTTATCAATACCAAAATGATCAAGTAAATTATATTGAGCATTCACCATATCATTAATTGTAATAACTGGAAAATTTGTTCCAAAAATTTTTTGATCGCGATCTTTATGACTTGGTCCGTATGATCCCATACATCCACCAATTACGTTAGAGCAAATAACAAAATATTTATTCGTATCGATAGCTTTATCAGGACCTACTGCATAACTCCACCAACCCTCTTTGTTAGTTACAGGGTTTATTCCGGTTACAAATTGATCTCCTGTTAGAGCATGAAAAACTAATATTGCATTATCTTTTTTTGAATTAAGTAAACCGTAAGTTTCATAGGCTATCGGGAAATCTTTTATGGTCTTTCCACAGTCTAATTTTAGTGGTTTCTTTACAATTAAAGTTTTTATATTTTTCTCAGTATTCATAGTTTTTGACTGTTTCGAATTGTGAGAAAAAAAACTATTTTAGCGGTTTTTTTTAAGCGCTCGCAATTCAGTTAAATCAGCGCATAATTTTTTTACTAGAACTTATTTATTATGTCAATTTTTTAAAAAATCCTCTTATTCTCTATAAAATTTTGTAATTTTATCTATAAAGAGCACATAAATTAAAAAAAATGATAACTCCAAATTTCAAAAAATTTAAAATTGAGGCTTATAAGCCTGGTAAATCAAAAATTAAGAAACTTAAGAACATAATCAAGCTTTCTGCAAATGAGTCTGCTTTAGGTATGAGCCCTAAAGCAAAGAAAATAATATCAAATAAAAATTTGAATTTAGATAGATATCCAGACGGAAAATCTCAAAATTTAAGAAAGGCAATATCTAAAGCTTATAAATGTAATTCTGAGAAAATTATTTGTGGAGCTGGTTCAGATGAAGTTATTCAAATGCTCTGTCAGTTGTTTTTAAACCCAAAAGATGAGGTAGTGTTACCAGAGTACAGTTTTTTAATGTACAGAATTTACTCAAAAATTGTAGGCGCAAAAGTTGTATTTGCAAAAGAAATTAATTTTAAAGTTTCAGTAAATGAAATTTTAAAAAAAATAACAAAAAAAACGAAAATTGTGTTTATAGCTAACCCAAACAATCCTACAGGAACTTACTTAACGAAAAAAGAAGTTTTAGAATTAAGAAAAAGATTAAATAAAAAAATTTTACTAGTTATAGATGATGCCTATGCAGAATATATGAAAAATAAAGATTATTTATCTGCGTTAGATTTGTTTAAAAACAAAGACAATGTCTTCATCCTTAGAACTTTTTCAAAAATGTTTGGACTAGCTTCACTGAGAGTAGGTTGGGGATATGGATCAAAAAAAATAGTTAATGCGCTAAATGTTATAAAACCACCATTTAATGTAAATGGTATTGCTCAATTGGCTGCTACCGAGTCACTGAAAGATAAAGCTTTCATAAATAAATCGATTAGACATAATTTGTTATATTCTGAAAAAATTAAGAAATTTCTTGAGACATATAATATTTTTTCAAATTCAGTTTCAGCAAATTTTTTGTTACTTAATTTTGAAAAATGCAGATATTCAGCAAAATTTCTTTATGAAAAACTTAAAAATAAGGGAATTATATTAAGATCAACAGAAGATGGTTATCATATAAAGAATAAATTAAGGTTAACTATTGGATCTAAAAAAGAAAATTTAAAATTTATGAGTGTTATTAAGCAAGTATTAAAAAAATGAAAAATATTTTAATTATTGGCTGTGGATTATTAGGTT
>CABZHY010000011.1 GCA_902525565.1 uncultured Pelagibacteraceae bacterium
CGCTCACAGAGCAAAGAGAAAAAAAGGTATCAGCAAATCTCTGCTAGATCAAATAGAGGGGATTGGGGCTATAAGAAAAAGAGCTTTATTGAACCATTTTGGATCTGCAAGATCGGTTGAGTCTGCTAGCTTAGATGAAATAAAATCTGTAGAAGGTGTTGAAGAAAAAGTAGCAAAAAAGATATATAACTTTTTTCACGAATAATTATGCTAAAAAAAATTCCAAACATATTAACGATAGGGCGAATAATAATTGTCCCTTTTTTTGTTTTGGCTTTTTATCTTCCAGGATTTTATGGTGATCTTACTGCTTTAATATTATTTATTATTGCATCATTTACAGACTTTTTAGATGGTATGTTGGCTAGAATTTTTGGAGTAGAGTCAAAACTGGGTGAATTATTAGATCCTATAGCTGATAAAATCATTGTTGCTACAGCATTAATACTTCTGGTTATGGATGGAACAATCAGAAATTATGAGGTGATTGCAGCAATCATAATTCTGACAAGAGAAATTTTAATTTCAGGTTTGAGAGAATTTTTAGCAAAGGGAAAAATAAAACTTCCTGTTTCAAACCTTGCTAAACTTAAAACAGTATTACAAATGGTGTCTATAGCTCTTTTATTATCTGGAGATACGGGAAATAAAATAATTAATTTCCAAGATTATAACGCTCAAACAATAGGTATAATTCTTTTGTGGTTATCCGCTGCATTAACACTTTTTACCGCATATGATTATATGCGAAAAGGTATTGATCACGCTATGTCTGAAGACAGTAAAGACTAGGCTGCTTTTTTCTTTCTAACTAATGCCTGATAACTTTCATTTAAATCAATAATAGTATCACAAACTTTAAACTGATTTTCAGCAATAAAAGATACTGGTGTTACCTCTGCTGCTGTTCCAGTTAAAAAACATCCAACAAAATTAGGTAGTTCAGTAGGACTAATTTTTCTTTCATGTACTTTTATATTTTTTGATTTTGCAATTCCAATTACAGTTCTTCTTGTAATACCATCTAAAAAAGAATCTGGTATTGGAGTGTGAATTTCTCCATTTTTATCTTTGAAAAAAATATTTGCACCAGTTGCTTCAGCGATATTTCCTTCGTGATCAAGCATTAAAGAGTCTGTATATCCTTGCTTTTCTGCCTCATGTTTTGAGAGTGTACAAATCATGTAAAGACCTGACGCCTTTGTATCCCATGGTATTGTATTAGGCGCTGGTCTTCTCCAATTTGAAATATTTAATCTTATTCCTTCTATTTTAAGTTTAGGATCAAAATATGATCCCCATTCCCATGTTGCAATCGCAACATGTATTTTTGTTTGTTGCGCAGAAATAGCCATCATCTCACTACCTCTCCAAGCAACAGGTCTTACATAACCATTTTCTACTTTTTGGGTTGCTATAATTTTATTGGATGCATTATTGATTTCTTCTTCTGTATATGGAATTTCAAAACCCATTCTTCTTGCAGAATGAAAAAATCTAGCTGTGTGCTCTTCTAATTTGAAAATTGAACCATCATAAACTCTCTCACCCTCAAATACACAACTGGCGTAGTGCATACCATGGCTTAAAACATGTAATTTAACGTCAGCCCAATCAACTAATTCGTTGTTGTACCATATTTTTCCAGATCGCTTGTCGTAAGGTATCATGTGTGAAAATTTTTTTAATTTATAAATGAAAAATATCTTTGTATCTTTAATATGTCAATATAACTTACCTATTATGAAAGAACTTTTATATTTAAAAGATGACCAACTTAAAGATCTAATTGAAAAACTATTCGTAAGCTATAGAGAAACCTTTTCTGACTCTAAAAAAATATTAGATAGATATTCAATTGGTTTAGCACACCATAAAGTAATTCATTTACTGTCAATGTATGAGGGGATCTCAATTTCTGAGCTGCTTAAGAGATTAAAAGTAACAAAACAAAGCTTAAATCGTGTTCTCAAAGATTTGATTAAACTTGAAATCGTCATTTTTAAAAAAGATGACCAAGATACTAGAGTAAAGCATGTTTTTCTTAATGATAAAGGTAAAAAAATTTTTAATGAAATTTTCAATTTACAAAAAAAGAGAATTTATAATGCTTTGCTAAATTCAAGTTCTGAAGAAGTTATTAATTTTGATAATGTACTAAGTAAAATAATTAATGGATAAGTTTATTGCACATATACTAGTGGTTGATGATGATGATGGAATTAGATCTCTTGTAAAAAAGTATTTAAATGAAAATAAATTTTTAGTCACTACTGCTGAAAGTGCAGAAAATGCATCAGAGAAAATCAAAATAATTAAGTTTGATTTAATAGTTTTGGATATCATGATGCCCGGTAAAAGTGGACTTGAATTTTTAAAAGAAAATAAAAAAAAATTAGATACACCAGTAATACTTCTCACTGCCAAAGGTGAAGCAAGTGAAAGAGTTGAGGGGTTAGAGATTGGTGCTGATGATTATTTACCAAAACCATTTGAACCAAAAGAATTAATTCTAAGAATACAGAACATATTGAATAAAACTATCAAAACAGATCAGAAAAGGGTTATAGAATTCGCAAATGTGAAAATTGATTTGAATAAACTTTTAATATTTAAAAGTGATAAAGAATTTAAGATTAATACAACGGAAAAAACGATTTTAGAAAAAATGATTAATAACCCAGGCAAAACATTTTCTAGGGAAGATATTGGTCAATTAATTAATCTAGATAAAGAGAGATCAATAGATGTTATTATTACTCGGCTTAGAAAAAAAATTGAAATTGATCCAAAAAATCCAAAATTTTTACAAACAATAAGAGGTGCAGGATATGTTCTCTGGATTGAGTGATTACTTAAAAAAAATATTACCAAAAAGATTATTTTATAGAGCACTTCTTATAGTTGCTATTCCAGTTTTGGTTTTGCAACTAGTAATTACAATTGTTTTTTTTGATAGCCTTTGGATCAAAACAAACAAAGGTATGACAAGAACCTTGGTAAATGAAATTAGCACATTTATTGAAGCCTATGGAAGTGAGCAAGAAAATAAACAAGAGTTGCTAGATCTTTTTTCCATTTTTTTAGATTTAAATATTGAGTTCACCAATAACGAAAAATTACAAAATACAGATACTGAAAGATGGTTTAGTCCTATAGATAGAACTTTAAGAAGAGAACTAAAATCTAAATTTGGATTAGATGAATACTGGTTTGATACAACAAGTTATAAAGAATTAATTGATTTAAGAATTAAATACGAAGATGGTTATTTTAAATTTTTAGTGCCTAAAGATAGGGTTGCAAGTTCTTCAGCAAGAATATTTGCACTTTGGATCACAGTACCTGCAATTATAATGGTGATCATTTCTCTAATTTTTTTGAAAAATCAAACTAGACCAATCACTAACCTAGCCCGTGCAGCTGAAAGGTTTGGTAAAGGAGAAAATATAGAAGAGTTCAAACCCTCTGGAGCCCTTGAAATAAGACAAGCAGGACATGAATTTGATAAAATGAGAAAGAGAATTGAAAGACACATAAATCAAAGAACAGAAATGTTATCTGGAATAAGTCATGATTTAAGGACACCTTTAACTAGAATGAAACTACAATTGGCTTTTATAAAAGATAAAGAAACTGTTAATAAATTGACTGAAGACATCAATGAAATGGAGAAAATGTTAAATGAATATTTACAATTTACCAGCTCTTCGTATGTTGAAAAAGATGAAATGTTTAATCTATCTGAATTAATTTCAGAAGTTATCGAAAAATATAATAATGAAAATATTTCACAAAGCTTAACACCAAGAATTTACTTTAATGGCAGGAAAAATTTAATTAATAGGTGTCTTAATAATCTTATTGATAATTCACTGAAATATGCAAATAAAGTTGAAATTAACTTAAGTAAAAAAAATACCAACTTATTCATTGTTATTGATGATGATGGTCCTGGAATACCAAAAGATGAGTATGAAAATGTATTTAAACCTTTCTATAAAATAGATAAGGGTCGAGCAGACTCTAAATCAAGTGTTGGTCTTGGCTTATCAATTTCATCAGACATTATCAAATCACATGGAGGAAATATAATGTTAGAAAAATCAAAAATGGATGGTTTAAGAGTTAAGGTTTTCTTGCCTGTTTAACTTTTTTTACTTTTTTTTTGTCAAGTTTATTTATTTTATTTTCGAGATTCTCAACACGTTTTGAGAGTACTTCAAACTCATCTTTACTGGTAAGTTTCATTTTAAAAACAAACTCATCTCTTTTGGATTTTAAGATATTAAATAATTCAGTAGTTAAGTCTTTTGAAGATACTAGTCCCTGCTCTATTAATTTAGCAAACTTATCAATTATAAATTTAGAATTTTTCATATTTAAGATATACATTATAAGTATTATTATAAATGTTCATTAATAATTTTGACCCAGTAGCATTAGAAATATTTTCTTTAGAAATCAGTTGGTATTCTTTAGCTTATATATTTGGAATTATATTAGGCTGGATACTCGCTAAAAAATTATTTATCCTAGACATAGAAGTTAAAAATAAATTTGATGATTATTTAACTTATTTAATCATAGGTATAATTTTAGGAGGCAGATTTGGTTATATTTTTATTTATAATTTAAGTTTTTATATAAATAATCCATTAGATATATTCAAAATTTGGCAGGGTGGAATGTCCTTCCATGGTGGTTTAATTGGAGTTATTTTCGCATCTATATTTTTCGCTAAAAAAAATAATCAAAACCCATTCTTATATTTGGATATTGTCGCTTTAGTAGCTCCAGTTGGGTTATTTTTTGGACGAATAGCAAACTTTATAAATTCAGAGTTGTACGGAACTATAACTAATGTGCCCTGGGCAGTAACATTTATTCAGGTAGATAATATTCCTAGACATCCATCTCAATTATACGAAGCACTTTTAGAAGGTTTATTTCTATTTTTATTATTAATTTATTTCAGAAAAAAATTTTTGAAGAAACCAGGTGTTATTTCAGGATTATTTTTAATAATTTACTCAATATTTAGATTTTTCGTTGAATTTTATAGAGTACCAGATGAACAGCTTGGTTATATATTTTTAAACTTAACGATGGGGCAAGTAGTAAGTTTAATATTTACACTATCAGGGGTAATCTTATTTTATTTAAAATATGAAACTCGCTAAAACAAATAATTTACCATTAGATCAATTTATAAATTTAGCTCTTTACGATAAGGATCAAGGTTATTATATGAAAAAAAATCCTTTTGGTGAAGATGGAGACTTTATTACTGCTCCTAATATCACAAGATTATTTTCAGAGATAATTGCAATTTGGACAATTACTTTTTGGAAAAGTATAGGCTCTCCAAAAAAATTTAATTTGCTAGAACTGGGAGCTGGAAATGGCGAAATGATGAATGTCATAGACGAGACACTCATGAATTTTCCTGATTGTTACGAAGCCTGTAGTTTTATAATTCATGAAAAAAGTGATTTTTTAGTAAATGAACAAAAAAAAAATTTAAATTCTCAAAAATTTTCATGGTTAAAAGACATTAAAAAAATAAACTCAAACCCAACAATTTTTATAGCTAATGAATTCTTTGATGCCATACCAATCAAACAATTTTTTAAAAAAAAGGATGGTTGGTATGAAAGATTCGTAAATTTGAATGATCCAAAACAGGCTGAGTTTAAAGATAAAAAAATTGATATAAAAAAAATTGAGAAACATCTTAATTTTAAAATATCAAAAAATCAGAATATTATAGAATATTCACCAGATACATTTAAATATTTAAGAACAATTTGTAATTTAGTAAAAAAAAATGATGGAGGAATGTTAATTATTGATTATGGATATGCAGATAGCAAAATGCATGAGACTCTTCAGGCAGTGAATAATCACAAATATTCTAATATTTTAGAAAATATTGGAGACTCTGATATTACTTACAATATAAACTTTCATTCTTTTGAGAAATTTATAAATCAGTTTAAAGAAATTAATTCAATTTTTACAAATCAGAAAAAATTTTTAACAAGTATGGGTATTCTTCAAAGAGCAGAAATAATCAGCAAAAATATAGCATTTTCTAAAAAAACAGATTTATTTTATCGGGTAAGACGTTTAATAGATGAAAAGCAAATGGGTGAATTGTTCAAAGTCATGCTTATAAAAAATAAGAAAAATAATTTTAGAACAGGTTTTCAAAATTGATAAAATCAAAAAAACTCTCGAAAATTAAAATTATTAAACATGGTTTTTTTAATAAAACTGGGGGTAAATCAAAAAAAATTTATAAAAGTTTAAACTGTGGTCCTGGCTCTAAAGACAATCCCTTAGATATTAAAAAAAATTTGCAAATAGTTAAAAAAAAAATAAAAAGCACTGCAAAAAGTATTTTTTTACTTCATCAAATACATAGTAATAAGTTTGTATATATTAATAAAAAAAAATCTTTAAAATTAAAACCAAAAGCAGATGCAATAATTACAAATCAAAAAAACATACCAATCGGAGTACTAACTGCTGACTGTGTACCAATTTTGATCTGTGATGAAAGAATAAAATTAGTAGCAGCAATTCATGCTGGATGGAAAGGTGCATACAAGGATATAATTAGCAACGTAATTCAATTTATGATCAAAAAAGGATCTAATCCTAAAAATATAACTGCAGCTATTGGACCTGCTATCTCAGCTAAAAATTATGAAGTCAAAGAGGATTTTAAAAGAAAATTTATCAAAAAGAACAAAAAAAATAATGAATTTTTTAAGATTAAGTTCAAAAAGCTTTATTTTGATTTACCTAAATATGTAAAATTATGTCTTTTAAATAATAAAATAAAAAATATCGAATCTATAAATATTGATACATTTGATGTTAAAAATAATTTTTTTAGTGCAAGAAGGGCATCAAGACTAAAGCATGATGATTATGGTAGAAATATTTCAATAATTATGCTTAATTAGGTTTTTTTTAATGAAATTATTATCCGGAAATAGCAACAAACCATTAAGTAAGAAAATTGCTAAATATTTAAAATCTAAATTAGTTAATTCTAGTATTAGAAATTTTTCAGATGGGGAAATCTATGTGGAAATTAATGAAAATATTAGAGGGAATAGTATTTTTTTAATTCAATCTGTTTCATCTCCAGCAAATAATAACCTAATGGAACTTCTATTATGTATTGACGCGCTTAAGAGATCATCGGCAAAAAATATTACTGCGGTTATTCCTTACTTTGGTTATGCTAGACAAGATAGAAAAGTTGCACCAAGAACATCAATATCAGCAAAACTTGTATCGAATCTAATTACTAAAGCAGGAGCAGATAGAGTTGTCACTGTTGACTTGCATGCAGGACAAATCCAAGGATTTTTTGATATTCCAGTAGATAACTTGTTTGCAACACCAATATTTGCAAGACATGTAAAAAAAAAGATAAAAAGTAAAAATCTAATTTGTGTTGCACCAGATGTTGGTGGAACTGAACGAGCAAGAGCACTAGGCAAACTTTTAAATGTAGGACTAGCAATTGTAGATAAAAGAAGACCAAAGCCGGGTCAATCTCAAGTAATGAATATTATTGGAGATGTAAAAGGAAAAACTTGTATTCTTGTTGATGATATTATCGATTCTGGTGGAACAATAGTAAATGCGGCTAAAGCTCTTAAAGATCGAGGTGCCAAGGAAGTTTATGTTTACATAACTCACGGTGTACTTAGTGGAGAAGCTGTAAATAAAATTAAAAAATCCGTAATTAAAAATTTAGTAATAACTGATACAATTGATAACATAAACAGGGTTAAAGGTGCTAAAAACATTGAGGTTCTATCAATTTCTAGCCTAATGGGTGAAGCGATTAAAAGAATATCTAATTCCACTTCAGTATCAGATTTATTCAAATAAATACCTTGAGTTATTAAGGAACTTGAGCTAAAAAACTTTGTTTTTATGAATTCTTTAGACGCTAACATCAGAAATACAAAAACTAAGGGTGAGCTTAACTCACTTAGGGATGACGGCAATGTGCCTGCGATAATTTATGGTGGTGAAGCTCAAAATGAAAAAATTTCTATATCTAAGAAAATACTTAAATCACTAATTGAAAAAGAAAATTTTTTATCAAGTATCATAACTTTGAACGTTGATGGCAAGCATCAAAAAGTTCTTCCAAGAGAGATAAAATATGACATTATCTCAGATGAACCAATTCATGTAGACTTTCTAAGAATAGTCTCAGGAATAAAAGTAAGAATTGAAGTTCCAGTAAAATTTTTAAATCACGAAAAATCCCCTGGATTAAAAAGAGGTGGAGTTTTAAACATTGTAAGAAGAAAAGTTGAGCTTAAATGTCCAAGCGAAAAAATTCCTGAAAATCTTGTAATAGATCTTGATGGAGTAGATATTGGAGAAAGTTTTAAAATTTCTTCTATAAATCTTGAGGATGATGTTACCCCTACCATTCAAGGAAGAGACTTTGTTATTGCGACGCTAGCAGCTCCAACTGTTATGAAAGAACCTGAAAAACCTGCTGAAGCTGAGGCAGCTGAAGGAGAAGCAGGGGCAGAAGGCACAGATGCTGCAGCAACAGAAGGTGGAGAAAAACCAGCCGCTGATGGTGATAAAAAAGAGGGTGAAGATAAAAAACCTGCTGAAGAAAAAAAATAAATTAATTAAAATTGAATTTTATTCTCCATTATTAATATTTTATGCTTTTACTTGTAGGATTAGGTAATCCAACCCCAGATAGTGAAAACAATAGGCACAATATTGGTTTCAAAATTATTGATGCAATAAACAAAAAATTTGGACTTTCAAAACAAAAACCAAAATTTAAAGGACTACTCACTACTGGTAATGTAGGAGACCAAAAAGTATATGCTATAAAACCTTTAACCTTTATGAATAATTCTGGAATTTGTATTAGAGAATTAATTGAATATTTCAAAATAAACGCTGAAGATGTCATTGTTTTTCATGATGACTTAGATGTAGAGTTTGGAAAAATAAAAGCAAAATTTGGTGGATCTGATGCGGGGCACAACGGAGTTGCGTCTATAGATAAATTCATTGGTAAAGATTATTCAAGAGTAAGAATAGGAATTGGTAAACCAAAAGATAAAATGGAAGTAAGTGATTTTGTTCTTCAAAATTTTGATGAGGATGAAATACTTGGATTGGAAAAAATTACAAATAATATAACAGACTCTATCTCAATACTTATTAACAAAAAATTAGATTTATTCTCTAGTACTGTAAATAATAAATAATGAGTTTTAAATGTGGAATTGTTGGTTTACCTAATGTGGGTAAATCTACACTATTCAATGCTCTTACAAACTCAAGTAAAGCTCAAGCTGCAAATTTTCCATTTTGCACAATAGATCCCAACGTTGGAGTTGTGCCTGTTCCAGACGAAAGATTAAATAAATTATCAGAGGTTTCAAAATCAAAAAAAACAATAAATACAACTATTTCATTTGTAGATATAGCCGGTCTTGTCAAAGGTGCATCTAAAGGTGAAGGATTAGGTAATAAATTTCTGTCCCACATAAGAGAAGTTGATGCAGTTATTCATATGATTAGATGCTTTGATTCAGAAGATATTCAAAATGTTAATCCTGACGTTGACCCTATAAGAGATCTTGAGATCATTGAAACTGAGATGATGCTAGCTGACTTGGAATCTATTCAAAAAAGACTTGAGAAAAATAATAAAAAAAATGTAGACGAATATCAGATAAAGATTCTAGAAATTGCATTAGACTGCATTAACAATAGTAAAGATATATCAATATTAAAATCTCAATTTGAGACAAAACAACTTAATCAAAGCGGGCTTTTATCAATAAAACCAAAAATTTTTGTTTGTAATGTAGACGAGCAAAGCGTTCGGGAAGGAAATAAATATACTAAAAACTTTATTGAAAAATTTGGAAAGGATAACACTCTTATTGTTTCTGCAGATATAGAAAACCAAATAAATGAATTGGTAGAAGATGAAAAAAAAAATTATATGGATATGATTGGTTTAAAAGATACAGGTCTAAGTATGTTAATTCAAAAGGGCTATAAAGTATTAGAACTTGATACCT
This sequence comes from uncultured Pelagibacteraceae bacterium, assembly GCA_902525565.1. Taxonomy (GTDB): domain Bacteria; phylum Pseudomonadota; class Alphaproteobacteria; order Pelagibacterales; family Pelagibacteraceae; genus Pelagibacter. Next base: position 10,110 of record CABZHY010000011.1, read on the forward strand.
ATTTTACCTCTGGACCAGAAGAAACAAGAGCTTGGACTATACAAAAAAATTGCACTGCTCCTAAAGCTGCAGGAGAAATTCATACAGATTTTGAAAAAGGTTTTATAAGGGCTGAAACTATATCATATGAAGATTTCGTAGCTAATGACGGGTGGGTTAATTCTAAAGCTAACGGAAAAATGAGATTAGAAGGTAAAGATTATATTGTGAAAGATGGAGATGTTTTAAACTTCAGATTCAACACGTGACCATATCTTTTTCATGCTGAAGTAAACTAGTATTGTTAAAATAATTAAATAGACAATTGCTTTAAAGCCCATTTGATGTCGAGCTTCTAAATGAGGTTCAGCAGACCACATTAAAAAAGTCGTTACATCTTTTGACATCTGCTCTACTGTTGCATTTGTTCCATCACCATACTCTACTAATCCATCTGATAATGGAGCAGCCATTCTAATTTTGTTACCGTACATATATTTGTTATAATAAACTCCATCATCTAAAGATACGTTGCTAGGAGCTTGTTCATACCCTTGTAATAAGGAATAGATATAGTCAACACCACCTCCTCTTGCTTTTACCAAAACAGACATATCAGGAGGATACGCGCCTCCATTTGCAGCTTGAGCTGCTTTCACATTATCATAGGGCATTACAAATTTATCAGATAATTTTCCTGGTCTTGTAAACATTTCACCATCAGAATTTGGACCATCAGTTACCTCAAATGAGGCTGCTATAGCTTTGGCTTGAGCTTCAGAAAATTCTGGCCCACCTGGCTCAGCTAAATTTCTGTAGCTTAAATACTTCATCGAATGACAAGAAGCACATACTTCCGTATAGACTTGATAACCTCTTTGAAGAGAAGCTCTATCAAATTTTCCAAATAGACCCTTAAAACTCCAATCAGTTTTTAGATATTCCACTTTTTCTGCAGCAAAAGAATATGAATTTGAGGCAATAATTATGATTATTATAGAAAATAATTTAAATAAATTTTTCACCTTATTCTAATTTACTTTCTTTATTTCTTGCAGCAGCTAAATTCGGTGAACCAGCGAGAACAGGTTCAGTAATACTTAGAGGTACTGGTAAAGTTTTTTCTTTAAACCCCAAAACAGGAAGAATAACTAAAAAATGTAAAAAGTAATAAGCCGTAGCAACTCTTGCTATCAACAAGTAAAGTCCTTCAGCTGGCATTGCGCCCACATAACCAAGTATCAAAACATCTGCAACTAATATCCAGTAAAATTGTCTATATAAAGGTCTGAATACTGCAGATCTTATTTTTGAGGTATCTAACCAAGGTAAAACAGCTAAGATTAATATTGCAGATAACATAGCCACAACCCCCAACAATTTATCAGGAACTGATCTTAATATTGCATAAAAAGGAAGTAGATACCATTCAGGAACAATGTGTGCGGGTGTTACCATTGGGTTAGCCTCGATATAATTGTCTGCGTGTCCTAAAATATTTGGTGCATAGAATACAAAGAAAGCAAACACAATCATAAACATTAATAAAGCAAAACCATCTTTAATTACAATGTAAGGGTGGAAAGGCACAGTGTCTTTAGATGGTTTTTTTATATCTATTCCAACTGGGTTGTTATTACCTGGAACATGTAATGCCCATATATGTAAAACAACTAATCCTAAAATTAAAAATGGAATTAAATAATGCAAAGTAAAAAATCTTGTTAACGTAGGGTTGTCAACTGAATAACCGCCCCATAACCAGGTAACTATTCCTTCTCCTACTAGAGGAATTGCGCTAAATAAATTTGTGATAACTGTTGCTCCCCAAAAACTCATTTGACCCCATGGCAACACATAACCCATAAAGGCTGCAGCCATCATCAATAAATAAATTATTATTCCTAAAATCCATATTATTTCTCTTGGAGATTTGTAAGATCCATAGAACAAAGATCTAAATATATGAATATAAACCGCTAGGAAAAACATTGATGCACCATTTGCATGAATATATCTAATTAACCAACCATAGTTAACATCTCGCATAATATGCTCTACACTTTCAAAAGCCATATCAGCATGAGCAATATAATGCATTGCAAGTGTTAGTCCTGTAACAATTTGAGTAATAAGACAAAAAGTTAATATTCCTCCAAAAGTCCACCAATAATTTAAATTTTTTGGAGTTGGATAATCTGTTAAATGGTTTGCAAGAGTTAATAAAGGAAGTCGATCGTTAAACCACTGCCCTACTTTTGATTTTGGTCTGTAGTCGTGTTCACTCATTTGCTTTTTTATCCAATTTTAATTGTATTTGCATTAACAAATTCATATTTGGGAACTTCCATGTTCCAAGGTGCTGGTCCTTTTCTAATTCTTCCAGATGTATCATAATGAGATCCATGACATGGACAAAACCATCCGTTATAATCACCTTTATCATTTAGAGGTACACATCCTAAGTGAGTACATACACCCAACATAACAAGCCACTCAGGGTTTTGTGCTCTATCTTCATCTTTCTCAGGATGAATTAAATCCTCCATCTTTACAGCTCTTGCTTCATCAATTTCGTCCTGAGTTCTTCTTCTAATAAAAACTGGTTTGCCTCTCCATAAAACAGTCAATGTGTTTCCAGGTGTTAATGAGCTTACATCAACCTCTGTGCTAGCTAAGGCCTTAACAGAAGCATCTGGATTCATTTGATCTATCATTGGCCACACTACAGCAGCAGCACCGACGGCACCTACAGCTGTGGTAGCTGTAAATAAAAAATCTCTTCTTTTTATTTTTTTTTCAGACACTTTTAGTAGCTTTTGTTATTATCTCTTTTTGATTTAAAACAGTTAATATACAAATTCATATAATATAAAATAATTATTTTACTACTGAAAGAATGACACATAATTCAACAATTTTAGGACCTAAAATAGCTTTGTATGAGCCTGATATACCTCAAAATACTGCTGCAATCATTAGAACTTGTGCTTGTTTAGGTGCTAAACTAGAAATAATAGAACCATGTGGCTTTCTATTGTCAGACAAACGCTTTAAAAGAGTGGTTATGGACTATATGGACTATAGTCAAATAGATTTTTATCAAAGTTCGGAAAAATTTTTTGAGGCAAAGAAAAAACAGAGAATCGTATTGATGACAACGAAGGGTTCAACAAATTATACAAAATTTAAATTTAAGCCTGATGATACTATTTTGTTTGGAAGAGAAAGCGCTGGAGTACCTGAAAAGGTTCATAAAATAATTAAAAATCGTTTAAAAATACCAATGAATAACAAAGTAAGATCTCTTAATATTGCATCATCTGTTGCCATTGTTTTGGCAGAAAGTTTGCGTCAAATAGAATTAATATAAAATGGATATTTCAATCAAAAAAGACTTAGCAAGTAATTGGTTTAAATTATTACAAAATGCAATATGCGACGACATTTTAAAAATTGAAAACAATAAAGTAAATTTTCAATCAACTTCTTGGAAAAGAAGCATTAAAAAGGATGAGGGAGGTGGTGAATATAGAATTCTTAAAAATGGAAAAATTTTTGAAAAAGTAGGAGTAAATTTTTCAAAAGTTTATGGAAAATTTCCTAAACAATTTCAAAAAAAAATACCAGGAGCAAGCAAGGACCCAAAATTTTGGGCATCAGGAATATCAATAGTTATGCACATGCAAAATCCACATATTCCTGCAATGCATTTTAATACCAGATTTATTTGCACAACAAAAAATTGGTTTGGTGGAGGTATGGATGTAACCCCAGCAATAAAAGATGAAAAAGAGAAGAAAAACTTTCATAAAATATTAAAGGCAATGTGCGATAGACATAATAAAAATTATTATAAAAAATATAAAAAGTGGTGTGATGAATATTTTTATCTACCTCACAGAAAAGAAGCCAGAGGTATAGGTGGAATATTTTTTGACTATAAAAATGATAATTTTGAAAATGACTTTAAATTTGTCAGAGATGTTGGTGTTACATTTCAAATGCTATTTAATGAAATAATTAAAAAAAAATTAAAAAGAAAATGGACTTTAAAAGATAAAGAGTTTCAGTATATTAAAAGAGGTCGATACGCAGAATTTAATTTGCTCTACGATAGAGGAACAAAATTTGGGCTACAAACTGGTGGCAATGTTGAAGGAATTTTGATGTCATTACCTCCGGTTGCAAAATGGAAATAAAAAAATGGATAAAGAGCCAATAACATTAAATGGATTAAATAAACTAAAGGAAGAATTAGTTTTTTTAAAAGAAAAAAAAAGACCTGAAATAGTAGCCGCAATTGCTGAAGCAAGATCTCACGGAGACCTTAAAGAAAATGCTGAATATCATGCAGCTAAAGAAGAACAATCTCATAACGAAGGAAGAATTACAGAAATTAACGATATTATTGCAAGAGCAAATGTTATTGACGTTACAAAACTAAACAATGAAGGAAAAGTAATTTTTGGATCTACAGTTTATTTAGAAGATTTAGATACTGGTGAAAAAATTAATTATAAAATTGTTGGAAAAGATGAAGCAGATTTAAAACAAAAACTAATTTTCTTTCAATCACCAATTGGCAAAGGTTTGATTGGAAAAAATAAAAGTGATTTAGTTGAAATAAATACACCCTCTGGTGTAAAAAATTTTGAAATTAAAGACGTTAAATATATTTAACTTTTAACTATTTGCTGTACTTGCTTATCTGAAATTTGAAATCCATTTTGAACCCAAGTTTCTTCTATTTTTTTTAATTTATTACCTAAAGTTTTACCCTCAGGAATTTGAAATTTAGACATTAGTAGATCAGCCCCTATTGGCAAAGTTGGAATTACTTTCTGTTTATAAGTATCTAATAATTTGATTAATTTTTTCTCTACTTTGTTTGAGTTAAAAATTTTAAAATTAATTATATCTATTACAGCCTGTCGCCCATTAAAATAAAAAAGTTTATTCAAATTTTTTTCTGTAAAGCTGTTTAGAGTTACTTTTTCTCTATAAAAAAGATCTATCAATTTTAATCTTTTCTTATCTTTGTTAGATATTTTAAATTTATAAAGAAAATAATCAGTATTATCAGTCCCATCAATTACTAAAAGCGCAATCAAGAATATAAAGTCAATTTTTAAAAAATTCTCTACAGCATAAGAATTTTGTTTTTTAAAATTTTTAATATTCTTTAATTGAGGGAAAATTATTTCTACGAGTTCTAAACTTTCTTTATCTTTAAAAAGTTTTAAAAATCCATTTGAACTAGTTATTTTTTTTAGTTCATCGATTAACCTTTCAGATGATATATTTGAAATTCCATCAATATTTTTTTTTATATTTTTTATTATTTCTGGCTGGTGCTTATGATTTGAGTAATTTAAATAAAATCTTAAATACCTCAAAATACGTAAATAATCCTCTTGAATTCTTTTTTCCGCATTGCCAATAAAATTAATATACCCATCCTCCAAATCTTTTTTACCGTTAAATGGATCAAATAAATTACCATCACCATCTGCATAAATTGAATTGATAGTAAAATCCCTTCTAGAGGCATCTTCCTTCCAATCTAAAGAGAATTCTACTTCAGCATGCCTTCCATCAGTTGAGACATCTTTCCTTAAAGAAGTAATTTCGTATTTATATTCGTCAATTGTTGCAGTTATAGTTCCGTGTTCAATTCCTGTTTCGTAATAACTTATTTGTTTGTTTTTAAGAGCCTCACAAACTTCCGAGGGAGTTAAATTTGTTGCTAGATCAATATCATCAACATTTTCTTTTTTTATCACTTTTCTTACACACCCGCCCACATATCTGATTTCACTTTTCTCTGAAAAATTATTAATTGCTTCAAAAATTTTATTTGTGGGTGTTGTTAAAGTAATTTGTTTTAAATTTTGACTGATATAATCAAGATTTTTTGATCGGGAAAAAAATTTATCTAAAAAATTTTTCATAAATGGCTGGGGCGCTAGGATTCGAACCTAGGATGCAGGTACCAAAAACCCGTGCCTTACCGCTTGGCTACGCCCCAATACTAGCTTCCTATAACATAAAAATATAAAATTCATATAGTTTTTGCTGTAACACACCAATAATTTTTATATTTTCTTTTAAATTTAGCTTTTGCCAACTTACAACTCTTTAATGAATTATAATAGGCAACAATTGTTGATCCTGAACCAGTCATTCTTACAAATAATGGATTATTTATACTTTCTAAGAACAACTTTATTTTTTTAAGTTTTGGATATTTTTTGAGTGCTATTGTTTCAAGGGCATTTTGTTGATCAATTAAATATTTTACTCCAAACATGTTTTTTTTAGGTTTGTTATATTTTGATTTTGTATATTTTCGAACAGCTGAGTATATTTTTTTAGTTGAGCACCCAAAATCAGGCTTTACTAAAGTAGAGTAATATTTTGGAGTATTATAAATCTTTTTTATTCTGCCACCTGATGACAACACACAGCTGGATGAAATGGTTCCCAGAATAACATCGGAGCCAACCAAGTCACAGATACTTCGTGTTTTTTGATGATTGGGATTAATAATTTTTTTTTTAACCAGATAATTAAACACACTAGCTGCGTTCATTGATCCCCCACCCAACCCAGCTTCTTGAGGGATTAATTTTTTAATTTTAACTTTGAATTTTTTATTTTTTAATAAATTTTCTTTATCTAGTATTTGAAATAATTTTTGAACAGTATTTTTTTTTCCTATATTTTTAGAAAATTTTCCATAAAAAGAAATATGGTGTTTTTTTCCATTATGTTGATTTATCGAAATAACATCATGTAAATCTATGAAACCAATTATACTTTCAATTTTATGTAAAACCTTTTTTTTTCCAGTGATATTTAATGCTAAATTTAACTTTGCATTAGATTTAATTTTATTAATTTTCATTTAGGAATTTTTAAGACCCTCAATTACTTTAATATTAATTTTTTCTCTCATATCGTCTTCGGTATCATCAAAAGTTAATACGTTGTTCCAAAAATATCTTGCTTGAATTTTTCGATTTAATTTCCATAAAATGTCTCCATAATGATCATTCACGATCGGATCATCTGGCATTAATTCTACAGCTCTTTTTAAATACTTTTCTGCTTCTAGATAATCCTCTATTAAAAAATACGCCCATCCAATTGAATCAATAATATATGGATCATTGCTTTTTAAATCATATGCTGTTTTCAACATATCCATTGCTTCATTAATTTTATAATCGCGCTCTAACCAGGAGTAAGCAAGGTAATTTAAAATATATGCATCACTAGGATCAATTTTAAGCGCATGCAATAAATCTTCATCTGACTTTTCATAATTTCCCATTCTTTCATAGCTACCGCCTCTACGATACAATACATCTGATTTAATAAGTGAATTGTCATCCAGTGTTAAAATAATTTCTGTATAACGATCTATTGCCTTTTGATAATTTTTAGAATTCTTATAAAAATTGGCTAAATCAAAAATCATTTTTATATTTGGATTTTCAATTTTATTAAATTTTAAATCTATGTATTTAATTCCATTTTCATAATCCTGCTCTTGAATTATTATTTGAGCTTCTTTTTTTAATCTAAACCAATAATAAAATTCATCTTCTTTTTTAAAGTTTTTTAAGATTCTTTGTAATTTATCAAATTCATCATTAAGATAAAAATTTTCTGCAACTAGTGACAAATTAAATTCAAACTTGGGATTTAAATAGTTTGACAAATTTAAGTAAAAATTTGATTTCTCAAAATTATCCTGAGAAGAATAAAGATTAGAGATTAAAAATAAAAACTCACTTACAAGATCATTATGATCTTTGCATGAAAAAATTTTTCCAAAATCATCGAACTTTTCTTTGTCTACCCAACTTTTACTTTGTGAAAGTAAAAGTGTTGAATTTATATAATCAATTTGTTCAACAACTAATCTTGCTTCATTTAATTTATTGTTATCAATTAAATGATTAAGATAAAAAAAAATGTATCTTGAATAGTCGCCTTGCTGATTATTAATTAAATTAAGAAAATATGAAGAAGTTCTTTTATCTTCAATATAACATCTTTGGAATGTCTCAGCTATAAGAGACAGGTTTCCAAAATTTTTTTTGTTATCTAATATTTTTTTATTTTTAAATGTATAAATGTATTGTTTAAGTGTTTCAAATATAACTAGGTTTATCCTATCTTCATCTTGAAATTTTAAACTTTGTGTTAAATATTCGTCGGCCTTTTTAAAGTTATTTTTTTTTAAACTGTCAATTATTAAAATTATATACGCATCATAAAAATCTGAATTAGATTTGTTTGCATTGTTATTTAATACATTAATTGCTTGAGGTACTTTGTTATCTAAAACTAAAGAGTTAACATATCTTTTTAAATAACTATCATGTTTGTTAATTAATACTTTGGTTAAGTTAAAAAATTTTAAAGCTTCAGAATTATCTCGATTTTCAAATGCAACAATTCCAGAAAAATAATTTGATAAATCTCTTGAGTTGAAATCATTAAAAGTAGCACTTTTAGAATACAAAGGTGTCTGATAAGATAGGAATATTAATAGTACTAATTTTAGAAATTTTAGGAACATGTAACCATACTATGACTAAAAAAGTGATAAATCAAAATACCAAATTAAACCAAGAACTAATTAATACTATTGAGCCAAAATTTATATTCGCTGATAAGCCAATAAATAGATTTAATATTTTAGAAACTAACAATGGCACCCTGCAAATTAATAAAGAAGAATTACTAAAAAATTTAAAAGATCAAATAAATTCAATTGAAAATTGTAAATTGAAAGAAAATTCAAACAAAATTATTTTAGGTGAGGGAAATATGAATAGCCCTTTAATGTTAATTGGGGAGTCTCCTGGGGCTGAAGAAGAAAAATTGGGTGTCCCATTTAGAGGAGAAGTTGGCGAACTTCTTAACAAAATGCTTATAGCCATCAATATTAAGAGACAAAAAATTTACACTAGTTATGCAATCAATTTTAGACCACCTAATGACAGAAAACCAACCTCAACTGAAATTAAAAGATACTCAGTATTTTTGAAGGAGCATATATCGATTATAAACCCAAAGATTATTGTTTTGATGGGTAGTTCGGCAATGGAGGCTGTAACAGGAATAAGTGAAAAAATAACTAATGAAAGAGGACATTGGAAGGAAGTGATTTTAAAAAACAAAACATTCCCTTTAATGATAACTTTTAATCCATCTTATTTAATCCGTTTTCCAGAAAATAAAAAACACTCATGGGAAGATTTAAAGAAAATTAGAGACAAAATCAAAGATCTTAATTTAAAATTTTGATGAAAATAATTGCTGGGGTTGATGAGGTTGGTAGAGGAAGTTTAATTGGGCCTGTTTATGCTTCAGCAGTAATTTTAAAAAAATCAATTAATTCAAAGTTATTAAAAGATTCAAAATCATTAAGTAAAAAAAAGAGAGAGTATCTATGTACATATATAAAAAAAAATTCTACTTGGTCCATAGGCAAAGCTTCTGTCAAAGAAATAGAAAAGCTGAATATACTTCAAGCAAGTTTGCTGGCTATGAAAAGAGCTATAAAAAAACTTAAGAAAAAACCAACACACGTTCTGATAGATGGAAACAAAACTCCAGAATTAGAAAATTATAATTTAAAATCAGTTATTAAAGGAGATAAAAAAATCCCCTCTATTTCGGCAGCTTCTATAATTGCGAAAGTATCAAGGGATAAATTTATAACCACCTTGTCAAAAAAAAATAAAGGTTATGACTGGGATAAAAACTTTGGCTACGGAACAAAACAGCACTTAAAAGCTTTGAAAAAATTAGGTATTACTAAACATCATAGAAAAACTTTTTCACCAATATCTAAAATAAATTAACACTACATCTAGTTACCTTCTAATTTAGAAACACTAATCGAATCCAAATTTTTCAATCTCAGGTTGACCGTAGAATCCATTTGGAGTCTAATTAATTTTTACAAATGAAAACTGATTTCAAAAATAAAATAATTAATGGAGATAGTCTCGAAGAATTAAAAAAAATTCCACGTGAAACTTTTGATTTAATTTTTGCTGACCCTCCTTACAACTTACAATTAAAAAGTGAATTAACAAGACCGGATAGATCAAAGGTTAGTGCGGTAAATGATAAGTGGGATCAATTTGAAAATTTTAAAAAATATGATGATTTCACTTATGAATGGCTTAGTGAATGTAAAAGAATTTTAAAAAAAGATGGAGCTATTTGGGTTATAGGAAGCTACCATAATATTTTTAGAGTTGGCACGGCAATACAAAATTTAGGTTTCTGGATTTTAAATGATGTTATTTGGAATAAAAATAATCCAATGCCAAACTTTAGAGGGACACGTTTTACTAATGCTCATGAAACTTTAATATGGGCTTCTAAAAGTGAGAAATCAAAATATACATTTAATTATCAATCTTTAAAATGTTTAAATGATGATCTTCAAATGAGATCTAATTGGAATCTTCCAATATGCAATGGTTCTGAAAGACTTAAAAAGAATGGAAAAAAAATTCACTCAACACAAAAACCAGAAGCGCTATTACATAGAATTTTACTAGCTACATCTAATAAAAATGACCTCATACTTGATCCTTTTTTAGGATCAGGAACAACAGCTACAGTAGCAAAAAAACTAGGAAGAAATTATTTTGGAATAGAAAAAGAACAAAATTATTTTAAAGCTGCTGAGCAACGTATAAAAGAAACAAAACCTATTGAAGATGATTTATTAGATACGCTAAAAAATAATAGATCAAAACCAAGAATTCCTTTTGGTTCATTAGTCGAGCTTGGAATAATTAAACCTGGAACTAATATTTTTGATAATAAGAAAAAAATAACAGCCAGAATTATGGCTGATGGTAGTATAAAACATAATCAAGCAGAGGGTTCTATACACAAAGTTGCGGCTACTATTTTAGGAGCAGAAAGTTGCAACGGATGGACTTTTTGGCACTGTGATATAAATGGGCGAACTTATCCTATTGATTATCTAAGACAAAGATTAATTTCTAAAAGTTAACTTTTATAAATTTTACCCAAATAACTTTCTAAAAATTTTTTATTTTTAGTTAAAAGTTTTAAAAAAATATTTCTAAATATGATCATAATTGGATTTGATAAATGGAAGGCAAATTGATTGAAATTAGATCTACTGTTAATCATTTTTACTCTCTTTAATCTGATATCATAAAAATTATTATTATTTATTAAACATTCATATAATTCATTAGCACCCTCAATTGATTGGGAAGCTCCCTGCGCAAATGAAGGTGAAAAAGCAAAAAATGCATCTCCTATAAGGAATATATTTTTTGGAGGATTATATAAGTTTTTACTTACAAATATTGGAAATAATTTAATATTTTGAAGACTTTCCAAAAAACTTTGAGAAACTTTTTGAGATAATTTAAATTTAATATTTTTTATAAAAGAACTCTCGGTAAAAAGATTATAGTTCTCTTGCTCATTTGAATTTAATTTATGTTTTAAAATGCCAATAAAATTTAATTTTTTATCATTATTAATTGGATAAACAACATAATGAAAATTTGGTCCTAAAAACAAAGAAATATTTTCTTCATTTATATTTTGAAAATTTTCTCTAGATATAGTGCCCCTAATAGCAATCGTAT
>CABZHY010000012.1 GCA_902525565.1 uncultured Pelagibacteraceae bacterium
TTAGTTTACGGTGCTACAGCAAACTTGTTCTTAGATCGTCATAATAATTACATTGGATATGGACCAGAGGCTATGGAGCTTGTTGGAATACCTGATCCTGAAACTTTTGTTCAATTACCATGGGATAAAAGAGTTGGAAGAGTATTTGTAACTTGTTTTAGAAACAGAGAAGAAAGAAAAAATCCAGGCGGTCATTTAACTTCAGACTGCAGAGGAAATCTAAGAATTTTCATGAATGAATTTAAGAAAAAACATGGTCTAGAATTAAGAGTTGGTACTGAGCCTGAAATGATGTGGTTAACAAAAAATGAGGATGGAACGCCTACAGGTAAAGGTTTTTCTAAACCATTCTGTTATCACATTGATCAATTTGAGTCATTAAGACCTGTGTTTATGAAGGTTATTGAGTACGCAAAAGCAATGGGTCTTGATATGATTCAAGGAGATCACGAAGATGCTCCAGGCCAATTAGAATTAAACTGGACTTACGATAACGTATTAAGAAATGCAGATAGATTGTCAACCTACAGACAAATTTGTGCTCAAGTTGCTAGAGAACATAATTTAATTGCTTGCTTTATGACAAAACCATTTATGGGTGTTTCTGCAAGTGGTTGTCATACAAATATGTCTTTATGGAAAGGTGGAAAAATTAAACTAAACAAACTTGGAAACAAAACACTTCCGGGTGTTGAAGAAGTATTTAGTTATGTTGAAGGTGGAACCAATACTTTTATGCCTGATACAAAAGATATGCAATTACCAGGTAAAATTGGTTTGCAATCAATTGCAGGTATCATGAAGCACTTACCAGCATTAACAGCTCTTGGATCTTCAACTGTAAATTCTTATAGAAGATTATGGGACCAAGGTTTTTGGGCTCCTGTTTACGCAGACTGGGGATATCAAAACAGAACTTGTGGTTTAAGAGTTTCTGCTCCAGGAAGATTTGAATATAGATCAGTAGACTCTATGCACAATCCTTATCTATTAGGTGCTGCTTTATTAAAAGCTTGCGATGAAGGTATAACTAAAAAAATGAAACCAGCAGCCCCAGAGTCTAGAAATATTTATGAAGCTCAAAAAGCTGGAAAAGATGTTAAAAAACTTCCATTAAGTTTAGGTGAAGCTTTGGATAGACTGGCAGAAGATGAGGTCATCAAATCTGCAATGCCAGATGAAATGTATAAAGTTTTCCATTGGTACAAAAATGATGAGTGGGAAAGATTTCTTGGTGCAACAACACAATGGGATCTGGATACTTATCTTGATTGTCTACCGTAGGTCACAAATAGATAGAAAGGGTATAAATATATGTGTGGAATAGCAGGTTTAATTCATAGAGGAAAATCTTCAAATGTTGGAAGTGAACTACAAGGAATGCTCCAAGCATTAAAACATAGAGGAGAAGATTCTACAGGATACGCTTTATATGGAGATACAGACGGAAAAAACTTCATTATGCGTTTTAAAGTCGGAGAAAACGTAGGAGAAGGAAGTTCATCAGTTATGGAAGATGTGTCTGTATACGATGAAAGAAAAAAAATTGTAGACCAAACTCTAAGTGAGATGGGAGCTAAAGTGGTTAAAGAAGAGAGAACTCTTCCTTACTCACTAAGATATGAGATTGATTATGATACAAAAGATTTGTTAGACTTTTCACAAAGAATTGAGAGTATTCCAGGTGTAGAAATTTTATCTATGGGAAAATCTTTAGAAGTAATTAAAGATCTTGGAAATGCTAAAATGGTCTGTGACAGATATAGTTTAGATAAAGTAGTTGGAACACATGCAATCGGTCATGCTAGAATGGCAACTGAGTCAGGTGTGGATATTAAGTCTGCTCACCCTTTCTGGGGCTATCCATTTAGTGATGTATCTGTAGTTCATAATGGACAATTAACTAATTATTGGAATAACAGAAGAGTTTTAGAAAACAAGGGAATGCGATTTATGTCTGAATGTGACTCAGAATTAATTGCAGTCTATATTGCAGAAAAAATGAGACATGGAGCAACTTTAGAAGAAGGAATGAAAGAGTCATTAACTGGTCTTGATGGGGTTTTCACATACTTTGTTGCAACTAAAGATTCGTTAGGTATGGCTAAAGATACAATGGCTGCAAAACCTTTAGTTTTATATGAGTCTGATGATTTAGTAGCAATGGGATCAGAGGAAATTGCAATTAGATCTGTTTTACCACAAGAAATTGATACATATGATCCATTTGATGGGGAGGTTAAAGTATGGCAAATCTAAAAACTGTGACAAAAAAATCAAAAGCCCAATCGATGGGTATGCACACTGAAGTATTAACAGGAAGAACTCAACAAAAATTCTTTAATCCTGATGAAGCAGAAAACTTTTATTACTTTGGCACGTATGATGTAGATTTCAATAAAAGAACTGAGCTTGATGTTAAAGACATGACAGCTCCTGAAGCTAATAAAGAAATTGATAACTTAATGAGCCAAGGTTATGGAACAATAGTTATTAAAAACCCACAAGGTAAACACAGTCTTGGAGTTGGTATTTTAAATAAACTGAATTTAATTTTTGAAGGAAGTTTAGGATACTTTGGAATGGGATCTTGTGATGGTCCAATAGTAAGAATTAACGGAAGAGTTGGATGGTCGTGTGCAGAAAACTTAATGGCTGGTAAAGTGGTAATTGAAAAAAACGCTGGATCATGTTTCGGTGCGGCAATTAGAGGTGGAGATTTAATTTGTAAAGGTAGTGTTGGTGCCAGAACTGGAATTGACATGAAAGGTGGAACTATCATTATTGGTGGAGATGCAGGTGCATTTACAGGTTTTATGATGCAAAGAGGGAGAATAATTATCTTAGGAGATGTTGGAATTAACCTAGGTGACTCTATGTATGATGGGACAATTTTCGTAGGTGGAGAAATTGGCTCATATGGTAGTGATGCTGTAGATTCGGAATTAACACCAAGTGACCAAGATTGGCTCAAAAGAAAATTAAAGGTTGCTGAAATAGGTGACAATTTTGATGTAAGTAAAATGAAAAAAATTGTAGCAGGTAAAAAACTTTGGAATTACGATAATTTGGAACCTACAGAGAAGAAGGGAGCAATTTAATGCCTAAGAAAAAAAGTAAAAAAATTAAAAAAAATGGAAAAGGTGTTGGTGGGAAAGCAGATGTCCACGTGCACGAGGAAGGTAAAAGAAATAAAAGTTTATTAGGACATAATGCTATCTTCACTCCTGAAGTAATAGACGACATTCATATAAAAGCTCAATTAGGAAGATACAGAATGCGTGGAATGGCATTAATGAAAAAAATTCCTACATTTGATGATTTAGTTTTCTTGCCTGGGACCCTAACTAGATTTGTAATCGAAGGTTACAGAGAAAAATGTGAAACAAAAACTGTAATAGGTCCAAGATGTGAAAATCCTATTGAGCTAGATATTCCAGTTTATATCACAGGTATGAGTTTTGGTGCACTATCTTATGAAGCAAAAACTGCCTTAGCAAGAGGAGCAACTATGGCAGGTAGCGCTACATGTTCAGGTGAAGGTGGAATGATACCTGATGAAAGAAGATATTCTGAAAAGTGGTATTACCAATGTATTCAATCAAGATATGGTTTTAACCCACATCACGCACAATTGGCAGATGGTATTGAGGTATTTATTGGACAAGGTCAAAAAGTTGGAATGGGTGGACATTTAATGGGTCAAAAAGTTACTGACCAGGTTGCTGAAATGAGATCATTACCATCTGGTATTGACCAAAGATCTCCAGCTAGACACCCTGACTGGTTAGGTCCAGATGATTTAGCTTTAAAAGTAGAAGAATTAAGACAATTAACAAAAAATAAAGTTCCAATACAACTAAAATTAGGCGCATCTAAAGTTTATGATGATGTGCGTATGGCTGCAAAATGTGATCCTGACTCTATTTATTTAGATGGAATGGAAGGTTCTACTGGAGCTGGCCCCCATATTGCCGCTGCAAATACTGGTATTCCTGGTATTGCTGCAATTCGAGAAGCTAGAAGAGCTATCGACGATGTTGGTAAAACTGGAAAAGTAACATTAATTTATGCTGGTGGAGTAAGAGACGGTGCAGACATGGCTAAAGCTTTAGCTCTTGGAGCTGATGCAATTGCTATTGGTACTGGTTCAATGATTGCATTAAACTGCAACAAAGATATCCCAGAAGCTGACTTTGAAAAAGAGATGGGTGTAAAAGCAGGTGAATGTTATCACTGCCATACGGGACGTTGCCCAGTTGGTGTAGCCACTCAAGATCCTAAATTAAGAGCAAGATTAAACCCTGATGATGCAGCATTAAGAGTTTACAATTATCTTCACTCAATGACTTTAGAAGCTCAGCTTTTAGCAAGAGCTTGTGGTAAAACTAATATCCATTCTTTAGAGCCAGAGGATTTAGCTGCTTTAACATCAGAAGCATCGGCATTAGCCAAAGTTCCATTAGCTGGAACTAACTACACAGTTGGTGTTGATAACTACCACAAAATATAGGGGTAACTATGCCAAAGAAAAAAAATAAAAAAGTATCAAAATCAAAAGAAATCAAGGGTCAGTTAGGTAAAAAGAAAGAGACGGCCAGAGAAAAAATGATTGGTCAATCTATTGGTTACAGATACGACGTTAATCTTTTGCCAGATTATAGCAAAATTACACCCTTTTTAAAAAAATATATTGAAGCGATGGGATGGGATGATTTAAATTGGTTAGAGGATGTGCATATGGGTTATGAAGATGATAGACCAGCAGTTTTCTGCAGAAATGCAAATGGCTGGGTTACTATCCCAAATTCAATTAAACTTCCAAACAATCAACAAGATAGAGATATGATTGCAAGAGAACTGTTAGTTAAGTTTCAAATGTCGCCCAAACATCCTCTTGTTGATTTGAAAAAAGCATACTTGAAGTTTTAATATTACAATCAATAGTTGATTATTTTTGTAAATCTAGTGTTTATAACTAGATTTTTTTACTCTCTTTATATTTGTAACGACTCATAAAATTTAATAGGCTTTAAATAAACAAATATGGAGACAGAATATGACTGATCAGTTAGGTGCTCTTACCACGATATTTACAGAATTTTACTACTGGACAACAGTAGTGCTAATGTTTTTAATTCACGTTGGTTTCTGTATGTATGAGGTTGGAGCTTCAAGATACAAACACCATCAACATACTCTTATGAAAAACACAATGCTGATACCATTGGTAACAGTAACTTGGTTTTTGTTTGGTTGGTGGATTTATTGGGCTTTTCCAACTGGACCTGGATTAGCTCCGTCAATAATGACAGAAAGTACAGGGCTTGTCCTTGGTGGAGGATTTGGAGGAAATGATCTTGCTAATCCAACAAATGCTCTTATGGCAATCAATCTTAACGACCATATAATGGGTGTGTTCTGGGCAGCATTCCTTTTATTTTCATGGACCGCGGCATCTATAGTTTCAGGTGCAGTTATTGAAAGAATAACAACTTTTGCATTTGGAGTTTTAGCAATTGCAATAGGATCTGTTTTCTGGTCAATAGATGCGTCATGGGGATGGCACTTTGATGGTTGGATGCTTAAAATCTTAGGTTATCATGATGCATATGCATCAGGTGTAATTCACGCTATTGCTGGTGGGTTTGCTTTAGGTGTGCTTATGGTTTTAGGTCCAAGAATTGGAAAATTTTCATCAAGTGGTGAACCAAGAAACATTGGTCCACGAAATCCTTGGTTAGTAACAATTGGATTGTTCTTAATTTATACAGGATTTTGGGGATTTTATGCTGCTTGCAACGTCCCAATATATGATCTTGGCCCAGAATATGGTATGGAAGGTATATCATTTTGGACAGCAACTAATATCTATTTAACACCAACTACTTTAAGTGGAATTACAATGAACTTTTTGATGTCATTGTCAGGAGGTTTATTGGCTGGATATGTTATTGCTAAAGGTGATCCTTTCTGGACTTACTCAAGTGGACTAGCTGGCATTATATGTGCATCTGCAGGAAACGACTTATATCATCCAATTCAAGCATTAGTTATTGGTATGATTGGAGTTGTTATTGCTTACAAACTTCATTACTGGGTTGAACGAAAGTTCAAGATTGATGATGCAGTTGGCGCAGTAGCTGTACATGGTTATGCTGGTTTTGTAGGTCTTGTAATTTGTGGATTCGTCTTAAATGGTTATCCTTCATCTGGTTACAGTGTTGGAGCTATGTTTGATGGAACAACTTACGCAACAATTAATCCATTAGGACAATTTATTGGAGCAATAATAATGTTCTTTGTTTTAGGATTAATACCTGGCTATATCATCGCTAAAGTTCTCAATGGTATGGGTAAATTAAGAATCCCACGAGAAGTTGAAATAGCTGGACTAGACTATGAAATGATGGAAAGTGCTAAAGAAGATGAAAAAGCAGTTTCATCAGCAACCAGGTAAAGGAGAAAAATATGGCAACAGTATCAAACTGGATAGATCATCTTAATAAACCAGCCGAAGAAGTTGGCGGATCGGTTTATCCTGGAGCTGGATCTAGTGAATTTATACTAGTTCTTGTGTTAATTGCTGTGTGGATAGGATGGACTGTAATTACTAGCAAATCTGAAAGTGATGAGCTAAACGCATTATCCAGAAAAAGACACAGTGCTAACGACCATAAAAGTAATATTACTGAATGGTAAAATAAAATTTGGGCGCTACACAATTGTAGCGCCCTTTTTTAATGATTTTAATGAGTGAAGATCAAAAAGAACAACTAAGACCAAGTAAAATGAGAGGTGTGGCTTTTCCAAAAGCAAAGTACGGAGTAATTCTCGCAATTATATTGATAATTGTAGTTAATTTAATTTATTATAAAGAAACTATCTTTTCATTTTTCTAATAATTGTGGTAGCCTTATTAATGGCTAAAAACTTATTTAAAATAGCAAAACAAAAAAAAATAAAATACTTCTTAATAAGTTTTGTTGATCTTTTTGGTGTACTGAGATCAAAACTAGTTCCAGTTCATGCTATTAAAGAAATGCAAACTACTGGAGCAGGATTTGCTGGTTTTGCGGCTTGGCTAGATATGTCTCCTGCAGATAGTGATATGTTTGGTATTCCAGACCCAGATAGTTTAATTCAATTGCCTTGGAATAAGGAAGTAGGATGGCTTGCATCTGATTTATGGATGGACGGTAAACCTGTAGAAGCCTCCCCAAGGGTAATGTTAAAAAAACAAATAAAGAAATTAAAAAAACAAAATTTAATAATGAAATCAGGTGTAGAGTGTGAATACTTTTTAATCTCGCCAGATGGAAACTCAATTGCAGATCCAAGAGATACTCAATCTAAACCTTGTTACGACCAATCAGCGTTAATGAGAAGATATGATTTAATCAAAGAGATTTGTGATTGCATGATTGAGATGGGATGGGGTCCTTATCAGAATGATCATGAGGATGCTAATGGTCAATTTGAGATGAATTGGGACTATGATGATTGTCTAAAAACGGCAGATAGACATACTTTTTTTAAATATATGGTAAAAACTATAGCTGAAAAACATGGTTTAAGAGCAACCTTTATGCCTAAACCATTTGAAAACCTGACAGGTAATGGTTGTCATGCTCATATATCTGTTTGGGATGGGAAAAAAAATAAATTTTTAGACAAATCAGACAAGCTTGGGTTAAGTAAAATGGCTTATAAATTTTTAGGTGGGGTAATTAAAAACGCTTCTTCATTATCCGCTTTTTTTAATCCAACAATTAATAGCTATCGGAGAATTAATGCACCCCCAACCAAGTCTGGGGCATCTTGGTCGCCGAGCAGTATATCTTATACAGGAAATAACAGAACTCATATGATAAGAATTCCAGATCCTGGAAGATTTGAATTGAGGTTAATGGATGGATCTGCAAATCCATATTTATTACAAGCAAGTGTATTAGCAGCAGGGCTAGATGGATTAAAACACAAAATAAATCCTGGTAAACCATTAAGTTGTAACATGTACACAGATTATAAGAAGTACCCTAACTTACCAAAATTACCAAATGAACTTAAAGAGTCACTGGAACTATTAAAAAATAATAAGGAAATGAATGACGCTTTTGGAAAAGAAACAATTAATAGTTATATAAAACTTAGAAAATCTGAAATTAACGAATTTAATAATAAAGAAAACTTCGATAAGTCCGAACCTGTAACTAAATGGGAAAGGCAAAATACATTAGACTGTTAAAGTGAAGAGTTTAAAGAGGATTAAGAACTGGACACTTACAAAATCTTTAAAAAATAATAATTTTAGTTTTAAAAGAAATTATGTTTTAAGATTTGTACCTTCGTTACTATTAACTAACGCTTTTAAGTCAATTTCCAGTTGGAAAAATTATAAAGCAACTCCACTATTAAAACTTGATAAATTGCAAAAACATTTAAAACTAAATAATGTTTTTTATAAAGATGAATCTAAAAGATTTCATTTAAAATCATTTAAAGCTTTGGGTGGAGCTTATGCCGTTGAAAAAATATCTAAAGGAAAAAAAAATATAATCATTTCTTCAGCAACAGCTGGTAACCACGGAAGATCTGTTGCATGGGGTGCTAAGAGGTTGGGGTTAAAATGTAAAATCTTTGTTAGTCAATACGTCAGCGACACAAGAGTTAAAGAAATTAAAAAATTCGGTGCCGAGGTAATAAGAGTTAAAGGAGATTATGAAAACTCACTTAATGAATGCAAAAAATTATCAAAAAAAAATAATTGGAAAATTGTTCAAGATGTTTCAACTAAAGTATATAAATTAGTTCCTCAATATACCATGGCAGGGTACTCCATAATGATTAGAGAAATTTCTAAACAAACAAATCAATATATAACCCATATTTTCTTACAAGCTGGTGTTGGTGGTATGGCTGCAGGTGTGGTTGCTGGTGTTGCAAAATATTTTAAAAGAATTCCAAAGATAATAATTGTCGAGCCTGATAGAGCTGATTGTGTTCTTCAAAGCATAAAACATAAAAAATTAAAGAAAATTAAAATTAAAAAAGAGAGTATCATGGGTGGTATGTCATGTAATGAAATGTCATATATCCCTTGGCAAATATTGAAAAAATCAAGCAATTGTTGTGTGTCTGTAAGTGATCGAAATATCGCTAGAACCGTAGCGATGTTGAAAGACAAAAAGCTTAGTAAAAATTCAATAATCGGCGGAGAGTGCTCTGCACCTGGAATTATAAGCCTGATAGGTGTTTGTAATAATACTAAGATCAAAAAACTTATAAAACTTAATGAAAATTCTAATGTTTTGGTAATAGGATGCGAAGGTAATGCAGATGTAAAACTTTACAAACAACTGCTATCTAAAGGCAGAAAATAAACTCACATGAAAAAAAATGCAATATTTTGGATTAGAGAAGATTTTAGAGTTGAACATAATCCAGCACTATCTTTTGCGAGCCAAAATAATGATAACGTTATTGCGTTATTTATTTATAATAAAACTGATTTTGATAAAAAACGAGAAGCACAAAAATGGTGGCTTTATAAATCTTTAGAGGAATTTAAATCACAATTATTTAAATATAAAATCAATCTTCAAATTTTGGAAGGAGACGAGCTCGATGTATTATCAAAAATTAAAAAAAAAGATAATGTTTCTGTCTATTGGAATAAAATCTATGAACCAGATGTAATTGCTAAAGGTAAAAAAATAAGAGACATTTTTTTAAAAAATAAAGTTGAGTTCAAATATTTTAAAGGAAATATTCTTAATGAGTTTCAAGAAGTAACTAAAAATGATGGTACACCTTTTAAAGTTTTTAGTCCATTTTGGAGAAATGCTGAAGAGAAATATCTTAATCTACCCCCAAATAAAATTTATGTCGTTAAAAAAAAAACAAAATTAATCTCTTTATTCAAGGATTGCATTGAACCAAAAGATATTTTACCAAAAAAAAATTGGTATAAAAAATTTGATAAATATTGGAAAGTTTCTGAAAATGAGTCGAAAAAAGTTCTCAATAATTTAATCGAAAAAAAAATTAAAGATTATGGAACAGCTAGAGATTACCCATCAATAGAGGGTACATCAAAATTATCTCCTTACATCAAACATGGTCAAATTCATGTAAGTACAATTTGGCAAAAATGTAGTCAAATTAAATCTAAAGGAATTGGATACAGAAAATACATCAATGAATTAGGTTGGCGAGAATTTTCGCATAGTTTAATTAATTATTTTCCAGAATTTTTGAAAGGTAATTATAGAAAAGAATTTGATAGATTTCCTTGGGTTAAAAATGAAAATTTTTTAAAGGCATGGAAATCAGGAATGACAGGTTATCCTATTGTAGATGCTGGGATGAGAGAGCTATATGAAACTGGATGGATGCATAACAGAATTCGAATGGTGGTTGGTTCCTTTCTTGTAAAACATTTAAGAATTAATTGGACAGAGGGTGAAAAACATTTCAGAAATTGTTTATTAGATTTTAACAAAGCAAATAATGTAGCTCAATGGCAATGGGTTGCCGGTTGTGGAGCTGATGCTGCACCTTACTTTAGAATATTTAATCCAATTTTACAGGGAGAAAAATTTGATAAGGAAGGTCTGTATGTTAAAAAATGGGTTCCTGAGTTAAACAAAGTTCCCAATAAATTTATTCACAAACCATGGGAAATGGAGTTCAAATACCAGGAAGCTATAAAAACTATAATAGGTAAAGATTATCCTAAACCTATTGTTATACATGAAAAAGCAAGAGCTGCAGCTTTAGAAGCTTTTCAATCACTGAAAAAATAAACTATCTATTCACCAATAAAATGGTGGACAATTGTTCTATTTTGGCGCTCCAAGCGATGCTCAAATAGATATAAACCCTGCCAAGTGCCAAGTAATAATTCTCTCTCCTTAATACTTAGTGAGATTTGATTATTGGTTAACGCCGTTTTGATATGAGCAGGCATGTCATCTTTTCCCTCAGTTGTATGAACATAAAGCTTATTATCCATCGGGGCTAATTTATTAAAGTAATTTATTAAATCAGTTTGTACATCAGGATCTGCATTTTCTTGAACAATTAATGAGGCACTCGTGTGCTGAATACTTAAATTAAGAATACCATTTTTAAATTTATTTTGACTAATCCAGTGAATTGTATCACTGGTAAACTCATATAATTTTGGACCGTTTGTATTAATCTTAAGATTATAAAATTCTTGTTTCATTAATTATAGTTCTTAGATGTTAATTCATACAATCGACTAATAGTACGTTTAAATGGTTTTTCTAATTGTCTGGATGACGTAAGTTTATTTAAATTTAGGTCGCTAGTAACTGCTAATAAAATATTTTTATCATATATAACATCTAACAAAGTTATAAAACGTTGTTGTTGATTTGAATTCGCATCATTGAATTGAGGTATTTGATCAATAACTATAAATTTGCAAGTTTTGATTATTGCTAAATAGTCTTCTGCTCCTAAATTTTGATCACAAAGTTGATTGAAATTAAATCTTGCTATTCCTTCATAAAAATTTTCTATTTTAAAATCTCTTCCTTTAACATTAATTATAAGTGAAGATTGTTTTTTGTTTCTTGTTATCATTCTAAATAGTTTATTTATCTTAAAATTAGTTTCTTGATTGAGTGGAAAATAATATCTTTGTTTTTGATTATCCTTTGATTTTCTATAATCATCATCAATTTTTAACTCAACCTCAATTGATTGATCCTCCATGATTTTTATAAAAGGTATAAATTGTTCACGTTGAAGACCTTCTTTATAAAGTTCTGAAATTTTAGTATTTGAAGTAAGGATAATTTTCATATCTTCTTTAAAAATTTGTTCAAATAGTTTTCCTAAAATCATTGCATCAACAATATTTGTTACTTGGAATTCATCAAAATAAATTAATGAAGCTTTTGATTTTAAATTTTTAACAAATTGATTGATTAGATTTTCTTCACTTTTATCTTTTCGTTCATGAACAAAATTGTGAAAACCTAACATGAACTCATTAAAATGCTGTTTAATTTTTTTTTCATCAAGATAGTCATAAAAAAAATTTAAAATCATTGTTTTGCCAACACCCACACCACCATACAAATAAAATCCTTTTTTAGATTTTTTTTTATAAAATAATTTTGAAAAAAATGATTTGTAATTACTAAGATTGTAATCTTCTAATTTTTTAATTACGTTGATTTGGTTATGATTAACTTCTAGATCTTGATTTTCACAATAAGATATAAATTTTTTTTCAAACTTATTTGGCATCAATTTTTTTTAATTTTAAAATCAATACCATACTCTGATCTTGGTCCTTTCCTTAGCCCAAATGGACCTGAAATGAATAAAGTTAATGGTTTTGTTCCTGGTTTCAAGTCTACACGATGTAAATTATTCGCTGATCTGAAACCAATATACCCTGGTGGACGCCAAAACTTACCAGTGCTTAATGTTTCCCAATAACCACCTCTTAAAATTATAGTAATATAAGGAAATGTATGATTATGAACCCCTTCCCCATGATCGTCTGCTAGCATCTCATGAATTAATATATTGAACGGAAACCATTTAGGTCGATACCTCATCAAAACATAGTAACGGTTCATCCAAGGCTTTGCTTCTTCGAATTTAGGATGTGAAGGGCCTCTATCTAATACAACTTTTTTTCTTCCGATCTTTTCTAAAAATTTTAAGATCATGTTAATTATATTCTACGATAGAACTATTTCTCACTATATATAAATTTCTATTAAATATGAATGGTTGTGAAACAAAACTTCCAGAAATTTTTTCTTCTCTAATTATATTTCCTAGATTTAATTCTACAACAATCATTTTACCATCTGAGTTAGTCAAATATAAATTTTTTTGTCCTATTACAAAACCTACAGGATAAATTTTATCTCTTTTTTTTGTTTTATAATTTAAATATAGATCTTTAACTTTAATTATATTTCCATTTTTTTTTTCAACTACATACAAGTAACCTTCGTTAGAAATAGTAAAAATTAAATCTGCAATTAATGCTGGTGCAATAAATGAATTGATTTTGTTTACCCAGTTAATAGTACCTGTTTTTACGTCAATAGAATAAAATTCATTTTTATTGTTTGAAAAAAATATAGAACTGCCATCAGATACAAGTTTAGAAATTTTTAAATTATAAGTTTTATTTATTATGCTACTACTTTGTGTGGGTAACTGCCAATTTATTAGACCTGTATTAATTTCTACTGAAGTGATATCTCCTAGAGAATTACTGAAAATGACATGGTCATTAACTATTATTATTGAATATTTATTATTTGAAATTGTAAAAGAATCTTCAGTTTGTAGTTTCCAACATTCTTCGCCGTCATTAATTTCATAACATCTTAGTGTGTTTTCATAATCAACAACAAAAATTTTTTCTTCATATTTTTTTATCTCGGAATTAAAAGGATATATATTATCCTTCAACCATTTTAACTCACCATTATTAATGTCTAAAGAATAATATTTTGCTAAATTATCAAATACTAAAAGATTTTTATTGTCCAAAAAAAAGTTTAATTTAGGTCTTAATTTTTTTTCTGCTTTTGAATAGTAGTTTTTTTTCCAAACAATTTTTTGATTTCTGTCATATTTGATGATTGAACCTTTATTATCAAAAAAAATAATACCATCTTTCAAAAAAACTGGTTCAAAATTCAATTGATTTGTTTCCTTTAATTTAGAAAATTTATAAACACCAATTTTTTTAAGTTCACCATTATATAATTGAGATCCTAAATTATTTTGATTATTAATAATTGAACCATTATTTCTCTTTATGGATGATAAATTTAATTTCAAATTTTGATTCAGCTCTTCAATATCATTTTTATCCTCATCAAAAAGTTTTTTAATATTTTTATCTACCTCAAAATTTTCTTTTTTGTCATTCCAAATTCTGGAATTTTCATTAAAAGAGCAACTATTGAGTAAAACTAATGATATTAAAATTATAATTAATTTATTCACTCAGATCTCTGTTAAGTCTTTTCTCTGCTTGTAATCTTATATCTGGGTTTAAATTTTCTAAACTTATTATCTGATTAAAAAATTCTTTAGCTTTTTGTTTTTGATTATTTGCATAAAAATATTCTGCCATCAAATATAAAGAATGTGATTTCCAGACACTTTTAGAATTGATAAGTGGATTTAACATATTTAGAAGATCACTTTCTTGGGCTTTATCTGCATTATAAAGAGCTTTTTTATAAATAATTAAATTTTTAATCTCACTTTCTAGTGAAGTATCTTTTATCAATATATCAAAAAATGAATTAATTTTAGATTGGTCACTTATAAGATTATTATCAATTATAAAATAAAGTGATAGTGGTGAATATGTTGGATCTTGCTTGTTAATAATTTCAATTAGATTAGTAGTAGTCTTTTCTTTTGTTTTTTCTGAATAATCTATCGTTATTGAATTAAATTTATCTGAGATATTTTTTTTTTTATTTAGTGAATATTTATCATAACTAAAAACACCAACTACGATAATAATTATAATAATTATACATAAAATTAATTTTTTTTTGTTATTTACAAAAAAATTTTTAATTCTTTCATTTCTTACATTGGTATTTATTATTGATAAATCTTCATCCATAACTAAATCATATTCCTTAAGACGTACTGTAGAATACCTCCATTTTTATAATACTCTAATTCATTTTTTGTATCAATTCTGCATAAAGTTTTAATTTTTTTTATTTCTCCAGAAACATATTTAATTTCAATAGTTACTTCATCTGAGGGATTTATGCCCTTTTCTATATTAATGATACTAATTAATTCAGAACCAATTAATTTAAGATTTTTTCTGTTAACATGATTTGTAAATTGTAATGGCAATATTCCCATTCCAATCAAATTTGATCTATGAATTCTCTCAAAACTTTCTGCAATAACTACTTTTATACCTAGTAATTTTGTTCCTTTGGCTGCCCAATCTCTAGATGATCCAGTTCCATATTCTTTACCACCAATTACAACTAAATCTGTTCCTCTTTTTTTATATTCAACTACAGCATCATAGACTGGAAGAACTTTTTCTTCTGGATATAACTTTGTAAAACCACCTTCAGTACCAGGCGCCATTTCATTTCTAATTCTTATATTTGCAAAAGTTCCTCGCATCATAACTTCATGATTTCCTCTTCTTGAGCCATATGAATTATAATCCTTAGGTAAAATTTGATGTTCCATGAAATATTCTCCAGTTGGACTATCTTTTTGAATACTACCAGCTGGCGATATATGGTCGGTAGTAACCATATCGCCTAAAATTAACAATGGTCTTGCATCCTTAATTTCTTTAAATCCCTCTGGTTTATCTGGTAACGAATCAAAAAACGGAGGTTTTTTTACATATGTTGATTCTTCATCCCAATTATAAATGCTGCTTTTATCGGTTTTAATTTTTTGCCATTGAGTTGGGCCCTCAGAAACATTTGAATATCTTTGTATAAACATCTCCGCATTAAGTGACTGTTTTAAAGTATCTTCTATCTCTTTATTTGAAGGCCAAATATCTTTTAAAAATACATCTTCTCCTTCTTTATCTTTTCCTAATGGATCTTTATACAAATCAACCTCCATATGTCCTGCTATTGCATATGCAACAACTAACGGAGGAGATGCTAAGTAGTTAGCTTTTATATGTGGAGAAATTCTTCCCTCAAAATTTCTGTTTCCAGATAAAACTGAAACAGCATAAATATTTTCTTTTTGGATTGCTTCTACAATATTTTCTGATAATGGTCCTGAATTTCCAATACAAGTTGTGCAACCATACCCAACTAGATTAAAACCAAGCTGATCTAAATAAGTGTTTAATCCAGCTTTTTCTAAATAATCTGTAACTACTTGAGATCCGGGTGCTAAAGAGGTTTTTACCCAGGGTTTAACTTGCAAACCTTTTTCAATAGCTTTTTTTGCTAATAGTCCAGCCCCAATTAGAACATTTGGATTAGAAGTGTTAGTACACGAAGTTATTGCTGCAATTAATATCGAGCCATCTTTAATTTGATAATCTGTATCTGCTACTTTTGAAATTGATTTTTCATTTTTATTTGTAACTTCCTGCAATACTTTTTTAAACGAACTAGGCGCATTTGTTAAAAGAACTTTATCTTGAGGTCTTTTAGGTCCTGAAATAGTTGGTACAACCGTAGACATGTCTAAAGATATAATATCAGTAAATTCTATCTCATTGCTTGCCCATAGACCTTGTTCCTTGGCATAATTTTCAACAATATCGACAGTTTGTTGATCTCTCCCTGAAAATTTTAAGTACTTTAATGTCTCCTCATCGATAGGAAAAAATCCACAAGTAGCACCATATTCTGGGGCCATATTTGCAATTGTAGCTCTATCCGCAAGCGTTAAATTTTTTAAACCCTCACCATAAAACTCAACAAACTTACCAACCACTCCTTTATCTCTTAATATTTTAACAACGGTTAAGACTAAATCAGTTGCAGTGGTTCCTTCTGGCATTTTATTTTTCATTTCAAATCCAATAACTTCTGGTATTAACATAGATATCGGTTGACCCAACATTCCTGCTTCAGCCTCAATACCTCCAACACCCCAGCCTAAAACAGATAACCCGTTTACCATTGTTGTGTGACTGTCTGTTCCAACCAAAGTATCTGGAAAAAGATATTTTTCACCTTTAAATTCTTCAGACCAAACAACTTTTGACAAATACTCTAGATTTACTTGGTGACAAATTCCTGTTCCTGGTGGAACTATTCTAAAATTATCAAATGCCTGCTGTCCCCATTTTAGAAAAGAATATCTTTCTCCATTTCTCTCAAATTCAATATCTA
This sequence comes from uncultured Pelagibacteraceae bacterium, assembly GCA_902525565.1. Classification (GTDB taxonomy): domain Bacteria; phylum Pseudomonadota; class Alphaproteobacteria; order Pelagibacterales; family Pelagibacteraceae; genus Pelagibacter. Next base: position 16,887 of record CABZHY010000012.1, read on the forward strand.
CATTTTTTTCAAATGAATCTGGTTTTGCAGACTGATCAACTTGTACCGAGTGATCAATCACTAAATCAACTGTAGATAATGGATTAATTGTATTTGGATCTTTATTTTTTTCTTTCACAGCTTCTCTCATTGCAGCTAAATCTGCAACTGCTGGTATTCCTGTGTAATCTTGAAGTAACACTCTTGCTGGTCTATAGGCAATTTCAGTTTTAGATTTTTTTGTATCTAGCCAATTTTTAATCGCTTGTATTTGTTTTTTATTTACTGATAAATCATCTTCATATCTTAAAAGATTTTCTAAAAGGACTTTAAGAGATTTGGGTAATTTAGATATTCCATCTAATCCATTCTTTTCAGCTTCAGCAAGAGAATAATATTTATAACTTTGATTTCCAACTTTAAGTTTTGATAAAGATTTATAAGAATTTTTATTTCCTGGTTTCATAGTTTTTAGTAATAAAAAGTTGCTATACAACTTATTAGGAGCGTTGACATAACATAATTAAACCATTTAATAAATTTCTCATTTGTCGCGAATTTCCTCATGAATTTACCAAGCAATGTCCAAAAAATAATACTTATTATTGCAAAAATAAAAGCAATACTTAACATCCAAATAGAATAATTAATAAAGTTTGAGCCTGATTCTGTATAGTTAGAGACAGCTATAATAGCCACAATTACCCCTTTAGGATTTAAAAATTGATAAAGAAATGTTTCAGTAAAATTAACTGGTTTTAAATTTTCATTTTCTTTTGAAGTTCTTGAAAACGAAATTTTATATGCTAGATAGATTAAAAAAATAGTTCCAGTCCCAATTAATATTTTTTGAATCACTGGATATATATTAAAAATATTGATTAAACCAAAATTAACAACTGCTAACATCAAGGTAAAACCAAAAATAACACCTAGCATTAAAGGAATTGATTTTTTAACTCCATGATTAAAACCTGAATGAGAGGCAACTACATTATTAGGCCCAGGAGAACAGCTAGTTACAAACATATATAAAGACAGAGATAAAATTTCAGGATGCATTATTATGCAATTGGTAATCCATTTTCTACTTTTTGAGAGGGATGAACAAGTGTAACCTTGCCATCGGCATCAATTGCTCCTAAAACTAATACTTGAGAAAGTATTCCAGCAACATTTTTCTCAGGAAAATTGCAAACAGCAATAACTTGTTTTCCTTTTAAATTTTCCTCAGTATAATAATGAGTTATTTGAGCTGAAGATTTTTTAATTCCAATCTCACTTCCAAAATCAACTTCAATGACCAATGAAGGTTTTCTGGCTTTTTCGTTTTTTTTAACTGAAACAATGGTACCAATTCTAATATCTACTTTTTTAAAATCATCATAGGTAATTTGCTCTTTAATCATAATATAATATAGTGTTTTAAGTTTATGAGTATAGATAATAATTTATATGAAAAATCAATAAAGATTTTAACCGACTTAATTGGATTTAAAACAATTTCTGGTCAAGATAACAGTAATTTAATTATTTACTGTGAAAATATTTTAAATAAAGTTGGAGTAGATACTTTTAAAGTTTATGATGAAGATAAAAAAAGAGTAAATCTTTTTGGAACTTTAAAGGCTAAAAACCAAAACGGAAAAAAACCAATAATATTATCTGGACATACAGATGTGGTACCAGTTTCTAAAGGTTGGAGTAGCGACCCATTTGTTGCAACAATTAAAGACGACAAGTTATATGGTAGAGGCTCTTGTGATATGAAAGGTTTTATTGCCTGTACTCTTGCTTATGCCCCTATCTTTAAAGAATGTAATTTAAATAGAGACTTACATTTCTGTTATACTTTTGATGAGGAGACTGCCTGTATAGGGGCACCTTTATTAATAAAAGAATTAAAAAAAAGAAATATCAAAAATGGAATTTGTATAATTGGTGAACCTACTAAAATGAAAATAATAGATGCTCATAAAGGTATGAATGAATATACGGTTCACTTTGGAGGTCTTGCTGGTCATAGTTCGAAACCAAATTTAGGAGTTAATGCTGCTGAATATGCTGCTCGATATGTAAGTAAACTTTTGGAAATTAGAAAAGAATTAAAAAAAAGAGTTAAAGAAAATAGTATTTTTGATCCTCCATATTCAACTTTATCAGTTGGTGGAATTAAAGGTGGTATCGCGCACAATGTTATAGCTGATAAATGCAGTGTTGATTGGGAGACTAGACCAATTGCGAAAGCAGATGGCGAATATGTTACAAATGAAATAGATAAATATGCTAACGAAGTCCTTTTACCAGAAATGCAAAAAGTATTCCAAGAATCCTATATTAAAAAAGAAGTGATAGGTGAAGTTATAGGATTTAATAGATTAGATGAATCTGAGGCATGTGAATTTGTATCAAGTATAACTGGTGATAATTCAAGAGAGGTAGTTTCTTTTGGAACAGAGGCTGGTTTATTTCAAGAATTAGGAATCAGTACTGTTGTTTGTGGACCTGGATCTATAGATCAAGCTCATAAGATTGATGAGTTTATAGAATTAAATGAGATTAAAAAGTGTCTTAAATTTTTAGAAGGTTTAAAAGATAAATCAATTAATTAATTAATTCCAGCCACCTACAGATTTAACTTCTAAAAATTCTATTAGTCCCTCTTTTCCTGCTTCTCTACCAATGCCTGAATGTTTATATCCACCAAATGGAGCATCTACTGCAATACCAGCACCATTCACATCAACCATTCCAGATCTTAATTTTCTAGCTACTCTTTGAACTTTTTCAACATCTTGGGTTTGAATATAATTAGTAAGTCCATAATCTGTATCATTTGCAATTTGGATTGCCTCATCCTCTGTTTCAAAAGGAATAACTGATAAAACTGGTCCAAATATTTCAGTTCTGGCAATTTCCATATTATTATTTACGTTAGCAAATACAGTCGGTTTAACGTAATATCCATCAGTCAAACCTTCAGGCTTACCTGGGCCCCCAGCAACTAACTTTGCACCTTCATCTATTCCTTTTTGAATTAAACCTTGTATTTTATTAAATTGTGCTTCTGAAATAACAGGACCAATATGGTCACCCTCTTTGTTTGGATCTCCAACTTGAAATTCATTTGCGTATTTTTTTAGTCTTTCAATAGCTTCGTCATACATTGTTTTTTCTACCAACATTCTTGTTGGAGCATTGCAAGATTGGCCTGAATTTCTAAAACATCTAAGAGCACCTCTTTCAATCGCTTCAGAGTCTGCATCTTTGAAAATTATGTTTGCTCCTTTGCCGCCTAATTCTAAACTTACACGTTTAAAATCTTTGGCTGCATTTTCGGAAATTAATGCACCTGCTCTTGTTGATCCAGTAAATGAAATCATATTTACATCAGGATGACTTGTTAAAGCATCTCCAGTAGTTGCACCATCTCCGTTTACTAAATTAAATACACCTTTTGGGAACTTTGCTTCATCAATCAGTTCTGCAATAATAATTGCAGATAATGGTGCAAGTTCTGACGGTTTTAAAACCATAGTACATCCTGCGGCTAATGCTGGAATTACTTTTAAACAAACTTGGTTCATTGGCCAATTCCAAGGTGTAATTAATGCACAAACCCCTTTTGGCTCATATAAAATTCTTTGATTTTTTGCATGATCTCCTAAAGCCTTTTCGAATTCAAATTCTTTAAGATAACGAATAAAAGATTTAATATGACTTGCTCCAGTACCTGTTTGAAGTTTTGATGAAAAGTCTTTTGGAGCTCCCATTTCAAGAGTAATTGCTTCAGCAATATCGTTCCATCTTTTTTTATATAATTCGTATAATTTTTCTAAATGTACAATTCTTTCTTCTTTTGAGGTAAATCCCCAAAATTTAAATGCTTCTTTTGCTGCAGTAACAGCATCATGAATATCTTCTTTGGTACCTAAAGAAATTACAGCACAACTTTTTTCATTTGCAGGATTAATTACTTGAATGTCTTTTTGATTTTTCGGAGCAACCCATAAACCATTAATATAAAAATTTTTCTTATCAATCATGGTCGCAAATTATCCTTTCTTTATGTTTTTGCAAATAAATTAGTTAACTCATAAACAATAGTTGCTGCTGCTAAAGAAGTTACTTCTGCATGATCATATGCTGGAGAAACTTCAACTACATCTGCTGAAACTAAATTTAATCCCGATAATCCTCTTAAAACATTTACCATTTCTCTTGTAGTCATCCCTGCAATTTCTGGTGTACCAGTACCTGGAGCAAATGCAGGGTCTAAAACATCAATATCAATTGATAAATATAGAGGATTGTCTCCCACTCTTTTTCTAATTCTTTCTGCTATTTTATCGGTTCCTTCTGTTTGAAACTCATCACAATGGATTATTTTGAATCCAAAACTTTCATCATTTTTAATATCATCTCTACTATAAAGTGGGCCTCGAATTCCAACATGCATAGAAGCATCATCTAAAAATAATCCTTCTTCTCTAGCTCTTCTGAATGGAGTTCCATGAGTATAAGGTGCGCCAAAATATGTGTCCCAAGTATCTAAGTGTGCATCAAAATGAACTAAAGATACAGGTCCCTTATTTTTTTTATTTATTGCTCTTAACAGTGGTACTGCAATAGTATGATCTCCTC
>CABZHY010000013.1 GCA_902525565.1 uncultured Pelagibacteraceae bacterium
AAAAGCAGGCGTATATGCTTTTGGACAAGCGAGTGATATGGATAAGTTTGCACCAAAGGCTGTATTAACTTCAGTTGAGAATAACTGGGGACCATATTATGTCGATAGAGTTAAAGCTGTTGCAAATGGTACATGGAATCAAAAAGATACATGGCACGGTATAGGTGATGGTATGGTAGTAATCTCAGGTTTAGATTCTCAAATGCCTAGTGACCTACAAGCAAAAGTTAAAAAACTTCAAGCGGATTTAGCATCTGGTAAAGTTCATTCTTTCACTGGACCAATTTATGACCAAAAAGGGAATTTAATGGTAGCAGAAGGGAAAACTGCAGATGATGGTATGCTAGCAGGTATGATGACTTATGTTAAAGGTGTTGAAGGAGATATACCGAAGTAAGCTCTTAAACTTATTAAAATTTAAAAGGCCGGTTTTTTAACTGGCCTTTTTTATATTTGATGTTTTTTTTTAATTTCTTCAATTCTTAATTCCTCATAAATTTCGAAGGGCTGTACAATCCACGGATTACCAGCAAGTTTTTTCGCACAAAAATCTGGCTCAAATGTTGATTTCTTTTTTTTAAACAACGTAGCAGTTTTAATATCTTCTATTTTATCTTTTATCGGTTCATATTTTTTTAACCAATCTATACTTTTATTGAAAGTTATTCCTGTATCAGATAAATCATCACATAAAAGTATTTTACCACCCATATTAGGTGCTATAGAACTCATTTCCCTTGAAAAAACAATATCACCTTGCTCATCTTCTACTCCTTTACCGCTATAAGACTCAACTGCAAGATATGCACATTTTAATTTAAATATTCTGCTTAATACATCTATCATCGGTGCTGCCCCACGCATGATGCCAATCAGTATTGTTGGTTTATATCCACTTTCATCAATTTGGATTGCTAACTTCTCAACAGTCTTGTTGTACTCATCCCAGCTGACTATCATTTTTTCAGTCATAATCTTTTAATATCTATTTATTTAAATAATAAAACTAAAACTGCAAGAAGGATAAGTGCAATTATTGAAGATATTAAAATATACAACCTATGAATGTTTCTTCCTCTTAAGTTAAAATAATGTCGTGCTACTCCAGTAATGACTGCTAATGCACATAATATTAACCAATTATATTGATGATAAACTAAGAAACTTGAGTGTCCAGAAAGCATTATAAACAATACTAAAAAAGTGGAATAATTATTATGAATTGATCTCTGTTTAGCTGCTAGAGATAGACTCATATCAAATTTTTCACCTCTTTCACTACTGCTGATGATGTTCGTTTGATTGGGTATAATCACTGTAAAAACATTTCCAAACATATTAGTTCCTATGATTAGTCCAACACTTAAAATTGCAAATTTTGGTCCAAATAATTTTGTTAAACCAAAGGAAACAGCTGCTAATAAAATAATTGCTGTGGATACAAACAATATATTATTTTTAATCAATTTCGATTTACACAATAGATCATATATAAACCAAAAAATAATTAATGATAAAAGCGAGATAATAATGGCATAACTAGGAGGCATTAACAGAACACGTTTATCAACCATTAATACACCAGCATTATAATAATAAATCACAACTAAGAGCAACATTCCTGTTACAAAAGTTAGGTAACTTTGCCATTTAAAAATTACTAATCTATTTAAATAATCCTGTGGTGGTGAAGTTTTTAACCTTGAAAGTTTATAAAAAAAACCAGAATGCATCAGATATCCTTCTCCATCGACATCATCGCTTGTTATGTTTTTATTTAAATTATTGTCTAAGTAATTAAATAAAAAACTGTTACCTACCCATAATATTGCAAATACTACATGACCCCATCTTAGAATAACCTCTAACCATTTTATTGTATAAGGTAAGAATTCCATCAATATTTTATTTTATCTACCTTATTATCCCAGATTTCAAATGCTTTTAAAGCTTCTTCTCTAAGCATTTGCACCATTTTAATTTTCCTATCATCAATTTTTTTTGGAATTTCTGTATAAATAAAAGAGTCATCAAAATCTATATTTTTTGCGTCTTCTCTAGTGTTTGCATAATATATTTTATCTAATCTTGACCAATAAATTGCTGAAAGACACATAGGGCAAGGTTCACAAGATGTATAAATCTCACATCCAGAAAGATCAAAAGTATTTAAATTTTTACAGGCTTCTCGAATTGCTACTATTTCTCCATGAGCAGTTGGATCATTTGTAGAAGTAACTTTGTTAGAGCCCTCTGAAATAATCTTTTGATCCTTAACTATAACACTTCCAAAGGGACCACCTATAGTATTCGCACTTTTTATTGAAAGTTCAATGGCTTTTGCCATAAATTTTTTTTTATCTTCCATTTTTAACTTTTTATTTGATTTTTAATTTTGTTAATACTCATTAAAATTTTTTCAGGTGTTGCTGGGGCATTAAGTTCTGGTGCAAGGTGATAATTTCCAACTGAGGCAACTGCATCTTTAATTGCATAAAAAACGCTCATGGCTAACATTAGAGGAGGTTCACCTGTTGTCTTTGCTTTATTAACAACTTTTTCTTTATTTATTCCCTCTTTAAAAATTTCTACATTAAATTTTTTTTGGAATATCACTTACGGCTGGTATTTTATATGTTGATGGAGAAAAAGTTGTAATCTGACCATTTGATTTCCAATTTAGTTCCTCAATTGTTAACCAACCTTGCCCTTGAACAAACCCCCCTTCGATCTGACCTAATTCAAGTGCTGGATTTATTGGTTTTCCTGCATCATGTAAAATATCAACTCTTTCTAAGACATTTTCACCAGTCAATGTATCAATAGTTACTTCTGAAACAGCGGCACCATAACAAAAGTAATAAAATGGTCTTCCTCTAAATTTTTTTTTATCAAAGTTTATTTTTGGCGTCGAATAAAAACCTGAGGATGAAAGAGAAATTCTATTTAAATATGCTTCTTTAATAATACTTTTAAATTCAAATTGTCTGTTTCCAAATATTATATATTGATCCTTATAAATTGCTTCTTGATTGTAAATCTTATATTTTTTTTTAATAAATTTTTCCAAATTTAATTTAATTTTTGCTACTGCATTTAATGCTGCAGCACCATTAAGGTCTGTGGTTGAAGATGCAGCGCTAGCTGAAGTATTTGGAACCTTTGCTGTATTTGTTGATGAAATATGTACTAGATTATATGGTAATCCCAAGGAATTAGCCACTAGTTGTGCTATTTTTGTATGAGTCCCTTGACCCATTTCTATACCACCATGGTTCAAGTACACACTTCCATCTGTATAAATATGCACTAAAGCACCAGCTTGATTTAAATGAATTGTTGTAAATGAAATCCCAAATTTTACTGGTGTAATAGCTATACCCTTCTTTTTAAATTTATTTTTTTCATTGAACTTTTTTATATCTGAATATCTTTTCTTATAATTAGATTTATTTTCTAAATTTTTAAATATTTCATTAATCACATTGTCTTCAATAGTCATTCCATAGTGAGTTACATTTTTTTTATCTTTTTGATAAAAATTTTTCTTTCGAACTTCAATAGGATCTATTTTTAAATACCTTGAAATATTATCAATAACATTTTCTATAGCCATCATTCCTTGATTTCCACCAAAGCCTCTAAATGCAGTTGAAGTTGGAATATTTGTCTTGCATAAATTATTTGTTACCTCGATATCTGATATGTAATACGCATTGTCTATATGAAGAAGAGCTCTTTCATTTATTGCTGCTGATAAATCAGGCGACATTCCACAATTTGATGATAAGTTAATTTTTAATCCTTCAATAATTCCTTCATTATTAAATCCAACTTCGTATTCAGACAAAAATTCATGCCTTTTACCAGTCAAAATTATATCATCATCTCTATCTAGTCTTAATTTTACAGGCTGACCCGTTTTTTTTGCCAACAACGCACAAATACATGCAGTCATAAAATTTGTCTCTTTCCCTCCAAATCCACCTCCAATTCTTCTTACTTCAACATTTATAGAATTAGTTTTCTGATTAAACATTTTTGCAATTAATTGTTGTGTCTCAGAAGGATGTTGTGTTGAACTGTAAACTAAAAAATTATCATCTTCTTTAGGTATAACAAACGCTGCCTGACCCTCTAAATAAAAGTGTTCTTGACTTCCAGTTATAAAGTTTCCTTTCAAATTATATTTTGAATTTTTAATTTTCTTAGAAGGGTTTCCTTTTTTAATTTTTCTAGGCTTAAATAAAAACTGTTTTTTACTTAAAGCATTTTTTATTGTGATAACTGGTTTTAAATCTTTATAAGTGATTTTGGCCTTTAATACTGCTTTTCTTGCAAGTTCAGTAGTTGTGGCAGCTACAGCAAACAATGGTTGACCAAAAAACTCAACTTTTTTATCTGGAAATATTGGATCACCATCAAAAACAGGGCCTACATCGTTCCTTCCTGGGATATCACTTTGAGTGACTACTGATATCACCCCTTCACTTTTTTTTACATCACTCAAGTCTATTTTTTTGATTATTGCATGAGCTTTTTTACTTAAACCAATAGCACCATAAATTGTATTTTTTGGTTCATTAATGTCGTCAGTGTATTCAGCGTATCCACTTACATGCTTATAAGCACTATCATGTGGTCTTACATAATTAACATAGTTCTCTTTGCTCATTTAATTAACTCTTGTTAGCTTATTAGAATCTATTTCTACGAAACATTTCATCAATAAATTTTTTGCAATCTCTAGCCGATATTCTTTACTTGCTCTCATATCCCCTATAGGACTTAGGTCTTTATCAAGAGAATTTTTGGCTTGATTAAAAGTACTTAAATTTAGAGGTTTATTCTTAAGAATTTTCTCACAGGCTTTAGCTCTTTTTGGTACAGCTGCCATACCTCCAAAGGCAATAAAAACTTCTTTAATTTTATTATTATCAATTTCAAAATTAAAAGATCCACAAACAGATGAAATATCATCATCAAATCTTTTGGATATTTTAAATGCTTTTAAAATATTTTTCTTAAATAATGGTATTTTTATTGAGTGAATAAATTCTTTCTTTTTTAATTTAGTTTTTCTGTAATCAAGGAAAAAATTATTTATGGGAATGACTTTTCTTTTGTCGAGCCTTTCAATTAAAACTTCTGCATTTAACGATAATAAAATTGGTAATGTATCTCCTATTGGAGATGCTGTTGCAATATTACCACCTATGGTTCCTACATTTCGAATTTGAACAGAACCATATCTTTTAAGAACTAAATAAAAATCTGGATAATATTTTTTTATTTCTTTTTCGAACTTTATTAAAGGTGTAGAGGCGCCAACCTCCAAATAATTTTTATTTACTTTTATAAAGTCTAATTCTTTTATTTCTTTTAAATCTACTATAAATGGAATTTCTTTTCTTTCTTTTGTAACTTTTAAAGATAAGTCTGTTCCACCTGCAAGAAAACTAAAATTAGAATATTTTTTAATTATATTTTTTAAATCCTTAATATTTTTTGGTGAAAAATAAATTTTATCATCTTTTTTAATATAAATATTTTTTGGTTTAATTTTTTTTAATAATTGAATAACTTTATTATTATTTTTACTAAATTGATCATTCCTGTCTTTCTTATTTAAACTTTTTGCAGCATCTATTATGGGTCTATAACCAGTGCAGCGACATAAATTACCTGATATACAATCCGTTATTAATTCATTATTAAAATTTTTGTTATTTTTAAACATTGAAAATAAAGACATGACAAATCCTGGTGTACAAAAACCACACTGTGAACCATGGAATTTTACCATCGCATCTTGCACAGGGTGAAGTTTGCCATCTTTGGAAACTAAATCTTCTACAATTAAAAGTTGTTTACCATTTAATGATGGTACAAATGAAATACAGGAATTAATTGCTTTATATATAATCTTATTATCGACTAATTCACCTAAAACAATTGTACACGCGCCACAACCACCCTCTGAACATCCTTCTTTGGTTCCGGTCTTTTTTAATTCGGTTCTAATATAATTAAGTATGGTTTGATTTGGATCAGGATTATTGATTACTATAAACTTATCATTTAATAAAAATTTAACAGAGCTCGATATCACTTAACTACCTCTATAAGTAGAATAACTCCAAGGTGAAACAAGTAAAGGAACATGATAATGCTGTGAGGGATCTGAGATACCAAATCTGATAATAACATCATCCAGGAATGGAACATCGCTAGCTGCGGGTGTATTTTTAAAATAATCACCAATATGAAAAACTAATTCATATTTACCCTTAACAAAAATACTTCCCTCTGCCAATGGAGAGTTAGCTCTGCCGTCGTCATTGAGGTTTGTTGACGTTAATTTTTTTCGTTCTGAATTACTAATATAAAACAACTCAACTAATATACCTTTACCGGGTTTGCCAGAATATACATCTAAAACATGAGTTGTGAGCTTTGTCATATAATTATAGTATCATTTAATTTCAAACTTTAATTATTTTAAAATTATATGAGAACAATAGATAACATTAACGATCTTAACAAGTCTGATTTTTTGTCTGTATTTGGTAATGTTTTTGAAAAAACTGAATCAGTTGCTTTGGAAGCTTTCGAGTTAAAACCATTTAAAAACTTCGAAGATATTGTGTTTAAAATGTTTAATATATACGAAAATTACGAAAAAAATAAAATTTTAGAAATTTTAAATGCACATCCAGAGCTTGCTGTAGCAAAAAAAATGACCTCGGAATCTATATCTGAACAAGCTTCTGCAAAATTAAACCAATGTTCAAATGATGAGTATGAGGAATTTAAAAGATTAAATACAGAATATAAAAAAAAGTTTAATTTTCCGTTTATAATTGCTGTAAAAGGTAAAAATAAAAATGAAATTTTGAATAATTTTAGACAAAGAATACAAAGTGATATAGAAAGTGAATTCCTTGAAGCAAAAAAACAAGTTAAAAAAATCGCAACCTTTCGTTTAAATGAGATAAATAATAAATGAAAAAATTTATAAGTGCAAAAATGATAAACTTAGCGGATCCAAGAATTGGAACTAAAATTATATTTAAGACTGACGATTTTTTTGCAGCTGCTCATAGAATATTAAACATCGAAGCTCCAGTTTTTAAAGATGGACTATTTGACAAACATGGTAAATGGATGGATGGATGGGAAACAAGAAGAAGAAGATCAAAAGGTTTTGATTATTTAATTTTAAAACTTGGAAAACCTGGAAAGATTTTTGATATAGACATTGACACAACACACTTCAATGGAAACCAACCCAAACATGCTTCATTAGAAGGTTGCTTGAGTAAAACAAAACCTAATAAGAAAACTAAGTGGATTTCTTTACTGAGTAAAAAAAAACTTGGGCCAAGTAGAAACCAGAACTTCAAATCAACAAACAAATCTGTTTTTAATTATATAAGACTAAACATTTTTCCAGATGGTGGGGTTGCAAGACTGAGACTTTATGGAAAAATTGAAATGGATAAAAACCTTTTAAATAATAGAACTATCAATCTTACATCGGTTTTAAATGGTGCTTCAATTATTGGTTGTAATAATGAACATTTTGGCAAAGCTGAAAATATCATAGCACCTGGTAAAGGGAAAAATATGGGGGATGGTTGGGAAACAAGAAGAAGTAGAGGAAAAAACTTTGATTGGCTTATAATAAAATTTGGCAAGACAGGATTAATAAAAAAATTAGAAATAGATACCCATCATTTTAAAGGAAACTACCCCGACAGTTGTTCAATTCAAACCGCAAATATTACGAAAGATCTTTCTACTAAATCAATTGTAAATAATTCAAAAAATTGGAAATTTATTTTAAGTAAGTCAAAACTCTCAGCTCACAAGAAACATGTTTTTAAAAAATTTTTAATTAAAAGAAGTAAGGAAAATTATCTTAAAATAAATATCTATCCAGACGGTGGAATTTCAAGAATAAGGGCATTTGGAAATTTTGTGAAATGAAAGTAATAAAAGCAAAAAAAATTACTAAAAAAAATTTTTCTAAGTTTGGTCAATTAATAGATACGTCTAAAAAAAATCCTATAAATATTAATAATGGATATGCAAAAAGATTTGATAACTTAATAAATATTGATACATCTAAAAAAAAAGGAAAAGCAATTGTTAGTATTTTTAAAGCAAAAAAAAGAAATTTTCCTATGAAAATAGATATGATGGAAAAACATCCTTTGGGAAGTCAAGCCTTCATACCAATGGAGAATAAAAAATTTTTAGTATTTGTAGCACCAAGAGGAGATAAACCAGATGTAAATAAAATCGAAGCCTTTGTAGTCCCAAAACAAACTGGAGTTAATTACAATGCTGGTATTTGGCACTTTCCTTTAATATCTATGAAAAATATGAATTTTCTAATTATTGATAGAAAAGGGAAAGGAAACAATCTTGTTATTTATAAATTTAAAAAAGATAAAATTATTTTAAAAAAATGAAAAAAAAATACCCAAGAGATTTGGTGGGATATGGCTCCAAAAGTGTTAAGATAAAATGGCCTGGTAATGCTAAATTGGCTTTGCAATTTGTGCTTAATTATGAGGAGGGAGCAGAGAATTGTACTCTTCATGGCGATAAAACTTCAGAGGTATTTTTATCAGAAATTATAGGAGCAAAACCAATTAAAGGTCGACACTTAAATATGGAGTCAATTTATGAATATGGATCAAGAAGAGGGTTTTGGAGAATTCACGATCTATTTAATAAAAAAAAAATTCCACTTACTATTTTTGGAGTTGGTATGGCCTTAGAGAGAAATAAAGAAGTTTGTGCAGCTATCAAAAAAGCAAAGTATGAAGTTGCTTGTCATGGGTGGAGATGGATTGATTATCAAAATGTATCCAAGAAAAAAGAAAAGAATGATATGAAACTTGCAGTAAAATCTATAAAAAAGATTTTTGGAAATCAACCTGCTGGTTGGTACACTGGTAGATGTAGTAAAAATACTTTAGATTTAGTAATTAATAACGGTAATTTTTTATACTGTAGCGATACATACAGTGACGATCTTCCTTATTGGATAAAAAAAGGTAACAAAAAACAACTCATGGTTCCTTACACACTTGATAACAATGATATGAGATTTGCAACCAATCAAGGATTTAATTCAGGTGAACAATTTTATAATTATTTAAAAGATAGTTTCGATGCTCTTTATGAGGAAGGAAAAAGCTCACCAAAGATGATGTCAGTTGGTTTGCATTGTAGATTAATTGGAAGGCCTGGTAGAATACAGTCGCTTAAAAAATTCTTAAATTATATTAATAAATTTAAGGATATTTGGATCTGCAAAAGGGTAGATATAGCTAAACATTGGATAAAAAATTATAGTTAAAATTTTTATTATTGTTCAGCAGCTATAGAAGTATAGTGAGCAACTGCTTCTATTTCTTCATCAGTTAATATACCCTCCATTGCAGGCATCACTCCTATACCGTTTCTAACTGCCATTACAATTCTTTGAATATCAGGTCTGATTTCATTTAAATTTGGACCAACCATTGAGTTCGATCCAGCATCTGAGAGCATATGACATGCTACACAATTACCAGCTCCTAGAAAAACTTCTTTTCCTTTAATAAATAATTCATCAGCATTAACATAAATATTTGATGAAAATAGCATTATAAAGAAAGCAATAAAATATTTTAAAAATAATTTTTTCACTATAAATTTGGTATCATAAATAAAAAAAACTAAAAAGATAAATTATTTAATGGAAAAACAGATCAAAAGAACAATTTTAGAACAGGCGAGAGACTGGTTCAGATCTGATAGAAAAGTAATACTTGTAAGAGTAGTACAAACATGGGGTTCTTCTCCTTGCCCAGTTGGAAGTAAAATGATTGTTAACGACAAAGGTGAATTTTTTGGATCTGTTTCCGGGGGATGTGTTGAGTCAAATGTAATAGAAGAATGCTTAGATTTGATAAAAAATAATAATTCGTTTAAACAATTAGAATTTAAAGTATCTGATGACAACGCTTGGAATGTGGGCCTTGCCTGTGGAGGTGAACTCAAAATTTATATTGAGAAAATAATTTCATGAAATTACAAATACTCAATGAAATTATTCACAAAAAATCCTCTAATCAAAAATTTGCTTTACTAACAAATTTGACAAACGGAAATAGCGAAATTTTTGAATTTGGCAAATTGTTAAGTAATGATTTTGAAAGTTATAAAAAACAAATAGAGGAATATCACAGTTTAAAAAGAAATGGATTAATTGATGGTAGCCAAATATTTATTCAAAATTTTACAAAACCAATAGAAGTTTTTGTAGTGGGAGCAGTTCATATTGCTCAATATTTAGTTGATTTATTTAAAAATCTGAATTTTGTAATCACAATAGTTGATCCAAGAAAATATTTTGTTACTGATGAAAGATTTCCAAATGTAAAAATTATAAATGATTGGCCTGAAGAAATTTTTAAGAAATTGCAAACAGACTCTAATAACGCTTTAATCACTTTAACTCATGATCCAAAAATAGATGATCCAGCATTAAAGCACGCACTAAAAAATAAATTTTTTTATATTGGGGCACTTGGCAGCAAAAAAACTCATACAAAAAGGTGTCAAAGACTAAAAGAGAGTGGATTTACTGAAGATGAAATAGCTTCCATACACGGCCCCATAGGTATTAAACTTGGAGGAAAATCTGGTCCTGAAATAGCACTCTCAATCGTTTCTCAACTTGTTCTCGAGTCTAACAAATTATTGTTGAACTCTAATAAATAAAAAATAAATTGATTAAATGAAAAAAGGTTATTGGATAAGTTTGTACACAAAAGTTGAAAATCAGGAAAATCTGAAAAAATATGCTGAAATAGTTACACCTATAATTAAAAGTTTTGGAGGAGTTCCTCTTATAAGAGGAGGTAAATATAAAAAATTTGATGGTCAAGATTTTATTAGATCAGTTGTTTGGGAATTTCCTAGTTATGAAAAAGCAATCGAGTGTCATAATTCTAAAGAATATCAGGATGGATGGAGTATTGCTAAAAATACTACAGTGAGACATATGCAAGTTGTTGAAGGCTTTAATATTGAATAGGTTCGGGATCTATACTTCTCCACAGATACCAAGTTGCTACAGAGCAGTAAGGTGAGAATTTTTTTTTCAAATAACCAACATAACTTTCAGGCGGTAAATATTTTTTATTATAATTTTTTGATATAGCTCTCAAAAGGCCAATATCTTGTATAGGCCAAATATTGGGTCTATTGTAAGTAAATAATAAGATCATTTCTGCTGACCATCTTCCGATTTGTCTTAATTGAGAAAGATAAATAATAGCATCTTCATCTGCCATTTTTGAAATCACTCTTGGATTAAATTCTTTATTCAATATTCTTTTAGCTAAACTTTTTATACCTTTTACTTTCTGCCTACTTAAACCACAGCTCTTTAACTGAAATAAAGATAACTTACTCACAGTTTTTGGATTAATTTTATTATTACATTTTTTCTTAAATTTTAAAAAAACTGAATTAGCGGCTGCAACACTTATTTGTTGACCAATGATACTTTTACATAGAGAGAAGAAAACATCTCGTCTTGATGTAAGAACAGTTTCTGATGGTGACTTATATTTCTTTATCAAAGCAGACATAGTTTTATCTTTTTTTGATAAGTACTTTTTTGCTTTATTCCAATATGGTGGGGTTTTAGTCATGACGTGAAACAGATAGCTTTTTTTTCAAATACATCTCTCTTCTAAATATAATAATAGATGAAATGATAACTAATAAAGCACCTAATAAAGTTTTGGAGGTCGGTATTTCTTTCCAAATAAAATATCCAAATATTATTGCAAAGACTAGTCCAAGATATTTTAAAGGAGAAACCAAACTCACTTCAGAATACTTGTAAGATTGTGATAACCATAAATTTGCAAGACCACCTAATATACCGACCATAGATAGTAAAAATAAATCAATTAAACTTGGTAAAATCCATCCCTGGTAAAAAGATAGAAAGCTAAGGAGCATTATAGAAAATGAAAAGAAAAAACTAATTAACCAAGCAGGCTCTGTTGAAGATAATTTTCTGATAGCAATAGCAACATAAGATAAACCTAAGCAAAAAATTAATGGATAAATATAATATATATTTAAAGAGTTAAAACCTGGCTCGGTTATGAAAATAATGCCAACAAATCCAACTAAAACTGCTAACCATCGATAAATACCAACTTTTTCCTTTAATAAAAAAATTGAAAATATTGTAATAAATATTGGTGCTGCAAAAGAAATACTTACAACAGTTGCTAATGGTAAATTTCTTAATGCCACAAATATAGAAACCAAAGCAATTAAACCTGCTAAACATCTTTTAAAATGAAGAAAGGGTCTACTTGTTTTATAAAAATCTAAATATCTATCTTTAGGTATAAGAAATAAAATGGGAATTATTCCACAAAATCCCCTAAAAAATAACACTTGTCCAACAGGGTAATCATCAGACCATTTAACAATTACATCCATAAGTGAAAATGCACATACCGATATAAACATGTAAAAAAAGCCTAATTGATTTTTTGATAGCATATGATTAACTTTAGATTAATTAAGTTAATTATCAATGGAAATAGCAATTTTAGGACTAGGATGTTTTTGGGGACCAGAGATTAAATTTAGTAAACTTGATGGAATAATAAAAACAGAAGTAGGTTATTGTGGAGGTCACAATGCTGAAACGAATTATAAGGAAGTATGCACAGGCACAACAAATCATGCAGAGGTAGTAAAATTAGATTTTGATCCTAAGATAATATCTTACGAGAAAATTCTTGAATATTTTTTTGAAATTCACGACCCAACGACCTTAAATTCTCAAGGGCCAGATTTTGGAACCCAATACAGAAGTGAGATATTTTATTCTAATGATCAGCAAAAAATTACTGCTGAAAAAATGATAGAAAAAGAAAACATAAAATTATCTGGAAAAGTTGTAACAAAAACTTCTTTAGTCAAAAATTATTGCCCAGCTGAAGAATATCACCAAAGATATTTGGAAAAAAGATAAAATGTCTTTGGTAGATACTGACTGGTTAGAAAATAATATTAACAAAGTAAAAATTATAGATTGCTCGTGGCATATGCCTCAAACTAAAAGAGATGGTCTTGACGAGTATAATGAAGAACATATTCCAAATGCTATTTTTTTTGATTTAGACAAAAATTCTAAATTAGATACTGATTTACCTCATATGCTGACTGACATTAAATCTTGGGAAAAAATAATGAGTAACATGGGCATAGAAAACAATGATCGAATAGTAGTTTACGACAACTCTGATGTTATTAGTTCTTGTAGATGTTGGTATAATTTAATTTATTATGGGCATGATCCTAAACTAGTACATGTTCTGAATGGTGGACTAAAAAAATGGAAAAAAGAAAATAAATCTACAGATAACAAAGAAGTTATCACTCAAACTTCTGAGTATAAATGTAAAGAAAATTTAGAACTTGTTAAAAATAAAAAACAAATTGATGAGAATATTGATTTACAAAAATTTAATGTTGTTGATGCAAGAAGTAGGGAAAGATTTGAGGGTAAGGTTGCTGAACCCAGAAAAGGTCTCAGAAGTGGGTCAATAAAAAACTCATTTTGTCTACCCTTCTCTGAATTAATAAATGAAGACCACACCTTTGTTAGTAAAGACAAAATACTTGATAAGTTTAAGTCTTTTAAATTTGAAGACAATAAAAATATAGTATTTTCATGTGGTTCTGGAGTTACTGCAAGTGTATTGGCACTAGCTTATTCTTTAATAAATGCTAAGTATATGCCAACTATATATGACGGCTCTTGGGCAGAGTATGGAAAAAATTAATATATGAAAACATCAACCAAAATAACAAGTATAGTAATAATATTTTTTCTAATAATAGCTACAGTAATTATTGGAAGAACAATGATTGGAAATCATTTTAAAAAAAAATTTAGTAAGAGACCGCCTCCAGGAATAATTGTAACTACTACTCAAGAGAGAATTTTTGAGAATATTGTCAGCACGTATGGAACTGCAGCTCCAATTCAAACTCAATCATTCAAAATTGAAAAATACGAGATACTAAGTCCAATCAATTTTAATCAAAAAGTTAAAAAAGGTGACATAATTGCAAATCTTAAAAATAGAAAGATTATTGCACAATTTAATGGAGTTATTGGAAAAAGAGAATTTTCTGAAGATATAGAGGTTTCAAAGTCCTCTATATTGATTAACCTTGAGGATACTAGCTCAATATATTGTGATGTCGATATACCTGAAATTTTTGTACCATTCATTAAGGTTGGTCTACCAGTCGATATTAAATTTTCTGGTTATAAGGATAAAATTTATAAAGGCGAAGTCGATTCTATTGCTAGCAGAATAAGCGAAGATACAAGGGCTTTAGCAACAAGAATTAAAATGAATAACACATCTGGTGAAATACTACCTGGTTCATTTTTAGAAATATCGATTAAATATAATGTAAGAAATGTCTTAAGTGCTCCTGACACTAGTACAATTGTCGAAGGTGAAAATGTTTTTATTTATAGAGTAGACGAAAAAAATAAAGTCACAAAAACCAAAGTGATGTTAGGTGATAGATACTTGGGATTTGTAGAAATATTAGATGGGTTAAATAATGGAGATAAAATTGTTGCGGAAGGAATAAAAAAAGTAAGACCAAATTTAACAATCAGACCTATTGTGAAAGGTACCAAAAACAAACAGGGAAACTCTAGTTGGGGTAAAAAGGATAAATCAAAAAAAACTGAAGAAAAAAAAGGTAAATTTGATTGGTTAAAAAATATTTTTAAGAAATCTGAAAAAGAGAAATAATAATTAAATGTATATAACTGAAGTTAGCATCAAACGACCGGTTGTAGCTTGGGTCATGTCTTTAATATTAATTATTTTTGGTATATTTGTCTTTTTAGAATTGCCAGTAAGAGAACTCCCAGATGGTATACAACCTCCAGTAGTTCAGGTTCAAACAGATTACAAATCCGCTTCTGCTGAAATTGTTGATGAGGAAATAACTCAAAAATTAGAAGATGTAATTGGTGGAGCTGAGGGTATCAAAAATATTGACTCAAGTTCCTTAAATGGAAGAAGTAGAATTAATATTCAATTTAGTACAGATATTGATTTAGATGATGCTGCTAATGATATTAGGGAAAGAGTGGCAAGAGTTGTTGACAATTTGCCAAGTGAGTCAAGTCCCCCACAAATTTTAAAACAAGCGGCAGGTTTTACGACTACAATGTGGGTCGCTTTATCATCTCCGACTTGGAGTGACTTAGACCTTGGTGATTATGCTGAAAGATATCTGATAGATGCATTTTCAAGTGTACCAAACGTTGGTCGGATTTTGGTTGGTGGTTTACGAGAATTGAGTGTTAGAGTTTGGATAGACCCAATAAAATTAGCTGCAAATGATCTTACAATTCAAGAAGTCGAAAGAGCTTTAAGAAATGAAAATATAAATCTTCCAGCTGGAACGTTAGAAGCAAATAACAAAGATTTTACTTTGAACATTGATAAATCATATTCAAATATTGATACAATCAAACAATTGCCTCTAAAAAAAAATAAAGAAAAAGTTATTATCTTATCCGATGTAGCTAATATAGAATTTGGACCTGTTTCAGAAAAGACTTTATTTAAAGCACAAAGAAAAAATGCAGTAAATTTAAAAACAGTAGGAATTGGAATTTATGCAAAAAGTGGTGCATCAACAGTAGAACTTTCCAAACAAATTAAAAGTAAAATAAAAGTACTTAACAAATCTTTACCTGATGGTTTAAAATTAGAAATTGCATTTAACAGAGCAACCTACATTGGCGCTGCAATTGAAGAGGTTTATAAAAGTTTAATAATTGCGTTTATATTAGTTGTTTTAATTATTTATCTTTTTTTAGGTAACCTCAAAGCTGTGATAGTTCCTGCAGTTGCTTTACCAGTAAGTCTTATTGGGTCATTTCTCGGGTTATATATATTCGATCTATCAATTAATATTTTTGTATTACTAAGTTTTATTCTGGCAATTGGTATAATAACTGATGACTCTGTAATTATGACTGATGCAATTTACACTAGAATTGAAAATGGTGAAACACCATTAGTAGCTGCATACAAAGGTTCTAAACAAATTACATTTGCTATTATTGCAACTACTTTAATTCTTATAGCAGTATTTTTACCTTTAGTTTTTATTAAAGGAATATCTGGAACTTTATTTAAAGAAACAGCAATAGCCCTATCTTTTTCAATAGTTGTATCTTCTTTTGTGGCATTAACTTTATCTCCAATGCTTGGAAGTAAATTTTTAAATAAAAAAGAAAAAATTAATTTCTTTGTAAAAAAATTTAATAATGGCTTCAAATCTTTTACAGGGTTTTATGTAAACTCCCTCAAATATTGGGTAAATAAAAAAAAAACCATTTCAATATTCATAATTTTAATTATTGCTGCTTCAACTTATTTGTTTAATTTTTCTAAAAAAGAATTGATACCAATTGAAGATAGAGGTGCTTATTTAATTATCGGATCAACTGATGAAGGAAGTTCTTTTGAATATACACAAGAAAAAGCTCAAATAATTGAGGGAAGAATATTAAAATTGCTACAAGCAGAAAACAGTCCATACGCAAGACTTATAATGAGAGTTCCTGGTTTTGGAAAATCAGCAACGTCTTATAACAGCTTTATAATTATTGCATTACTTGATGAATGGAAAAATAGAGAAAAAAGTAGTCAAATAATATTAAGGGAAGCTATTGGAAAAGTCGTTTCTGTACCTGAAACTTTTGCTTTTCCAATTTCTCCTCAATCAATAAGGGTATCTAGTTATAATAAGCCTGTTCAAATGGTCATATATGGATCTAGTTACGAAGAATTAGAAGAAATTCAAAATAGTGTCTTAAGAGAATTAAGAAAAAATAGAAATATGTCTAGAATTGAAAGTGATTACACAAAAAATAAACCTGAGGTTAAATTAATCACTAATAAAAATAGAGCAAATGATTTGGGGATTTCTACAGAAAACATAGGTAGAACTTTAGAAACTCTTTATGGAGGAAAAAGAGTAACAACTTTTAGCAAAGAGGGAAGAGAATACCCAATTATTTTACAGCAATATTTAGCAGACAGAAGAGATAAAGATGGATTATCAAAAATTTTTGTTAGATCTGAAACCACTGGTAAACTTGTATCTGTTGCAAGTTTAGTTGAGTTTAAAGAAAAAGGCACTGCAGAATCACTTCCAAGGTATAATCGTCAAAGAGCTGTTACAATTTCTGCTGCCCTTGCTGAAGATTATACTCTAACAGAAGCAATAAAATACCTAGAAGATGTAATGATTAGAGTTGCTCCTCAAAATCAAATCACTTGGAAAGGAAAATCTGAAGAGCTGAAAGAAACAACAAATGAAATATACCTAATTTTTGCCCTTGCTTTGTTAACTGCTTATTTAGTTATGGCAGCAACATTTAACTCTTTTATTCATCCATTTATTATTATCTTAACAGTTCCATTAGCTGTATTTGGTGGCTTAGTATTTATTTTATTTTTAAATAGTTCAGTAAATATTTTCTCTCAAATTGCTTTAATAATACTCATTGGTATATCTACAAAGAATAGTATTTTGATTGTAGACTATACAAACCAGATAAGAACTACTGGTGTGAAAATCCAGGAGGCTATAATTAAGGCATGCGAACTAAGAATTCGACCAATCATAATGACTTCACTTAGTACAATGATAGCAATGCTTCCATTAGTTATTGGGAACATTGGCCCTGGTGCAGGTGAAGGCTCTAGATTGGCTGTGGGTTCTACAATTTTAGGAGGAATGATTATTTCAACCTTCTTTACTTTGTATGTAACTCCAACAATGTATTTAGCTCTTGCAAAAAATACCAAACGTATTGATGCAGTTGATATTGAATTAAAAAAACAACTGAATTAAAAAATAATATATTTTGATGTTGATAAAGAATTTTTGCATTCTGATAATTGTTTCTTGTAAATATTTGATTGCTTCTCCACTCTTTTAGCTAAATTAATAACTTTTTTATTTTTTTTATAATTTTTGTAATTTCCCCACCCTTCGTGATAAGCAATATACTGCCTGAAAGCATCATTTTTTGAAACCTTTAAAATTTTTTCAGTTTTGTTTGTATACCAACCAATAAAATCGACACTATCTTTAAATCTTGTCCTGGTGGCAAATTTATTTCCAGTTTCATCTTTATATTGTTTCCATGTTCCTTTTACTGCTTGAGAATATCCAAAAGAACTGGATGGCCTCTTATAAGGCACCACTTTAAATAGTTTTTGTCTTGGTGGTTTTGCAAACCTATTAAAACTAGATTCCATTTTTATAATTGCAAGTTGTAGATAAACGGGAGTACCCCATTTTTTTTCAGTTTTTTTTGCATGTTTATACCAAAGATACCGTTCATCAAATATTAAACAACTATTTGATGTATTTTTTGGAACAGACGAGCATCCTGAAATAAAAAAAATTGAAATAATTAAAATATTAATTTTTAAAATTTTCATTTCTTTTAAAAAAGTAAAATAAAATTATAGTTATTATTACGCCCACTAGATTTCCAAATAAATCTGAAAATTCAAAACTTCTATTAGGTACAAAGTATTGTAAAACTTCAAGTGTAATAGATAAAAATATTAAGTATATACTTAAGATATTGAATTGATTTTTTTTTCGGAAAGTTAAAAAGCCAATAACTGAAAGAACTATATATGCATATAAATGATTAGTTGAAACAATAAAATCTTGAGTTATTTGAGGCTGTAAACTTAAGTCTTTATATAAAAACCAGCCTAGGACACTGCCAGGAAACAAATACAAAAAAATTAAAATCAAATTGCATAAATAAAAAATAAACTTATATTTCGAAAAATAATTAATCATTAATAATATAGTTTTATTTATCAAATTAATTTAAAATATAAACAAATGAGTTATTTAATTTTAGTAAGACACGGTCAAAGTTTATGGAATCTTGAAAAAAAGTTTACTGGATGGGTTGATGTAGATCTAACAGAAAATGGAAAATCAGAAGCAAAAAAAGCTGGTGAATTGATTAAACAAGAAAAAATTGAAGTTAATCTGTATTACTCGTCTTTTCAATTAAGAGCAAAAAATACTCTAAAAATTATACAAGAAGAATTACAAGATTTTAAACAGGTAAGGAGTGCATGGGAATTAAACGAGAGACATTATGGGTCTCTTACTGGATTAAATAAAGATGAAATGAAAGTAAAACTCGGAGAAGAAAAAGTTCATCAATTTAGACGTTCTTGGGATCTTAGACCTGATCCTTTAGATAAAAAAAATCCATATCATCCGCTAAATATTGAAACTTACAAAGAAATTCCTTTAGAAAATATTCCTGATACAGAATCCCTAAAAGATACATATGAAAGAGTGATAAAATTTTATAGCAAAGAAATAGAAAACAAAATAAGTGAAAATATTCTCATTTCTGCTCATGGAAACTCAATTAGAGCTCTTTGCAAACATTTGTTTAATTTAGATGACAATGAGATCTCTAAACTTGAAATTCCTACAGGAAACCCACTTTTAATTGAATTAGAAAATAGCAAAATTTCTAATTGCAAATATCTTGATCAAGAAAGAGCTAAAGATCTTTTAGTTTTTTAAAAATATCCAGATCAGTTAAATGATAAAAGTCTTTTTGGCTTTCATAACCAAATAACTTTTTTTGATCTAATAAATCATTCCAAATTTCCAAAATTGAGTAATTTTCTATTTTCTCTTTAATAAATAATTTTTTATTAATTATTTGGCACCCAATGTAAATAAATTCATTTTCAGCCTCTTTATTAATTAAATTATTTTTTAAATTGAAATCTCCTTTTAGCTTTCTATCAAAACTTAATTTTTTATTTGCTAAGAGAAGAATGTTTTCTAATTTTTCAGAAAAATACATTTTTTCCATTTTTAATATCTCATCTTTATAGTCATTGCTCCAGATTGTATCTGGATTAAAAATTAAAAAATCCTTTTCATTAGAGTCTTTAATCATATTTTGAATACCTCCCCCTGTATTTAAAATATGCTCGCCATCCTCAATTATTTTAATATCAACATTAAAATTTTTACTGTTTAAAAAAAATGAAAATTGATCCTTTAAATAAAAAGTATTTATTAAGATTTTTTGAATACCCAGTTTTTCGACTAAATTAATGCATCTCTCCAGCATACTTATATCTTTGATCTCCAATAAAGGTTTGGGGATATTTAAAGTAATTGGATTTAATCTTTTACCAAAACCTGCGCATAAAATTAAAGCTGTATTTATTTTCACAACTCTACCTTATGAATTTTGGAAAATTATTTTTTAATAGCAACTTCAAATTATTAAATTCATTTTGCTCTTTAATTCTATGATTAATCATTTCCCAAGCGTAAGGAATTAATTTAAGATATTTTTTTTTATTATCTCTAAGAGCTAAACGCATAAATATACCAATTATTTTTAAATTCCTTAAAATAGATAATATTTGAAAATCTTTTTTAAATTTTTCTAAATCAATTTTTTTATTTTTTTTGACATAAAACTTAAATACTTTCTCTTTTAATTTATTAGAAGTTTTTAATCTTACGTCGTCAATTAATGATGCTAAATCGTAAGCTCTATTGCCAATTAGTGCATCTTGACTATCAATTACTGCTATTTTTTTATCAAAATACATTAAATTTGAAACATGAAAATCTCTATGAACAAATGTAACATTTTTATAATTTAATTTTGATAATAGGTTTTTTACCTCTAATTTAAATTTTTTATTAAATTTAATACTTTTTACTTTAGTTAGCATCTTTGATGCATACCAGTCACAAAAAAGTTTAGCTTCATCAATCAAAATTTTGTTATTGTA
>CABZHY010000014.1 GCA_902525565.1 uncultured Pelagibacteraceae bacterium
TAACTACTTCTTTATTTTTATTTGCCTCGTATTATTTCTTAGGTGAGCGAAGATGGATTTTAATGTTTTTATTATCTTTTCCATTTGTTGCTGCATTTATGTACCTTCTTCATGGTATTCTTGATATTTATTTGAGAGATCCATTCTTAAAGTCAATTGGAGTTATGGGATGATTGAAGGAATATTAATTGGATTAACAACTGCACTTACTTTTCAAAATATATTAATGGTTATGGTTGGTTGTTTTTTTGGAACAATCATTGGAATGCTTCCTGGTCTTGGTCCAATGACAGCAATCGCATTAATGATACCAATTACTTATGGTTTTGATCCTGCAACAGGATTAATTTTGATGGCTGGAGTTTATTATGGAGCAGTATTTGGTGGTTCTACTTCTTCTATATTATTAAATGCACCCGGGGTTCCTGGAACTGTTGCAACTTCATTTGATGGTTATCCTATGGCACAACAAGGTAAAGCGGGCAAAGCTTTAGCGATTGCAGCTTGGAGTTCGTTTGCAGGTGGAACTTTATCTGCAATTTATTTATTGTTTATGGCACCAAGTTTATCAAAAGTAAGTTTGTCTTTTAGATCACCAGATTATTTTGCTTTAATGATTTTAGGTTTAACTGCAATCGCTGCTTTTTCATCTAAAGGACAATTTTTAAAAGCTATGATGATGGTAGTACTTGGATTGATGTTGGCGTCTGTTGGCCAAGATAGTTTGTCTGATATTACGAGATTTACATTTAACAATATGAACTTAACTGATGGTATTAGTTTTGTACTTGTTGTAATGGCAACATTTGCAATGAGCGAAGCCTTAACAATTATTTTAAAAAGAAATGATCCAACAATTGCTGCTAAACAAGTTTCATTAACTGAATTAGGTTCTATTAAGATTAATAAAGAAGAACGAACCAAAATGTATAAAACAATTCCAAGATCATCAGTGATTGGATTTTTGATTGGTGTTCTTCCGGGGGCTGGCGCAACAATTGCGTCCTTTTTAGCCTATGGAATGGAACGAAACGTTGTTAGCGACGAAGAAAAAGAAAAATTTGGTAAAGGCAGTGTAAATGGTTTATCTGCACCAGAAACTGCAAACAATGCTGCTTGCTCAGGTTCTTTTGTGCCAATGCTCACTTTAGGAATTCCTGGCAGCGGAACCACAGCTGTAATGCTAGGGGCTCTTTTAGGTTTTGGGGTTCAGCCTGGTCCCAGACTTTATATGACTAATCCAGAGATTTTTTGGTCAATAATTATGTCTATGTATATTGGAATGGTAATTTTGTTGATATTAAACTTACCACTAATTCCTTATATAGCTAGAATTCTTGCTGTTCCTAAAAATTATTTAATTCCTCTTATTTTATTTTTCTCTGTTACTGGGATTTACGTAATGTCATTTAACAATTTTGATATTTATTTAATGATTGGGATTGCTGTAGTTGCAACTTTTTTAAGATTATATGATTTTCCAATGCCACCTTTAATATTAGCTTTTGTTTTAGGTGGATTGATGGAGGAAAATTTGAGACGATCTTTATTATTAAGTAATGGTTCATGGGAATTTTTGTGGGATAGAACATTAACCGCATGTATCCTAGCAACTACAATTTTAATTGTAGTTTGGCATATTTACAAAACCTTTAAGAGGAAAAATTAAGATTTAATATCTATACGTTTTCTAATGATCTCTTTATCAAGCTTCATTTCACGATATGACATGATTAAAACACCTAAAAATATAACACTAGCACCAATCCAAGTGAAGAGATCAGGTGTTTCACTAAAAACATAATATCCAATTAAAGATGCAAACACTAAACTTAGAAACGAGTATGGTTGTGTCATACTAACATCTACTAATTTGTATGCGTGATTTATGCAAAGATGTAACAACGTACCAAATAAACCTCCAAAAAATAAATAAATCAAAGTTTGAAAACTAGGTGTTTGCCAATAAAACAACGCAATAATGAAACTAAAAATTGTCATATACGTGTATCCATAAGATAAAATCGTAATCGAACTATCATCTTTTGCGATAGTTTTTGTAATTATAATTACTATTGACCACATAAAAGACGATGCCAGTACCATATAAACTCCAAGAGATATTTCAATTATTCCTGGTCTTAAAATTATTAACATTCCTATAAATCCTAAAACCAGTGCAAAACTCCTGTATATGTAAATTTTTTCTCCTAGAAATAAAACTGCCAATATTGTTACTATGAAAGGAACCACAAAAGATATGGCTGTAGCTTTTTCAATTGGCATCATTACTAGGGCTGAGAAATATAATAACATTGAAGGCAAGTTTAAAACCGCTCTTAGAAAATGTTTTTTATGATGATTTGTTTTAAACACTATAAAATTAGATTTTAGCATATAGGGAAAAATAATTAGGAAACCAAATAAAAATCTAAAAAAACCTGCAACATAAACATTAACTTCCTCTTGTGCCAATTTTAAAAAGGTTAACATTAATGTTCCACAAAAAACTGAGATTATAATTAAAAAAATTGCTAATTTATTATTTAAAATCAATTTAATATCTTTTTGTATTCTTCAATTATTTTTGACCATTGAAATTTATTAACAAATTCTTTTGCATTTTTTCCAAGCTCTAAATATTTTTTATTTTCCAACATAGAGTTAATAGAGGAATAAATGTCATCAAGTTTATTTCCATCACATATTAAACCAGTTTTCTCATGATCAATTGCATCTGCGGCACCACCATCTTTACCACCAATTGATGGAACACCGTATTGTGCAGCTTCAACATATGCAATACCAAAACCTTCAACTGATTTTTTATGGATTATGGATGGCATTACAAAGATATTTGATTTTGAAACTAAAGCATTTTTTAAATCGTTACTAATATCTTTAAAAAACATAACTTGTGTTTCAAGATCTAGCTCTTTTACTAGCGTCTTAATATTTTCTTCTTCTTCTCCATATCCAACACAAATGTAAACAATGTCATGATTAGATTTAACATCAAAGCCTTGCATGTAATCATACTTATCTTTCATTTCTTTATATTTCATGAAAGCTGAATATTCCGACTCTGGCATTCCAATTGTATCTAATAAATGTGAGTAAGCTGCAATGTGTACTGTTTCCATAGAAGCAAAAGACGACATCATCATTAAAACTTCTGTTGGTTTAAACACATTCATGTAATGTCTAATGTAACAATTACTTACTTCAACATCGGCTTGAGTGAAAAATCTAAAAATCTGAGTTAATAAATTTTTTTCAGATGGGCTAAGATTTTTTTTGCCAATCTCGTACATCATCACCTAATGGAACTTCTTCAGGTAACCAGTGAATTCTTTGTTGAGTTAACCAAGCATCGTAGCACCAAGGATATCTAAATGGTTTATAAACTGGGTTGGCTACTAACAAACCATTGTTGTTTTTTTTTGGTTGAACTGCTTCTTTATTTATATTTTCTGCTACTGACATGATAAACACTCCTCGTACTCTTGTTCTTGACTTTCGTTTGATTTATTTTTGTAAACATTTGCTAAGATATCTGTTGATTTTGAATCATTAACATTCTCAGCTCTTTGAATTGATTTTGATCTACAGTAATAAAGGCTCTTTAAGCCTTTTTTCCAAGCATCAAAATGAATTTTGTGTAATTCTTTCTTGTGAACATCTGCTGGTAGAAATAGATTTACTGACTGTGCCTGCGA
Source organism: uncultured Pelagibacteraceae bacterium (assembly GCA_902525565.1). GTDB lineage: Bacteria > Pseudomonadota > Alphaproteobacteria > Pelagibacterales > Pelagibacteraceae > Pelagibacter. The sequence continues at coordinate 3,720 of CABZHY010000014.1, forward strand.
AATAAATGGTGTTCTGTCACCACTTAATTCAATTATCCAATTTTGGTTTAACTCAAATGCAGTTTTAAATACATCTTTTTCAAGGTCAGTTAGGAAATCTAGATGGTTAACAGAGCCTTGATTTGTAGTAATACTAGACCATGTTTCTTCATCATTTTTACCATGCGATTGAAGGATTTCTTCTAAATATCTATTTCTTACATTAAAAGATCCTGAAAGAGTTTTGTGTGTATAGCTATTAGCTGCAATTGGTTCTACTCCTGGTGACGCTCCTCCACAAATAATTGAGATTGAAGCAGTTGGAGCTATTGCTGTTTTGTTAGAAAATCTTTCTTTGTAACCATACTCCGCTGCATCTGGACATGAGCCTCTCTCTTCCGCTAAATCTTTAGAAGCTTGATTAACTTTTTCATGAATATTTTTAAATATTTTTTTATTCCATGACTTTGCCATTACAGACTCAAGTGGAATTCTATTTTTTTGTAAAAAAGAATGAAAGCCCATTACACCTAATCCAACACTTCTTTCTCTTTCTGCTGAATATTTTGCATCCTTAAATTGATCTGGTGCTTTATTAATAAAATCAGATAAAACATTATCTAAAAATCTCATAACATCACTAATCATGTCTGGATCATCTTTCCACTCATTATATTTTTCTAAATTTAACGAAGACAAACAACATACAGCTGTTCTATCTCTTCCATCTTTATCAATTCCTGTTGGTAAAGTTATCTCACTACATAAATTAGAAGTTTTAACTGTTAGATTTGCTAACTTATGATGTTGAGGAATTTGTCTGTTAACAGTATCAATGTAAATTATATATGGCTCGCCTGTTTCAATTCTTGCAGTTAATAATCTTATCCATAAATTTCTTGCTGAAATAGTTTGTTGAACACTTCCATCTGCTGGACTCTTCAATGCCCATTGTTCATCTGTTTCTACTGCTCTCATAAACGCATCGGAAACTAAAACACCATGATGTAAATTTAATGCTTTTCTATTTGGATCACCACCGGTAGGTCTTCTCATTTCAATAAACTCTTCTATCTCAGGATGATCTATTGGAAGATAACATGCAGCAGAACCTCTTCTTAATGATCCTTGACTAATAGCCATTGTTAAAGAGTCCATAACTTTTATAAAAGGTATTATTCCGGAAGTTTTTCCAACTCTTCCTATTTTTTCACCAATAGATCTTAAGTTACCCCAGTAACTTCCAATTCCTCCACCCTTCGCTGCTAACCAAACATTCTCACTCCATAAATCAAGAATACCCCCTAGGCTATCTGATGCTTCATTCAAAAAACATGAAATAGGTAATCCTCTTTTTGTACCACCGTTTGATAACACTGGTGTTGCTGGCATGAACCAAAGATTGCTTATGTAGTTATAAATTCTTTGTGCATGTAAATTGTCATCTGCGTAAGTACTTGCTACCCTTGCAAATAAATCTTGATAAGATTCATTTAAACCAAGGTATCTGTCTTTTAAAGTTGCTTTACCAAAATCAGTTAGATTTGCATCTTTAGAACGATCAATTTTAATTATGATACCTTTATCATTTTGAAATAATTCTGTTTCGTTATTTAAAGAAAAAAGATCAGGCTTATTTATTTTTGAAACTTCTTTAACTTCAGGGCTATATTCAGAGACAGCTTTTTTGAGGGCCAGAGAAAGAATCTTATTCATATAAATTTAATATATTTTGTTATTAGTACGAAAACAACTATATGTTGTAGGCGTTTGCTGTAAATATACTATATAAACATTTTCACAACAGAACATTTATAGAACGCGACAATATGATAATCAATAAAAAAATTAAATTTTTTCCAAGAAATTAACATAAAAGGTTAAGTAAATATCTAATGAAACAAAACGTAAAAATAGACCCTTATGGCTTCAGAGAATATGACGCCCGGTGGTTGTATGAAAAAGAGATAAATTCAGCTGGTATTGAGAATCTTGGTAGAGGACTTGGAACACAAATAAAAATTCATACTAAAAAAGAAAATCCAAGAATCATCGTTGGACATGATTACCGATCTTATAGCGAAGAAATAAAAACTGCTCTTAAAAAAGGATTAATATTTACCGGATGTAATGTTGAAGATGTAGGTCTATCGTTGTCTCCTATGGTTTATTTTGCACAATTTAATTTAGATGCAGATGCAGTCGCTATGGTTACAGCAAGTCATAATGAAAATGGTTGGACTGGTGTAAAAATGGGTATCAAAAAAGGACTAACTCATGCACCTGAGGAAATGAAAGAATTAAAAGAAATTACCTTAAATGAAAAATTTACAAAAGGTGAAGGTAATGAAAAACAAATAAAAGATTTTGATAAAATCTATAAAGAAGATCTAATTAGTAAAAATAAAATTAAGAAAAAAATAAAAGCTGTGGTGGCTTGTGGAAATGGAACAGCAGGTGTTTTTGCCCCAGATATCCTAAGAGGTATTGGATGTGAAATAATAGAGTTAGATTGTAACCTGGATTGGAATTTTCCTAAATACAATCCAAATCCAGAAGATCTAAAAATGCTTCATGAGATAGCAAAAGTAGTTAAAGAAAATAATGCCGATATAGGTTTTGGATTTGATGGTGATGGAGATAGAGTTGGAGTTATTGACGATAAGGGTAATGAAATATTTTCAGATAAAATAGGTCTTCTAATAGCTAGAAATTTATCAAGCAAACATAAAAATTCAAAGTTTGTAGTTGATGTAAAATCAACAGGTCTATACTCAAAAGATAAAATCTTATCAGAAAACAATTGTGAAACAATTTATTGGAAAACAGGTCATTCTCATATTAAAAGAAAAGTGAACACTGAAAAAGCATTAGCAGGCTTTGAAAAAAGTGGTCATTTCTTTTTTAATCAACCTCTAGGATATGGATATGATGATGGAATTAATTCAGCTATTCAAGTGTGCCACTTATTAGATAATAAAAATAAAAAAATTAGTGAAATTATTAGTGAATTGCCTAACACATATCAAACACCAACAATGGCACCTTTTTGCAAAGATGGAGAGAAATATATTATTGTTGAAGAGCTGGTTAAACAAATTAAAAATTTAAAAGAAAACAAAACTGAAATAGATGGCCAAGTTATTGTTGATATTTTGACTGTTAATGGAATTAGGTTTTCATTTGAAGATGGTTCTTGGGGACTTATAAGAGCATCTTCAAATAAACCATCTTTGGTTATTGTTACTGAAAGTCCAACATCAGATAAAAGAAAGAAAAAAATCTTTAATTTTATTGACGATTTATTACAAGAAACAGGTAAGGTCGGTGAATATGATCAGAAAATCTAATTTTTTAAATTATCATCATCGGTTTTATTTTCTAAATTATCGTTATTCTTATTAACATCTTCTTTAGGAATTTCATCGCTATAAAATTTTCTAATCAACTCCTCCTCTTTCAGTCGTTGCTCTTCATCAAATTTTTTCTCCCATTCTCTCATTCGCCTATTTTCCTCCTCAATTCTTTTATTTTCAGCTATTTTAGCTAATCGAGCTCTTTCATTTTCTTCATCAATTCTTTTTTGCCTTTCCTCTTCCAGCTTTGATTCTTTTTCTCTTTTACGTCTTTCATTTTCTTTATTAATTCGTTCAAGTTCAGCTTCCTTAAGCCTTTTTTCTTTTAATTTTAATTCTTCTTCTTTAGCTCTTTGTTCTGCCTCTTCTTTTAAAATCTGTCTTTGAATTTCTTGCTGTCTTTGAGTTTCTAAATCTCTTAATCTTTGCTCCATTTCTTTTAGTTTTTCTTGTTCATATTTCAGCTTCTTTGCCGCCTCTCTTAATCTTTGCTCTTCATCTAGTCTATTTTTCCTTTCAATTTCTTTTAATCTTATTTTTTTTTGTCTCTCCTTTTCTTTTTCATCTCTTCTCTTTTGAATTTCAATCTCTTTATTTTTTAATTTTTCATCTTTAATTTTAAAATTTTCTTCCCTAATTCTTTGTCTTTCTAGCATTTTAAGCCTTAAGTCTTCTTGCTTAAGCTTTCTGGCTTCCTCTCTAAGTTTTCTAGTTTCTTCGTCTTTAATTTTTTTCTGTTCTATTTTAATTCTTCGAGATTCTACTTTTCGTCTTTTTTCTTCATTCTTTTTTTCTTGCTTTTCATTTTCTACGATTAATTTTTTTTGAAAAAGAAGTTTCTTTCTTTCTTCTTTAAGTTCATCTTGTTTAGCTTTTTTTGCTAATTTTTTTTCTAAAATTAACTCTCTTTTTTTTTCTTTTTCTAATTGTTTTCGTAATGCTAAATCTTTTTTGACTTTGTTTTTTTTTATATTTTCTAAAAGTGAGGAAAACTTATTTTTAGTTTTATCTAATGGATCAAATAAATTTTTTTTAATTTTTTTATTAATGTCTTTTATTGAAACCATTTTTAAAAGTATCAATTACATTTACGATAATAAATATTATGTGTGGCTAAATTAAGTTTTTTTTTAAGACTAAATACAACTTAAGATTGTTAGTTTTAAATTAGTTAATAAAATGTATTTTCAACTAAGAAGTGTTCATAAATATCTAGAGAATCACCTAGATTATATTTGTGAGGTGATGGAGGGAGACTGAAGTCACCTCTTTTTTTTTACAACTATAATTTTAAGTATTCATAAAAAAATTTAATCGAAACTGCTAAAAGAAAAAATCCAAACAACTTACTGATTTTATTCTTATCAATACTATGAACTGTTTTAGCTCCTATACTTGCCATGAAAGTTGTAATTGGTATAAAAATTAAAAAAGCAGGAATATTTATAAATCCAATACTTAATGGAAGACTTGACTTTAAATAATGTCCTGAAATTAAAAAACCTATTGCTCCAAATAAAGCAATTAAAAAACCTATAGCTGCTGCACTTCCTATAGCTTTATTTATTGAATAACCAAAAAACTTAAGAATAGGAACATTCATTATGGCTCCTCCTATTCCCATTGGAGCAGATAAAAAACCAACAAATAAACCAAGAATTATTTTTAAATGTAATTTCATTTTAACAATTATATTTTGTTCCTTTTCTTTTATTAAAAGTAAGTAAATTCCTAAAAATAAGATAATTATAGAAAAAAACAAAACCAAGGATTTAGTTTTTAAAGAAGCTGCAAAAACAGTACCAGCAATTACTCCTAACAAACTAAACAATCCATAATTTTTAACAATAATAAAATCAACCGCTTTAAATTTATGATGCGTTAAAACCGAAACTGTAGATGTTGGTATTATAATTGCAAAGGAAGTTCCAACGGCAAGATGCATAACATATTGTGAGTCAATTTCTAAAGAACTAAAAATAAAATATAAAAATGGAACAGTTATCAAGCCGCCACCAATACCAAATAATCCAGCAACAAACCCAACCGGTATAGCTGTTAAACTCATTAATAAAATAATATAGCTGTATTCGTTTGTTAAAATTGAATTAAGCAGATTGTCCTACTGTATTATGTAAATTGTTATATTTGATTTTATCCATGATGTGATCAATTTTTTTCACATCTGCATCTCTTACACACATGTTTTCACTTAAATATCTTTTCCAATAACTTGCACCAGTTTGACCGTGAAATAAACCAAGTGTGTGCCTCATAATTTGATTTAACCTTGTTCCTTTTTTTAATTCGTCTTTTACATAAGGAATCAGTTGTTCAATTACATCTTGTCTGCTTGGAACATATTCATTATTAAATATTATTTTTTCAATATCAGCTAATAAATAAGGAGTATGATATACTGCTCTTCCAATCATTACTCCATCAGTTTTTTCTAAAAGAGGTTTTATTTCATCCACTGAAGTTATTCCTCCATTTATAATGATCTCTTCTTTAGGAAAATCTTCTTTTAATTTGTACACATATTCATATTTTAAGGGTGGAATATTTAAATTTTGCTTAGGTGTGAATTTGCCCAACATTGCTTTTCTTGCATGAATGATAAAAGTTTTAACTCCAGTTGTTTTTAAAGTAGAAATAAAATTATGTAAATTTTCATAATCCTCTACATCATCATAACCAATTCTTGTTTTAATAGTCACCGGAAGCTTTGTAGCTGTTTGCATTTTGCTCAAACAATCCGCAACTAAATTTGGTTCTTTCATAAGGCATGCACCAAATCTATTTTTTTCAACTTTCTTACTGGGACAACCTAAGTTTAAATTGATTTCATCATATCCAAAATCTTCACCAACTTTTGTGGCTTCAGCTAAAAGTTTAGGAGAAGAGCCTCCTAATTGAAGTGCTACGGGTTTTTCATTAATATTAAACTCTAATAATTTTTTTTTATCTCCTCTATTTATTGCTTCGTCTACTATCATCTCGGTATAAAGAAGAGTATTTTTTGATATTAATCTTAGGAAAAATCGTTCATGACGATCTGTGCAATCCATCATAGGAGCAACTGATACTTTCCTGTTCATGGTATAACTTTATATTATTTTTTTATGAGTTTGAAGCTTCAGTGTCGTCTGACGATATCTCTGCTTCTTGATTTTCTGATTCTGATACCTCATCTAAAGAAACTTCTCCTTGCTCATTCATAGTTTCTTTACCTAATGAATTATCAACTTCTGCTGCAGCTGTTTCTGATAGCTCGGCCAAATCCTCTTTTGTAACTTGAATTTTTTCAGGTGTTTTTCTTGCTCTTTTAGATGGTAAAATTGGCGTACCGCTCTTTGAAATTTCACCTTTGTATAGATTTTCAAAATCATCACCTATTTCTTCATCATCCTCAGCACTGTCATCAACTTGTTCAACATGTTTTCTAAGTTTGTAAACAGCACTATCGGTCAAATCTGAAACTTTAATTTTTTCTTCAGCAATTTCTCTTAATGAAATAACCGTATTTTTATCGTTATCTCTATCGATTGTTGGTTCTATTCCTGCATTAAGTTGAGTAGCTCTTTCTTTAGCAACAAGTACTAATTCGTAAGGGCTCTCTACTTTATCTATACAGTCTTCTACGGTAACTCTTGCCATGCGCAGTATCTACACAGTGAGTCTTTAAAAATCAAGGTCTATTTTATAAATAATTTGGATTTAGCTTATTTTTAACCAAATAAAGAAGGATAATTGAGCCAAAGATGTAGGCTCCTGAAACAATAGCTATATGTTCAATTGAAAAACCAATATCAATCAAAAATCCAAATAAAGCTGTACCAAAAGCTGTTGAAAATACCATTAGTGCAGTTGTTAAGGCCTTTATAGATCCAATATATTTAACACCATAAATCTCAGCCCAAGTTGAGGATCCAAGAACATTAGCCAGGCCATTGGTTACTCCAAGTAAACCAAAAAATACAAAAGAAGATAACGGTGCATTAAAATAGTAGAGAACTATAGTGCCAAAAAGAAGTGGGATATTCATATAGATTAATAATTTTCTACTTGAAAATTTATCAATTAAAAAACCAGATACAAAAAGAGTTATCACTGATAAAATAGAGTAAGCCATAAATGATTGTGCAATCACGAAAGGTCCCCATTCTTTAGAAGAGGATATAAACGACTGATAAACAAAAGATCCTGTTGCAATCCATGGCATCGCTAACATCGTCATGCAAATGATATAAAATCTATAATCTTTTATAACTTCTATTCTTTTCCATTGTTTAATTTCTTTATTATTCTCTTCTATTTTAGATTCTTCTCTCGTATCAAGCTTAACATCTTTAACTAAAAAAAAAGTTGCAACAGGTAAAACAAGTATAACTAAAATAGATATTGAAACCCAAATATCTCTCCATTCTATAAAAGTTAATAAAAAAACAATTAAAACTGGCATTATAAATTCAGCTAATGATAAACCTAACCAACCTGTGCTTAAAGCTCTTCCTCTATTTTTTTCGAAAAAACGAGATATGGTTGTTGTTGCTGTGTGACTTGATAATCCTTGTCCCGCTAAACGCATTAAAAAAATTCCTATAAATAAAAAAATAACAGATGAAATCTTTGAAAATATAAAACAGGAAGCTGATAAAAAAATTATTACATAAGATGCAAATTTTAATATGTTTACGTCATCAATTTTTTTTCCAATCCAAACTAAAACAATACTACTTAATAAAGTCGCTGATGCATAAATTGAGCCAAATTGTCCATGCGTAATTGATAAAGCTTCTCTAATACTAGAATTAAATAGACCAAGAAAAAAACTCTGTCCAAAACTTGAAAAAAATGTAAAAATAAAACCAAATACAATTACTTTTAAACTTAAACTTTTAAACATAGAAAAAAATTATGACTTGTAATGTTGCTTTCATAGGTCTTGGGGTTATGGGCTACCCAATGGCTGGATATATATCAAAAGCCGGACACAATGTAACTGTTTTTAATAGAACTAAATCTAAAGCTGAAAAATGGATTGGTGAATATCAGGGTAAAATGGCAAATACACCTGCTGAGGCAGCAGATGGTGCTGATTTCATTTTTACATGTGTCGGTAATGATGATGATTTAAGAGAAGTTGCAACCGGAGAAAATGGATTATTTAACAAAGCAAAAGCTGGGTCTATTTTTATTGATAACTCAACTGTATCTGCAGAAGTATCAAGAGAATTAAATAAAAAAGCAAATGATAAAGGTTTTAGTTTTTTAGATGCTCCGATTTCAGGAGGACAAGCTGGTGCCGAGGGAGGAATACTAACAGTAATGGTTGGTGGTGATGAAGAAGTGTTTAAGAAGGCTGAGCCTGTAATTGATTGTTACAGTAAAAAAGTAAAATTAATTGGTCCTTGTGGAAGTGGTCAGTTAACAAAAATGATGAACCAAATGTGTATTGCTGGAACAGTCCAAGGTTTATCTGAAGCAATCAATTTTGGAATTAATGCTGGCTTAGATATGGATAAAGTTATGGAAACAATATCTAAAGGTGCAGCACAATCTTGGCAAATGGAAAATAGATACCGAACTATGACCGATGATAAGTTTGATTATGGTTTTGCTATTGATTGGATGAGAAAAGATCTAAAAATTGCAATCGAGGAAGCAAAAAAAAATGGTTCACCTGTGCCTATAACTGAAATTATTGATGGTTATTATGCTGAGGTTCAAGAAATGGGTGGAAACCGTTGGGATAGCTCAGGTTTGATTGCTCGATTAAAAAAGAAAAAATAATATTTGTGACAGATACCGTTCCTTATTACGAGGACTTTGCAGAGATCAAAAAAAAAATTTGGTCAATGTTAGACAATGCTGTGAAAGACAGAAGTTCTCCATTTCGAATACCAGTATTTATTTGTGGAAATCAATCAGACTTTGATGGACGAATTGTAGTTCTTAGAAAATCTGATCAATCAAATAATCTAGTGCAATATCATAGTGATATACGATCAGATAAAATTGAAAAGTTAAAAGCAAATAAAAACGCAGCATTGTTGTTTTACGATAAAGACGAAAAAATACAGGTTAGATTGAAAGTTGAGTGTGCTGTTAATCATAATAATGATGTAACAAAAGAATCTTGGTCTAAAACCCAACATATTAGTAGAAAATGCTATTTGGTTGATAATGGTCCAGGAACCGAGTCGGATCTACCGACATCTGGACTAAAACCAGAGTTAGACAATTTTGATTACACAAAAGAACAAAGCGAAGAAGGTTATAAAAACTTTACTGTTATACAGTGTAAAATCAAATCTATAGAGTGGCTTTATTTAGCAGCTAAGGGTCATAGAAGAGCTAGGTTTAATTTAGAGAATAATAAAGATACTTGGTTAGTTCCATAGATGGTTACTGGATATATATTTACAGCATTTCTTATAATTCTAGGTTTAGCTGTAATGAGATTTGGAAGTATTCATTTTAAAAAATTTAAAGAGGGTAAAACCAAAATTAAATCAAAGTTAAGTGGGCAATTTTCCTTTTTAATATTATTTATAATAATAAATGGATTGATAGTTTATTCAGTCAATGATCTCTTATTTAATTAATAGATTTGATTTTAGCTAAAAATATCCTGTATCTTTAATGACTTACTTGGAAGTATTTTTTTAAGATTTTTTCTTTTGTATTTACTTAATCTTTTGTAAAATTCAGCCACAGTCATTCCAAAGGTATTTTGAAAAGATGGTTGCCAATTCCAACCCTGCGGTTGCTTACCCCTCTGTATCCAGAATTCTCTAAAAACCAACTCAAATGCTTTTTCTTCAGATATATTATTTTTTTTTAACTCGTTAACTAGAGCCAGAACTATGAATGCAGAGCCTGAGTAATTGTTATCAAATCCTTTTGTTTGTGGTGATGTATTATATTTTTCATATAATTTAGGTTCTTTGGAAACCCTTTTTATACTCCAATTATCACTTTGATTAAGATCGTTCTTTAAAAGGTATTTTTTATAATATTGCTTTAAATAAATCTCCTCTAAAACCTTAGCACCCCCCTCAAATAACCATTTTGGAGAGTTTCTATCTAAAATTTTATCATGAGAAAGTGCTCTTTGATAAACATGAAAATACTCATGCACAACAACAGAGTAAGTACGAATTTTATTTACTGAACTTTTTAAATCGTTTGGGTTTATGTCTAGTTGGACCCATGGTGCAGGTGAATTAATTCCTTCAAGACCTGAGTACTTCATATTAGCACGCTTTTCTGGAAAAGGATTTTTTGTGCTTTTCCATGCATAAATATCCATTCCATAGCCCTGTTTAATATTCATCAATGTCATATTATTCTTGACCCAATGGTTGGTGTTCTCATTTATGGGCATAACTTCTTGCACAATATTCATTATATTATTGAATTCAGTAACCCATTTCTTAGGTAAATTTTCATGCAAGTTATATTTGAATTTAAATTTTTCAACAGCAACGACTGAGGTAGAATAAAAAACTAAAGTGATAAAAATTAAAAATATTTTTTTCATACACCTTTAATAATTATATTTGTACCCTCAGAATTATCGAGTCTTATTTGTTTTATTGGTTTGTACTCTTCAGAATTGTACCATTCTAATGCTTTTTCATAACTTGGAAACCTAAGCACAATTATTCTAGGAAATTTTGTTTCTCCATCAAAAATTTGAAATTCACCAGCTCTTACTAAAAATTCTCCACCAAATTTTTTTACAAGTGGAGTAACCTTTTCAACATATTCTTTATAATTTTCAGAGTTTGTAATTTTTAGCTGTGCTATAACGTATCCTGCTGGCATTAATTTATCCTATAAAAATATTAGTTTAGATATTTATAAATATTTCTTAATACTTTAATTTAGCAAATTTTCTTCTTTAGGAGCAAGCACTACTGCTAAAATTCCTCCTAAAACTATTAACGAGCTACCTGCTATCTCTCTCCAACCAAATGGTTCGTTTGTAAGCATACCTGAGCTTATTACTCCAACAACAATTTCTGCAAGAAAAAGAATTGAACATAAACCTGCGCCTAATTTACTTGGAGCCCAGAGTATTACTATTGCTGTAGGAATAAAATAAAAAACAGATATTACAAATAAAAAAGAAGACATTGAGATGAAAGCTTCAATAGCAGGCATTTCTCCAAGGTAATCAACTAAAAAAAATCCAGCAACTATATTAAATAAAGCTCCATAGAAAAAAAAAGAAAATATAATTGGAAATACGCCTTCAGTTTTAACAACTTCAAGTCTTATCATTCCTCCGGCAAATATTGCACCACCCGCTAACGCCAACCAATCTCCAGCGTTTTCTGGAAGAGGTATAATAGTTTGTTTACTAAAAACTATCCATAAACCACCAAGAGCTAAGCCCAAAGTAAGTACTCTTTCTAAACCAGGTCTTTTTTTTAAAAATAATATTTCAAATATTGTTGTCCAAATTGGCGTCATGTAAAATAATATTAATGCTCGAACAACATCAGTTAAAAGAAAACTTAAAGCATAACAAATAAAACCACCACCAACTAGTAAACCAGTGACCGGTAACTCTAAACCTGTTTCTTTTTTTTTAATTAATCTCCAAATAGCTATTGGTAATAATATTAAAAGTCCAATTATCATTTGAGCAATAGTTCCCCATCCACCTGTAAGACCGCCTTCAACAAGTATTCTTTGTGGTAACCAATAAATTCCCCAAGACCCAGCTGAAATAGCCAAAGCAAATGCAATTTTAAAATGGTGGGGGTGTCTAGTCATTAATTTAATTTAAATATAACTAAAAAATTGATTTAGAATATTTTTTCCAATTATCTTGATAATGTTTAGTGTTTTCAAATACTGCTTTTTTTTCTTCCTCTGTAACTTCTCTGATAACTTTACCTGGAGATCCAACAACTAAAGAGTTATCAGGTATGACTTTATTTTCAGTAATTAAAGCCTTAGCTCCGATAATACAATTTTTACCAATATTAGCTTTATTCAGAATTACAGCTCCAATTCCAATTAAACTGTTATCTCCTATTGTGCACCCATGAAGCATAACTAAATGACCAACCGTAACATTTTTTCCTACTTTTAAAGGACATCCAGGATCTGTGTGTAATACACTTCCATCTTGTACATTAGACCCTTCACCAATATGAATATTTTCAATATCTCCTCTAAGCACTGCATTAAACCAAATACTTGTATTTTTTTCTAAAGTAACATCTCCAATTATTGTGGCATTAGGAGCTACCCAATTTTCGCCAGAGTTTTTTGGTTTTTTATCTTTTAAATCATAAAACATAATCTATATATTTTACATTATGCCTATACAAACTCCAATATGTGATTTTGGTCAAAAAGCTATTCCATTTGAATTAAAATCTACTGAAAACAAAATTCTTTCCTTAAATGATATCAAGGGTGAAAATGGAACTTTGATAATGTTCATTTGTAATCATTGTCCTTATGTAAAAGCTATTACAAAAGAATTAGTTGAAGATTGTAGTGAATTAAAAAAAATTGGTATCAACTCAGTTGCCATCTGCTCAAATGACTTTGTTAATTATCCAGAAGACTCGTTTGATAAGATGATTAAGTTTTCAAATGAAAATCATTTCAATTTTCCTTACTTGCATGATGAAACTCAAGAAATTGCTAAATCATATGATGCTGTATGTACTCCAGATTTTTTTGGTTATAATAAAAATCTAGAACTTCAATATAGAGGACGATTAAGAGAACTTAAAAAGTTTATTCCAGTCAAAGAAGGAGAAAGTGATCTGCTTACAGCTATGAGACAAATAGCTGTAACCGGAAAAGGTCCTGAAGATCAAATACCGAGTGCGGGCTGTGGTATTAAATGGAAGAATGATTAATGTATCTAATTGTAACTAGATCATTTCCACCTGAGCTTGGTGGAATGCAAAATCTAATGTGGGGCCTTTCAAGAGAACTGTCTAAAAACTTTATGATAAAAGTGTTTGCAGATCATATAGAAGGTCATAAAGAATGTGATGAGCAAGCCTCTTTTTCTATCGAAAGAGTTGGAGGAATTAAATTGCTTAGAAAATATAGAAAAGCACAATTAATTAATGAATATATCAAAGAAAATAAAATTGATGGTGTTATTGCAGATCATTGGAAAAGTTTAGAGCTTATTAAAACTTCTAAGAAAAAATACTGTTTAATTCATAGTAAAGAAATCAACCATCCTAAAGGTTCTAGTCAAAATAAAAGAGTGGTTAATGTTTTGAATAATGTTGATAAAGTTATAGCAAATTCTCAGTTTACAAAAAATCTAGCGATAGAACTTGGTGTTTATGAAAATAAAGTAATTGTAATAAATCCAGGTGTAGATCCTGCTGAAGAATTAAATAAAAAAACTTTAGATAAAGTTGAAAGTATACTTAAAGTTAAAAATCCAAGACTAATTACAGTTTCAAGATTTGATAAACGTAAAAATCATGAAAAAATAGTTATGGCTTTGAGAAATTTGAAACAAATATATCCTGACATTGTTTACATTTGTGTTGGATATGGAGAAGAAGAAGAAAATATTAAGACGCTAGTAAAAGAGCTAGATCTTGAAACACAAGTTATGTTTTTTAAAGATATTAGTAACGATTTAAAAAATGCTTTAGTTTCAAAATCAAATATCTTTGTAATGCCATCCATAATCCATAAAAAATCAGTTGAAGGTTTTGGTATTGCATATGTTGAAGCTGCACAATACGGTGTTCCATCAATTGGTGGTAAAGATGGTGGTGCCGCAGATGCAATTGATCATGAGAAAACTGGTTTAATATGTGATGGAAATAAACTTGATGACATTTATTCCTCTATTAACTCTATGTTGGAAAATAAAAAATATTTAGAGCTTGGAAAAAATGCAAAAGAATTTGTTAATAAATTTCAATGGTCAAAAATAATTGAAGAATACAAAAAGATATTAAATTGATTTTAAATAATAAATTAGCAATTTTTTTAATTATAATCTCAGTTTTTTGTGGAACATTAATGTTAACCTTTTTAAAATTGGCACAAGAGGAAGTTAATGTTTATGTTGCAGGTTTTTTTAGATTTTTATTTGGTTTCCTAATTATTTTTCCCTATATGCTAAAATCTAATTTTATAGTGTTTAAAACAAATCATCATAAAAAACATTTTCTAAGAGCGGTTTTAAACTTGCCTTCAATGTTATTATATTTCTCAGCCCTAGTAATGATGCCAATTGAAAAAGCTACAGCCATATCTTTTGTGGTTCCTTTCATAGTAACAATATTGGCAGTTTTATTTCTAGGAGAAAAAATTTACATATACAGGAGTTTTGCACTGGTTTTAGGATTTATAGGAATGTTAATAATTTTAAGACCAGGAATAATTGAAATATCTCTTGGAGTTTATATGGTACTGGCATCGTCTTTTATGTGGTCAATAGTAATTATAATTACAAAAACTATCGCAAAAGATGATAGTTCGATTACGATTTTATCTTATGGATACACGTATATGACAATTTTTAGTTTCATTATTGCGTTGTTTTATTGGCAAACACCTAGTTTTCAAACTTTGATTTATTTATTTTTTGGAGGTTTATTTGGTACGTTGTTACATCTTTGCATAAATCACGCATACAAATTAGTAGATGTTAGTATGACACAACCATACTCGTTTCTAAGTTTAGTGTTTGCATCTTTAATTGGATATTATGTTTTTAGTGAAACACCTGATCTCTTCACTTGGATTGGTGCTAGTGTTATATTTTTAGGTGTTTTAATCATGTCATATCGTGAAATGAAGCTTGATAAAGAGATCATTAGAAAACGTATAGATATTAAATCTTAATTTTTCCTCTTAAAGGTTTTGTAAATATGCCAAACTACAATTAAAATTGTAGTTGCTAGGATACATGCGGTTAATGTTCTATCCCACAAAAATTCCCATGAACCATTACTTAATAATAAAGATCGTCTCAAATTTTCCTCCATCAATCCACCTAAAACAAAAGCTAATATTAAAGGTGGCATTGGAAAATCATATAATCTTAAAAAAGTTGCAACTACAGCAATCCCAATCATTAAATAAATATCAAAATTGTTAAATGACATTACGTAAATCCCAGTAACAGAGAAAAATAAAATAAGAGGAATTAAATAATTTTTAGGAACAGCAAGAATTCTAGCTATATAAGGAATTAGTGGTAAGTTTAATATCAACAAAATTACCATTCCAATATACATAGACATAATTATTGACCAAAAAATCTCTGGATTAGTCATATAAAGTCTGGGACCAGGCTGAACCCCAAAACCTAAAAGAGCCCCTAGCATTACAGCTGTGGTTCCGCTGCCAGGAATTCCTAAAGTGAGCATTGGCACAAAAGAACCTGAGCAAGCAGCATTGTTTGCAGTTTCTGGTGCAGATAAACCATTTACACTGCCTTTACCAAATTTTTCTTTTTCTTCGTCGCTAACAACGTTTCGTTCCATTCCATAGGCTAAAAAGGACGCAATTGTTGCGCCAGCCCCCGGAAGAACACCAATCAAAAATCCAATCACTGATGATCTTGGAATTGTTTTATACATTTTGGTTCGTTCTTCTTTATTAATCTTAATAGAACCTAATTCAGTTAATGAAACTTGTTTAGCAGCAATTGTTGGATCATTTCTTTTTAAAATAATTGTTAAGGCTTCGCTCATTGCAAATGTTGCCATTACAACAAGTACAAAACTAATACCATCAGTTAAGTTCATATTGTTAAATGTAAATCTCGTAATATCAGACAAACTATCTTGGCCAACAGACGCCAACATCAATCCAAGTACTACCATCATCATAGCTTTTAAAAATTGTCCTTTAGATGAAAAAGCAGCGATTGCAGTTAAACCTAAAATCATTAAAGCAAAATAATCTGGTGATCTAAAAGACAAACTTACTTTTGATAAACTTGGTGCCATAAACAATAAATAAATTGCAGATAAAGTTCCACCTGCAAACGAACTCCAAGCTGCAATCGCTAAAGCTTTGCCCGCTTTACCTTGTTGTGCCATAGGATAACCATCAAATGAAGTTGCAACAGTTCCAGGAACCCCGGGTGCATTTAATAATATAGAAGAAGTAGAACCACCAAATACTGCTCCATAATAAACTCCAGCCATCAAAATTAATCCTGTTGCAGGATCAAAACCATAAGTAATTGGTATCATTAATGCGATTGCTGTCATTGGACCAAGACCAGGAAGCATTCCAATGATTGTTCCAAAAAAACAACCAACCATAACCATTAATATATTTTGAAAAGTAAGTGCAGTTGTTAATCCAATTAATATTCCTTCAATCATCCCATAACTCCAATTGACTTTAAGAATGGATCTCTCAAATAAATATCAAGAATACCATGAAGAAGGTACATAAATGCAGCAACAAATGGAAAAGATAATAAAAACATTAAAATCCATCTTCGCTCACCTAAGAAATAATACGAGGCAAATAAAAATAAAGAAGTAGTTA
>CABZHY010000015.1 GCA_902525565.1 uncultured Pelagibacteraceae bacterium
CTCTTGTTTTTCAAAACAAAAACATCCTAATTTACTATAATATTTACCAAAACTTGCAGGTGACACGTTAAAACTAGCAGCACCATAAGTCGTCTCGTTTCCAAAGTTCTCAACTTCAAACTCTATTCTGTTAACCTGGCCAACTTTCACATCAATCACGTTTGATTTTGCTTTGAAATTCCAATCAAGATTGTTCACATTTGTATCAAACCTTACGCTTACAACCTTGTCTAAAACTATTTTTTGGAGCTTCTTTTGAAACTTGGGTTGTCCCTCCAAAACCAGTGACTCTACAGAACAAATCGTACAAAGGCACTGCCGCAAAAGACAATCCCAACATAAGAACAAAAATCCCAGCTAAAAGTAAAGGAGTTAATGTTTTGCCTTTAATCATATCTGTCTATCAAATACTCCAACGTTGTATAAAGTAAAAATAAATAAAAATACCATAAACGCTAAAATTGTTATAGCTGTTATAATGTTTTTTTTCTTTGTTTTTTTGTCAGGTGTTATCATAAGGTTTTATCAACTAGAAAAAGAACAAAAATTAAAAATAAATACAAAATTGAATATCCAAAAATAGATTTTGCTTTTTTTGCATCAAATTTATTTTTTTTAAATTTATAAAGATCGAAACATAAATAATTATAATAAATTGTCAAAATTAAAGATGGGATTAGAAAAGTTACACCTACAAAGCTAATTGCATAAGGCAAGATAATTACAGGTAACATCGTCAAAGAATAAACAAATATGTTTAATTTTGTACTCTCAACTCCATTCGTTAAAGGAAGCATTGGAATTTTAGCTTTTTTATAATCATCAGATTTATACAAACTTAAAGCCCAAAAATGTGAAGGTGTCCAAAAAAATATAATCAAAAAGAAGGTAATTGGTTCAAAAGTCAAAGAATTAGTAGCTATAGTCCAGCCAATTACTGGAGGCAGTGCTCCCGCAGCCCCTCCAATGACTATATTCTGAGGAGTTTTTCTCTTTAACCAAATTGTATAGACAAATACATAAAACAAAATAGTAAAAAGTAATAAGCTGGCAGATATTCTGTTAGAATAATAATCAAGTGCTATTACAGAAAAAATAGAAAGAGAAATCCCAAATACAAGTGCTTGATTTCTATTTACTTTACCCATTGGTATTGGTCTTAAACAAGTTCTTGTCATTAGAGCATCTAAGTCAGACTCGTACCACATATTTAAAGCCCCAGCTGCCCCTGCTCCAATTGAAACTAAAATTATTCCAATGATTGCATCTTTTGTTGGAATTATATTTGGGGCCATTAATAATCCAACAGCACATGTAAAGATAACCAAGGACATTACTCTTGGTTTCATTAATTTAAATAATTCAGATAAATTAAAGGCGTCTTCATGAGATAAGTTTCTATTTTTTATTTTAGACTTAATCATTTATTTAAAATTAAAAAATCTTGTTTACTATATTTAGCTAGTAGATTTTTCAACACCTTCTTCTTCTTCAAATTTTGGTAATTCCTCAAAAGTATGAAAATTTGGTGGAGATGGTACAGTCCATTCTAAAGTTGTAGCACCTTCTCCCCATGGATTTTGTGCTGCAGCCTTTTTCTTATAAAACGCATAAGCGAGGTTTATAAAAAATACTACTAATCCAATTACAGAAATATAAGAACCAATTGAAGAGATGTAATTCCAGCCCGCAAAAGCATCTGGATAGTCAGCATATCTTCTTGGCATTCCTGCAAGGCCTAAAAAGTGTTGTGGGAAGAAAACTAAGTTTACTCCAATAAACGTTAACCAGAAGTGTAATTGACCCATCCATTCTGAATACTCATAACCAGTCATTTTTCCAAACCAGTAATAAAAACCAGCGAAGATGGCAAATACAGCTCCTAATGATAAAACGTAATGAAAATGAGCAACAACATAATATGTATCATGCATTGCAGTATCAACACCAGCATTCGCAAGAACTACACCTGTAACTCCGCCGACTGTAAATAAAAATATAAATCCTAAAGCCCAAACCATTGGAGTTTTGAATGAAATCGAGCCACCCCACATAGTTGCTATCCACGAAAATATTTTTATACCAGTTGGAACTGCAATGATCATCGTTGCAGCTAAAAAGTATGCTTTTGTGTCTGTACTTAAACCAACTGTATACATGTGGTGAGCCCAAACAACGAAACCAACTATTCCAATTGCTACCATTGCATAAGCCATTCCTAAATATCCAAAAACTGGTTTCCTAGAAAATGTTGAAACAATATGACTGATCATCCCAAAACCAGGTAAGATTAAAATGTAAACTTCAGGGTGACCAAAGAACCAAAATAAATGTTGAAATAACACTGGATCACCACCAGTTTGTGCATCAAAGAAAGCTGTTCCAAAATTTCTATCAGTTAAAAGCATTGTGATAGCTCCAGCAAGAACTGGTAACGATAAAAGTAATAAAAAGGCTGTTACTAATATTGACCAAGCAAATAATGGCATTTTATGCAGTGTCATACCTGGTGTTCTCATATTTAAAATTGTAGTAATAAAGTTGACTGCACCTAAAATTGAAGAGGCTCCTGCTAAGTGTAGACTTAAAATTGCAAAATCCATTGCTGGACCTGGTTGACCTGCTGTAGATGATAATGGAGGATATATTGTCCATCCTCCTCCTACTCCTGTTTGGCCCGGAGGGCCATCCATAAAAATTGACATTATTAATAATATGAAAGATGTAGGTAGTAACCAGAATGAAATATTATTCATTCTAGGAAAAGCCATATCAGGTGCACCAATCATTATTGGAACAAACCAATTACCAAATCCACCTATCATTGCTGGCATAACCATAAAAAAAATCATTATCAAACCATGACCAGTAACTAACACGTTATATAGGTGATAATTTCCACCTAAAATTCCGTCACCTGGATGCATCAATTCCATTCTCATTAAAACTGAGAATGCAGTACCAATCACACCTGCAATAATTGCAAATATTAGATACATAGTTCCAATATCTTTGTGGTTAGTTGAATAAGCCCAACGTTTCCAACCAGTTGGTGTATGATGATCGTCGTGTGATGCCGTTTGTGTATACATATTATTTACTCGCTATTTTTTTAAATTGATCTTCTTCATTAACCTCTTTTGCAAATTTGACTTTAGCGTCTAACAGCCACTCTTTATATTCTTCTTCAGTAACAACTCTTACTTCAATAGGCATAAACGCATGTTTAATTCCACACAGTTCTGAACATTGACCATAATAAGTTCCAACTTTCTCTGCTTTAAACCATGTTTCATTTATTCTTCCTGGAACTGCATCTCGTTTTACTCCAAATGAAGGAAGTGCCCATGCATGCAGAACATCATTCGCAGTGATCATTACTTTAACAACTTTATTTACTGGTACAACCAATTCGTTATCTACGGCTAACAGTCTCGGCTCATTTTCTTTTAAGTCTTTAGTTTCAATCATATAAGAGTCAAAGAAAATATTTTCATCTGGATACTCATATCCCCAGTACCATTGATATCCTATAGCTTTGACAGTTATATCTGCTTTGGGAATTGCATCTTGTTTGTATAAAATTTTAAATGATGGGACTGCCATCACAATCAGAATTAAACATGGGATTAAAGTCCATAAAACTTCAACTGCAACATTATGAGTTCTTTTTGATGGAACTGGATTTGCTGAAGCTCTAAATCTTATACAAGCATAAACCATCAAAAAAAGAACAAAAACACTAATAGCTATTATGATTGGTAATAACAATTTGTCATGGAAATTAACTATATCTCTCATTGTTTCAGAAGCAGCTTTTTGAAATCCTAATTGCCAATCCAACGGTTGATTTGCAAATGCGCTCGGAGTGATTAAAATTGTTAGAAATATATATAAGAATTTTTTCATTTTTTAACCCTATATAGAGTGTCTTTTAAAAAAATACACTTTTACTTTTAGCGACAAAATATCAATTAATGGCATAATTTATGATCGATAAGGCAGAAATTACAGCCGTTTCAGATCTCAAGATATTATCATTGATTTTAATTGGTTGAACGTCGTTAAATCTGAGAATCTCCTCTCTTTCCTTCTCAGAAAAATCTCCCTCTGGTCCTATGATTAGGCAAGTAGGCTTTGTAGTTATTTTTTTAATGTCAATTTTTCTATTAGTAGTGTTGAGGTCGGTAAATATTAAATCCATGTCATTATTTAAAATGCTTTTTAATTTTTGAGGATCCTCAATTGATGGAACTGTTATTCTATTTGATTGTTCAGCAGCTTCTATGATTACTTTTTTCAATCTCTCTTTATTTATTTTTCTAACAATTGTTCTTTCAAAGATAATTGGTAAAAACTTGGTTACACCAAGCTCTGTAGCTTTTTGGATCATGAAATTAAAGTAATTTGATTTAATAGGAGAGAAAGCTAGCCAGAGCTCTTTGCTATTTTCTTGCTGTCGTAATTGTTTCGTAACATTAAATTCAACTATGCTTTTTGTGATATTTAAGATTTTCACTTCCCATTCGCCACTACTGTTAAAAAGAGAAAAAACTTCTTTCTCTTTAAGTCTCATAACTTTTGAAACATAGTGAGATTGGGATTTATCAAGTTTGTCAGTCAAATTAAGAGATAAACTTTTTGAATAAAATAATCTAATGTTACTCATATTGATAAATTAGTTTATGAAAAATATTAAAGCAATAATTTTTGATGCTTATGGCACTTTATTTGATGTCAACTCAGCTGCTGAAAAATGTAAAGATAAAATAGGTGATAAGTGGGAAGGTTTTGCAAATTATTGGAGAACTACACAATTAGAATATACTTGGCTAAGAAGTTTAATGAAACGTCATAAGGATTTTTGGCAAGTGACAGAGGATAGTTTAGATAAGTCAATGAAAGTCTATAAAATAGACTCTTCAATGAGAAATGAATTATTGGATCTTTATAAAATCCTTTCACCATTTAAAGAAGTTCCTGAAGTTTTAAAATCATTAAATGAAAAAGATTTTAAACTTGCTATTCTTTCAAATGGTACTCCTTCCCTTCTTAATGAATTGGTTAAGAGTAATAATTTGGATAATATATTTGATGATATTTTTTCAATTGAAGAGGTTGGGGTTTATAAACCAGATTCTAAAGTTTACGATATACCAATAAAGAAATATCAAATACAAAAAAGTGAGGTTGCTTTTTTAAGTGCAAATACTTGGGATGTTTCTGGTGCTGGAAATTATGGTTACAATTCTGTCTGGGTAAATAGAAATAATAATATTTTTGATAATTTAGACTTTTTGCCAAAACATGAAATCCAAAATCTTAGTAAGTTACTTGATAAAATATAAAAATTTCTTATATCATTTAATATGAAAAATATTGAAGTTGACAAAATTATTAACCCTATCTCAGCCTCTGACGGAGCTGGAGTAAAATTAAAAAGAAGTATTGGCGTGGAGCCAAATTATTTTGATCCCTTTTTAATGCTAGATGAATTTGGATCAGAAAATAGTGAAGATTATATAGCAGGTTTCCCACCCCACCCTCATCGAGGCATTGAGACGGTGACTTATATGTTAGCTGGGGATTTTGAACATAAAGATAGCACTGGTGGTGAAGGCAGAATGACCGCAGGAGACGTTCAATGGATGAAAACTGGAAGTGGAATTATTCATTCTGAAATGCCTGCTATGAAAGAAGGAAGACTTCATGGTTTTCAATTATGGATTAACATGCCTGCTAAATTAAAAATGAGTAAACCTGAATACATTTATATTGATGCAGATAAAATGAGTGTTCACAAAGACGATGATAAACAAGTTAAAGTAATAGCTGGAAAATTTGAAAAAGTTGAAGGACCAGTAAAAGGTCATAACGTCGAACCAGTTTATTTTGATGTAGAATTAAATAAAGATAAAGAGTTCAATTTTAAATTACCATCTACTCACA
Organism: uncultured Pelagibacteraceae bacterium; assembly: GCA_902525565.1. GTDB lineage: Bacteria > Pseudomonadota > Alphaproteobacteria > Pelagibacterales > Pelagibacteraceae > Pelagibacter. The sequence goes on from CABZHY010000015.1 coordinate 5,950, forward strand.
ATACGTTTATTTATTTGATAAATGGTGAAATAGAAGTTGGAAAAAATAAACACGATAAAATTATAGATAGTACTTTAATATTATTAACAAAAGGTGAAGATTTAAGTGTTAAAGCTAAATCGAATGCTAAATTTTTAGTGATTTCAGGGAAACCAATTAATGAGGAAATAGCTAGAGGTGGGCCATTTGTAATGAATACTAAAGCAGAGATCTTGCAAGCAGTTCAAGATTATCATAATGGTACATTTGTAAAATAAATTATGAAAGCTGTAGAAATTAATAAAACTGGTGGACCTGAAGTTTTAGAAGTTAAAGACATATCTTTACAGAAACCTGGTCCTGATCAAGTGACAATTGAACAAAAAGCAATTGGTCTTAACTATATAGATACTTACCATAGATCAGGTCTATATCCTGTAGAACTGCCTATTGGCATAGGTTTAGAAGGTGCTGGAGTTATTACTGACATTGGAGAAGACGTTAAAGGATTTAAAATTGGTGATAAAATTTCATACGCTGGTATTCCGTTAGGCTCATATTGTTCACACAGAAACTACCCGACAAAAAATTTAGTAAAAGTACCAGATAGTGTTGATCTTGAGATAGCTGCAACCTTAATGACAAAAGGACTAACTACTTTTTATCTTTTGCATAAAACTTATCCGGTTAAAGCTGGAGAAACTATATTATTTCACGCGGCGGCTGGTGGCGTTGGGCAGATTTTTGGACAATGGGCAAAAAGTTTAGGTTGCACCGTTATAGGTACAGTAGGTTCAGATGAAAAAGTAAATGTAGCAAAGGAAAATGGTTATGATCATATAATTAATTACAATAAAGAAGATTTTGCAAAAAAAGTTTTAGAAATTACAAATGGTAAAGGTGTGCCAGTTGTCTATGATGGAGTTGGTAAAGATACATTAGATGGTTCCATTGAATGTTTGTCAATAAGAGGAATGTTGGTTTCATTTGGTAATGCATCAGGACCATTATCAGACATAAATATTCCAAAAGTAATTCAACCAAAAGGACTTTATCTTGTAAGGCCATCGATGCAACAATATCTATCAACAAGAGAAGAGCTAGATGAAGCATCAAAAATAATGTTTGAAAAAATTATATCTGGGAAAGTAAAAATTAAAATTTTCAAAAAATATAAATTAGAAGATGTTATTCAAGCACATCAAGATCTTGAAAAAAGAAAAATTTTAGGCCCTGCTGTAATAGTTCCTAATTAACATCAACATCCATATCTGACATATGAAGCTTAAGTGCATTTGTTGAAATTTGAATTTCCCTAATAAAAAAAATTATAGATATAATCATTGAGAGACAACAAGATCCAAAAATTACTCGAGCCAAGAATAACTCATCTAAGTACAAAGCAAAGACAGTCAACATATTAAAAAGAAATCCGAATGAGGCAAAAAGTATTGTCCATCTTAAAAGAGTTATTCGTCCACTAAGATTTATGAACTGTTTTTTCCACTCTGGAGGGATATGTTTTTCATAAACATGTTCATCATGAAGTTGTCGAACCAATATACTTAAAGAATGGAACCTGTTGCTATAAACGGCCATCATTAAAGGAATAGCTGGAAACATTAATGCTGTGACTGTGTAATCTATGTTCATACGAATCAGTTTGATTATGAATCTAGCCTTTGTTATTTACAAGTAAAATATTATGACCCAACTGAAAAATTTTATTAATCTAACTAGAATAAAAAAACCAATTGGTTTTATGCTTCTGTTTTGGCCTTGTAGTTGGGGTTTAACATTGGCATATGATTTTTCTACAAATTTAAATAATTATTTTTTTTATTTAATTCTATTTTTTTTAGGCGCAGTTTTAATGAGATCGGCTGGCTGTATTATTAATGATATTCTAGATAAAGAGTTTGATGCAAAAGTGCTTAGAACTAAAAATCGTCCAATTGCATCTGGTAAAATTTCAGTCAAAGTAGCACTGATATATTCATTGACTTTGTGCTTATTAGCTTTTTTAGTTTTAATCAATTTTAATTATTTTACTATAATTTTGGCATTAATCTCGATGCCATTTGCTTTTACCTACCCATTAATGAAAAGATATACATACTGGCCTCAATTATTTTTAGGAATTACTTTTAATTACGGATTAATTCTAGGTTGGACTGCAGTTAAAGGGCAGATAGATTTAGCACCAATTCTATTTTATGTAGGAGCCATATTTTGGACACTGGGATACGATACAATATATGGATATCAGGATATTAGAGATGATGAAATTATTGGTTTAAAGTCAACATCAATAAAATTTAAAGGTAATGCAAAAAAATTTTTGTTCATATGTTACAGTATTTTAATAATCTCATTTTTAATTGGTGGAAAATATATGAGTTTTAATTTTATTTACTTTATTTTAATTTTTATCCCAGTTGTACAATTATTTTTTTATCAAATTAAAAATTTTAATTTAAAAGATCCATCAAGTTGCTTAAAAATATTTAAAAGTAATAATTTTTTTGGTTTAATTATTTTAATAAATATATTGATTGTTAAAAATATATAATGACAAGAACTGATATTTATAAAAGATTATACAAAGACTATTCAAAAAAATTTCTAAACAAGATTTTTCTATCTGGTGTTTTTTCAATTTTAGTTGCTGGGAGTACTTCTGCCATAGCTTGGCTTTTAGATCCTGCTATAAAAAAACTATTTTTAGAAAAAGATCACTCATTAATATTTTTTATACCTTTAATGATAATTATTGCATTTGCTACAAAAGGGTTTTCTTTATATTTTGCTAAGGCAACAATGATAAGTGTTGGAGAAGAAATTAAAAAAAAACTTCAAATTGATATGGTTAAATCTTTAATCAAGACAGATACTCAGATTATAGACAAAAAACACTCGGGGAAATTTATTTCAAATCTCACTTATGATGTAAACCACATAACTCATTTGCTCAGTAATGCTATATTGACTTTATTTAAAGATTCTCTCACATTAATTGGTTTGTTGTGTGTCATGTTTTTACAAAATTGGAAATTATCACTTATATCAATAATCATGATACCATTGGCAAGTTTTTCTGCTAAAAAACTAGGAAAAAGAATTGGTAAAGTTACAACGGAAGCTCAAGAAAAATCTGGTTTTCTAACTACCTACTTAGTTGAATTATTTAAAAATCATAAATTGATAAAAATTTTTCAAAAAGAAAGCTTTGAAGAAATTCGAGCAGATGTGTTTTTATCAGAACTTAAGGACAAAAATAAAAAAATACAAACTGTTTATGTAAGAATGTCTCCAATAATGGAAACTTTAACGGGAATAATGATAGCTATTCTAATATTTTATTCAGGTAAACTAATGTCTGCAAATCAATTAAATATAAATAATTTTTTTTCATTTTTGGCTGCCATGATGTTGGCTTACCAGCCTGTGAGAGCACTATCTACTTTGAACATGAATCTTAATCAGGGTATTTCTGCAGCATCAAGAATAATCCCAATAATTGATCAAGAACATAAAATTAAAGATATTGATAATGCAAAAAATATAATAATTAAAAATTCTGAAATAAAATTCAAAAAAGTAAACTTTTCATACGAAGTAAGTGGTGAAGAGACATTGAAATCAATAGACCTTGAATTCAAAGGTGGAAAAATGACATCATTAGTTGGTCATAGTGGTTCAGGTAAATCAACAATTTTAAATTTAATACCTAGATTTTTCGATGCACAATCTGGAGATATATTGATTGACGATCAATCTATATACAAAACTAAAATTAAATCATTGAGAGAACAAATTTCCATGGTTAGTCAAGAAACAACACTTTTTGATGATACAATTAAAAATAATATTAAATATGCCAATGATAATGCAACTGACGAGGAGGTATTTAAAGTTTCAAAATTATCCTTTTGTGAAGATTTTATTAATAATCTTCCTAACAAGTATGAAACAGTAATTGGTGAAAATGGAATAAGATTGTCTGGAGGGGAAAAACAACGGTTATCGATAGCTCGAGCAATGATGAAAAAAAGTTCTATAATATTGTTGGATGAAGCTACTTCTTCACTAGACTCAGAAACTGAATCAAAAATTCAAGAAGCTTTAAAAATTTTAACAAAAAATAAAACAACTATTGTTATTGCTCATAGACTATCAACAATTTTAAATTCCAATAATATTTATATAATTGATGCTGGTGAAGTTATTGATAATGGGAATCATGAGGATCTGATGGTTAATTCAGATCTATATAAAAGTTTTTATGAAAAACAATTTCAAAAGTAAATATGTTATTTATTTACCAAATATTAATCTCTATAATTTTAATATTTTCTCCTTTTGTAATAGTCTATAGAATAATTAAAAATAAAGAGGATAAGAAAAGATTTATAGAAAAATTTGGTGTCAACTCCAAAAAAAAAAATAATGGAAATTTAATATGGTTTCACGGTGCTAGTGTTGGAGAAATATTAAGTATTATACCTCTAATTAAGTACTATGAAAAAAAAAAAATTATTAAACAAATACTAATTACCAGTAGTACTTTAAGTTCATCAAAAGTTTTAAAACAATTTAAATTTAAAAAAACTGTACACCAATTTTATCCAATAGATCATTTTATTTTTACTTCTAAATTTTTAAATTTTTGGAAACCTAGTCTTGCTATTTTCATTGATTCTGAAATTTGGCCAAATATGATCTCAAAATTAAAAAATAAAAAAATTCCATTAATTTTACTAAATGCAAGATTAACTAATAAATCTTTTACTAGGTGGAAAAAAATTAAAAAATTAACTAAATCTATTTTTGAAAATATAACAATTGCTTATCCACAAAATTTTGAAACAAAAGATTATTTAAAAAAATTAAAAGTAAATAAAATAAAATATATAGGAAATCTAAAATTTGCGCAAAGTCCAAAAGAAAATTTTGATAAACTTGAAATTAAAAAAACAAAAAATTTTAAAAATAAAAAAGTATGGGTTGCCTCAAGCACTCATGAAGGTGAAGAATTATTTTGTGCTAAAACACATATAAAATTAAAAAAAAAAATTAAAAATTTAATTACTATTATTATACCAAGACACATAGATAGAGTTAATGATATAGTTTTAGAAATTGAAAAACTGAAAATGAAAGTATCTCGTCATAGTAATAATCAAGAAAATATTAAAGATGTTGACATTTATATAGTTGATACTTTTGGTGAAACAAAAAAATTTCATAAAATGGCCGCGAGTGTTTTTATAGGAGGATCTATTACAAATAAAGGTGGCCAAAATCCTTTAGAGGCCGCAAGGTATGGTGCTAAAATATTTCATGGAAAAAATGTTAATAATTTCAAAGATGTATATAATTTTTTAAAAATATTAAAAATTTCAAAAAAAATTAATTCTCCTAATCAGCTTGCCTCTTCAATTACATTTGACAGAAATAAAGATAATGGAAAAAAAATTAAAGATATTGGCGAAAAAATTTTAAAAAAAACAATAAAAGAAATAGATAATCTTATAATTAATGAACATAAAAAAACCTAAGTTTTGGGACTACAGTCGTCCAAATATTTTTGCTTATTTACTATATCCAATATCTTTGTTTGTAAAATTAATGTTTTTTTTAAAGACAAAACAAAGAAAAAAAAAAACTAAAATTAAAACAATTTGTATAGGAAATATTTATATTGGGGGTACTGGAAAAACAACGTTGAGTATAAAAATCAATGAACTCTTAAGTAAGAGAAATATAAAATCATGTTTTATAAAAAAATTTTATAAAAGACAAAATGACGAAAATCAATTATTAAGAAGAAAAGGAAAACTTTTTTTATCATCGAGTAGAATAAATGCTATTTTTCAAGCAGAAAATGAAAACTATGAAGTTGCAATTCTTGATGATGGTCTTCAAGATCACACAATAGATTATAATATAAAATTTGTTTGTTTTAATACTATCAATTGGAAAGGAAATGGAATGACTATTCCATCTGGACCATTAAGAGAAGAATTTAATAATTTAAAAAAATATAAAAATATTTTTTTAAATGGAAATTTGGAAAATATCGATAATTTAAAAAATGAGATAATTAAAATTAACCAAAATATAAATATACACATAGGAAAATACGATCCATTAAATATTTCTGAATTTAAAAAAGAAAATAAATATTTAGTTTTCTCAGGAATTGGAAACCACCAAACATTTATTTCAATGCTTAAAATGCATGGTTTAAATATTTTAAAAGATATAGAATTTTCTGATCATCATAATTATTCAAATAAAGAAATTGATCAAATATTGAGTGATGCCAATGATTTAAATTGTAAAATTATTACCACTGAAAAAGATTATTTGAGATTAGAAAAAAAAAATATAAATAAGATAGGATATATTAAATCTGCATTAAAAATAATTGATGAGGATAAATTGCTTAAAGCAATTTTATAATAATGAAATTCTTAAAATATTTTTTTCAATTTTTGTTAGCTATATTGAGTTTAACAATATTTAAAATTTTAGGTCCTAATAAGTCCTCAAATTTAAGTGGAAAAATATTTGAAATTATTGGTCCTTTTTTCAGATCTAAAAAATTAATTTACTCAAATATAGCAAGAGCTATTCCAAATATAAATTCTTCTGAATTGAAAAAAATAACTAAACTTATGTGGAATAATTATGGAAGAGTATTTTCAGAATATGTATTTATCAAAGATTTTAGATTTGGAAATTTAAGTAAAAAAATAGAGATAGACGGAAAAGAAATTCTTGATGAAATAAAAAATTCAAAAAAACAAGTAGTATTCATTTCTGGTCATTTTAGTAATTTTGAATTAATGGCAATGTGTATAGAAAAATCAGGTATCAAATTAACTGCTATATATCGTCCTTTAAATAATATTTTCTTAAATATCATTATGGAGAGAATAAGGAAAAAATATATTTGTAAAAATCAAATAAAAAAAGGATTGGGAGGATTAAAAAAATTACTTATTTATATGCAAAAAAACTATTCTACAGCTTTAATGATTGATCAAAGAGTTTCGGAGGGAATTTTATCAAATCTTTTTAATGAAAAAGCCTTAACAACAACTATTCCTGCACAGCTAGTTAAAAAATTTAACACTCCAGTAGTTCCGGTATATATAGAGAGAATTAAAGGAATTGATTTTAAATTAGTAATTAAAAAACCAATTATTTTTTCTAAAGAAGATACCATTGAAAGTATAACTAATAAATTAAACCATGAACTTGAAAACATGATAGTTAAAAAACCTGAACAATGGATATGGTCTCATAATCGTTGGAAGTAATTTTATTTTATTTTTATCTCCTCTCTTCTTTTAAAAGCTTCTTTGTAAGAATAATAAGCTTCCTGTAATTCAACACTCCAATAGGTTAAATTTTCAAGATCAATTTCTTTTCCTGATACTGCGCATATTACATAATCACCTTCCTCTAGAATATGAAAATTATTTGGTAAATATTTTATTTTTGCTAATTTTTTTATCATTTATGGTTTATATATTTGTATATGAAAGTTGGAATAATAGGAAGTGGTGGAAGAGAACATGCTATTTGTCATAGTATAAATAATTCAAAAAAAGTTAATAAAATTTACTGTTTTCCTGGCAATGCAGGTACATTTAAAATTGCGGAAAATATAAATTTGGACATAAATAACTTTAAAGAGCTAAAAGATTTTATTTTAGAAAAAGAAATTAATTTAATTATAGTTGGTCCTGAAAAACCACTGGTAGATGGCTTAGTTGATTATCTTGAGAGTTACAAAATAAAAGTTTTTGGACCAAATAAAACTGCTTCTCAGCTTGAAGGTTCAAAAATTTTTACTAAAAAACTTTGTCAAAAATTTAATATCCCTACGGCTAAATTTGGAATTTTTCAGAATAGTGAGGAGGCAAGAAAATTTTTAAAACATTCAAATTATCCTATTGTAATTAAAGCAGACAACCTTGCGTCAGGAAAAGGAGTGTATATTTGTAATGATAAAACAGAGGCACAAATCGCAATTGAAGAAATATTTAACGGAAAATTTGGGAAAGCAGAAAATTTACTTATAGAAGAGTTTTTAAATGGTGAGGAAATGAGTTTTTTTACACTTCACGATGGGAAAATTTTTAAGAATTTTGGTACAGCCCAAGACCACAAAAGAGTTTTTGAGGGAGACAAGGGCAAAAATACGGGTGGTATGGGTGCATATTCTCCATCTCGATTAATCAACGACGAATTAGAAAAAAAAATTATTAATAAAATAATTAAACCCACGCTTAAAGGTCTGTCTGAACTCGGATGTGAATATAAAGGATTCCTTTATACCGGTTTAATGATAATAGACAATAATCCGTATCTTATTGAGTACAATGTCAGAATGGGTGATCCTGAATGTCAAACAATTTTACCAAAACTTAAAAATGATATTACAGATATTTTTTTAGCTTGCTGCGAAAAAAAACTTAATAATATAAAAATAGAATGGTCAGATAAAAATAGTTTATGCATTGTATTGTGCTCAAAAGGCTATCCTGAAACTTTTAAAAAAAACGTTGAATTAGATAATTTAAACAAAATTATTCTTAATCAAAATGAATTTTTGTTTCATGCAGGAACATCAAATAATAATAATAAAATACTTGCTACAGGTGGAAGAGTTTTAAACTTTGTAGCTCTATCTGAGAAATTTATTGATGCAAGAACAAGTATAATTAATAATCTTAAAAAATTAAACTGGCGTGGTGGATTTTATAGAAAAGATATAGGTTTTAAGGTAATTCAAGAATGAGAATAATTTCTGGCTCATATAAAGGTAGAAAAATTCTAGAACCAAAAGACAAAAATACTAGACCTTTAAAAGATTTAACAAAAGAATCGATATTCAATATTATCAATCATTCAAACAAATTAGAGCTAAATATTACCGAGGCAGTAGTATTAGATCTATTTTCAGGAGTTGGGTCATTTGGATTAGAATGTTTATCAAGAGGAGCTAATCAAGTAACGTTTGTTGAAAATTACTCAAAAGTTTTACCAATTTTGAAAAAAAATTTATTTAACTTAAAACCACTAAAAAATTACAAAGTGATTGAAAAAGATATTTTTAATGATCTTACATTATTTAACTTTGAAAAAAAATTTGACATTATATTTTTAGATCCACCTTATAAAATAAAAAATTTAAGTGATATATTTTCAAAAATTCATGAAAAAAAGTTATTAAATAAAAGTGGGATAATAATTTTGCACAGACAAAAAAATGAAAAAGATAACTTACCTGATTATTTAAAAATTATTGAACAAAAAAAATATGGAATATCAAAAATAATTTTTATATCTTATTAAATCAAAATTTTTTTTGTTTCTTTTTTAATTAACTCTACAGCAGGTTGATCGTAAGGGTTTATATTTAATGCTTTTCCCAAAAGTATTGTCTCAATCATGAAAAAACAAAATAATTCACCCATTGAATTTTCATCTCTATTTTTTATTTCAAAACTCCTAAAAGGAATATTTTTTTTCTTAAAAATATTTTCCGTAGCTTTTTTTTGTGCATAAATAATTTTAGAAATATTTTTATTTTTCAAAAAAATATGTGAATTTAACAATTTATTTTTTTTAACTTTTTCTGATTTTTTTTCATTGACGTAAAAAAAAGTATAAAAATTATTGTTAAATCCATCTAAATAAAGTTGCATTACACTATGATTGTCTTTTGGCATATTTGAAACAATTGGAAGTAATCCATTTTGTTTTTTTCCTAAACTTTCTGCAATAAGTTGTTGATACCATTTAAATAAGTTTTCTGATTTTTCATCATAATTAATTATCACTGAATTGAATTTTTTATTTTTAATAAGAAATAGGGTTGCACTTACATTTGAAATTAGAGCATTTAAGAAATGTTTATTTTTAATTAATGAATTGAATTGTTTAAATTTTTGAGATTTTAAACCCATTAATTCAGCTGGTAACATTCCTACCTCAGATAAGACTGAGTATCGTCCACCAATAAAATTATTATGATGCACAATCTCAGCTTTTAGTTTTTGAGCAAGTTCGAGTAAGTAATTTTTTTTATTTTCAGTAATAAAAATATTTTTATCATTCTTTTTTATTAATATATTTGAATTTACTATTGTTTCGATTGTGTTTCCTGATTTTGAGACAACCAAGTTAGTAAAATTTCCTTTAAATTTTTTTTTTTGATTAACTTGTAAATTATCTACAAACACAAATTTTTTTTTAATTTTATGTTTTAAAAAATCATAAATAGATTGAGTTCCTAAAGTAGATCCTCCCATGCCTATAACTCTAAATTGATTAAATTTTTTATACTTACCAATTTTCTTTATATCAAAACTATTTTTATAATTTTTGCTGAATGAAAATAGAATATGATTTTTTTCATTAAGTAAATTAGATAATTTCTTTCGGACTTTTAAATTTTTTTTTTTTATATTAAAATTTTTAAAAATAATGTTTTTAGTAAACATTAGTTTTTATTTATCTTTTTTATTAAAGAATCCTCAAAACTTTCATTTACATTTTCTTGAGAAACTTTTCCTTCATTTTTTTCATTTTTAACAATTAATTCTTTTACTTTTAAATCTTCATTGATAACGTTATTTTTACTTAAATTTGGGAGTGGAAGTTCATTATATTCTGGTGGTTCAACTAGTGGTGATTTTTTTTCAACTAAAAATTCATCACTACTTGTTTTTTTTTGATTAATAAAACCTTTTTTAACTGTATTGCAAGCAATCAAAAACAAACAACAACTTAATACAATAAATATTTTAAATATTTTCATTTTTTTTATTTTCATTATTAGCAATTAATTCAATCAAAATCATGCAAATTACACCTAATGTAATAAATATATCAGCAACATTGAAAATAAACCAATGAAACTCTCCTATATGAAAATCTATAAAATCTGGAACTGAATTATAAAAAAATCTATCAAAAACATTACCAAGAGCTCCACCTAAAATCATTAACAAAGAATATTTTTGTAAACCTTGGCTCTGAGTAATCATATAAAAAAGTATCATAATTATTAAAATAATTAAAAAAGTTGTAATATTATAAAAATTAATGTCATTTGAAGAAAAAAGTCCAAAAGCAATTCCTTCATTCCAAACTAAATATATATTTATAAACTTTGAGGAAAATATTTCAGGTTCAAGAAATTTCTTATTTAAACTAATTACATAAATTTTAGAAATTCTATCAATTAAAAAAATCAGGATAACTAATGATGAATTAAAAAAAAATTTTTTTCCTAAGTTGTTTATTTTCATTACTAATTCACAGCACAATTAGATCTATCGCAAGCTGTTTCTCTAATCTTCCAACAAATCGAACACTTTGATCCTTTTGCTTTTGAAGTGATTGCCGTTGTTTCTATATCATCTTCATAACTAACCTCAGCTTTTGAAGTAATACAAATTTCAGAAAAATCTGTCTTTTCTGTAAGATTTTTCAATTTTTTACTCATGTGTATTTTTAAATCGGCCTCTAAACTTGATCCTATTTCTTTGCTGGCTCTTTTTTCTTCAATACTAATGTTACAAATATTTCTAATTTTAATTAATTCACTCCATTTTTCACTTAGTTTTGGATTTTTAAATTTATCGGGAAATTCTGGAAATTTTTCAAGGTGAATACTTTTTTGATCTTTAAATAATAATTTATAAATTTCTTCAGTTGTAAAAGATAAAATTGGGGCAAACCATTTTAATAAAGCATTTAAAATTATATTAAGAAGTAAAATGGTTGATTTTCTTTTTTTTGAATCTTTAGGATCACAATAAAGATTATCTTTTCTAATATCAAAATAAAAAGCAGATAAATCAACAGTACAAAAATTTAGTAATTCTTTATACAAATTATGAAAATCATAGTTATTAAAATATTTTTTAAAATTATTATTTAAAATATAAATTCTATGCAGCATTAATTGCTCTAACTCAGGTAGTTTTTCTATATCAAGTTTATCTAAGTTTATTTTTTCAAAATTGTCATTTATATTGCCTAGTAAATATCTAAAAGTATTTCTTATTTTTCTATAAGACTCTGCATGTTGATCTAAAATTGAATAATCTATTCTTAAATCCTCTGCATAATTTGATGATGCTACCCAAATTCTTAAAATATCAGCGCCATACTTTTTTAAAATATCTTCAGGTGCTATTACATTTCCTAATGATTTAGACATCTTCAAACCTTTACCGTCCACAACAAAGCCATGTGATAAAATTGATTCAAATGGAGCTCTACCTCTGGTTCCGCATGACTCTAGTAATGATGAGTGAAACCATCCTCTATGTTGATCTGACCCCTCTAAATACATTGATGCTGGCCATTTTAAATCCTCTCTTTTTTCTAAAACAAAAGAATGGGTTGAGCCACTATCAAACCAAACTTCGACAATATCACTTAATTTATCATAATTTTCAGCTTTATATTTGTTACCTAAAAATCTTTGAGGATCATCTGAAAACCAACAATCAGAGCCTTCATTTTCGTAAATAGTTGCAATATTTTGAGTTACTTCATCGTCAATTAAAATTTCTTTTGTTTTTTTATTAACAAAGATCGGAAGAGGTACACCCCAAACTCTTTGTCTTGAAACACACCAGTCAGGTCTTGTTTCAATCATTGATTTTAATCTTTCTTTTCCTTTGCTTGGATAAAAAGTCGTTTCATCAATAGCCTTTAGTGCTTTATCTCTTAATTTATGACTTTCCATTGAGATAAACCATTGTGGTGTAGCTCTATGTACAAGTGGTGCCTTAGATCTCCATGAGTGTGGATAAGAATGAACCAACTCACCATTAAATAATAAATTTTTTTGTTCTCTCAGTTTTTCAATTACAATAGGATTTGCTTTAAAAATATGGACTCCTTCAAACAATTTCACATTGTTTGTATATTTTCCATCTCCATCAACTGTTTCTATAGCTTTAATACCGTTATTCAAACAAAGATTAAAATCATCAGGTCCATGACTTGGAGCACAATGAACTATTCCAGTTCCTTGCTCAGTAGTTACAAATCTAGCTTCGAGCATTGGAATATCATGATCATAACCAAGATTTAAAAAAGGGTGACTACAAATAGTGTTAATAAATTCTTTTCCTTTAAATTTGTGAATTTTTTTATAATTATTTAGATCACTTTCTTTAACAACTGATTCTAATAGAGCGTCTGCAATAACAATTTTTCTATTTTTAAAATCACCTTCATCATTTATTTCTAATATTAAATAATCAAGAGATTCGTTATATGCTAAAGCTTTATTAGCTGGTATCGTCCATGGAGTTGTTGTCCAAATAACTATTTCGCTTCCAACTAAATCTTTTAAATTAGATGATTTAACTTTAAAGGAAGTATAAATTGTATCTGATTTATGATCTTGATATTCTACCTCAGCATCTGCAAGTGCTGTCTTCTCAACTGTTGACCACAACACAGGTTTAAAACCTCTATATAAACTTCTTTCTTTTAAAAATTTACCAAGCTCTCTAACTATTTGTGCTTCTGCATCAAAGCTCATTGTGGAATAATAATTTTCCCAATCACCAACAA
>CABZHY010000016.1 GCA_902525565.1 uncultured Pelagibacteraceae bacterium
ATTTCTTTTCTCTTTGGTTAGATGATACGCTAACTTATTCTAGTGCTATTTTTAATGATGATTCAAAAAACTTATCTGAAGCACAAAATAATAAATATCAAAAATTAATTGATTTAATAAAACCGAATAATGGAGATAAAGTTTTAGAAATAGGATGTGGTTGGGGTGGTTTTGCTGAATACTTAGGTAAAAAATATGACGTGAAACTTGACTGTATCACAATATCTAAAAAACAGTTTGATTATGCGAAAGAAAGAATTTTTAAATGTGGTTTAAATGAAAAAGTTAATATTGAAATAAAAGATTATAGAGACTTGAACAATAAATATAACTCAATTGCATCAATTGAAATGATAGAAGCTGTTGGCCAAAATTATTTAGAGAGTTATTTTAAAACCATTAAAACCAACTTATCTGATGGTGGAAAAGCAGCTATTCAAGCAATTACTATCGATGATAAGTTGTTTGATAGATACAAAAACAAACAAGATTTTATTCAAAAATATATTTTCCCAGGGGGTTTCTTACCAAATAAAAATAGCATTAACCGATATGTCTCTGAAAACGGATTAGCTATAAATTCATATATCTCTTATGCTGACCATTATGCAAATACATTAGCTATATGGAGAAATGAGTTTCTAAAAAAATGGGATTTAATTAAAAATCAGGGTTTTGACTTAACATTTAAAAGAATGTGGGAGTTTTATCTTTCTTATTGTGAGGCAGGATTTAAATCAAAAAATATAGATCTGATACAGTTTTCAATGCAAAATAAATAAAATAATGATGATATTTATGCGTCAATTAAAAATTATTAAGCCAATTTCATTGATAATTTTATTATTCTTAATTACAAGTTGTTCAAATAATAGCACTATGAAACCAGAAGACTTTAAAAACAAAGATCCACGATTAATCATTGAGGAATATTTATCTGGAAATGTTAAGGCTTGGGGTGTTTTACAAAATAGGTCAGGAAAAGTTACAAGACAATTTTCTGCAGATTTAAATGGAACTTGGGATGGAAAGCAATTAGTTCTTAAAGAAAGATTTAATTGGGATGATGGTGAAGTTCAAGATCGAGAATGGACAATAAATAAAATTGATGAGCACAATTACGAAGGTACAGCAGCTGATGTTGTCGGTAAAGCAAAAGGTTATTCTTACGGACCAGCCTTTAAATTTGAATATGTTTTATTAGTTCCAGTCAAAGGTAAAGAGATAAAAATAACTTTTGATGACTGGATTTTTAAGCAAGATGAAAGAGTTGCAATAAATAGAGCAACAATGACAAAGTTTGGTTTTAAAGTAGCAGAATTAACAGTTGTATTTGTTAAAGATTAACTATTTTTTTTGATATTTTGTGAGTTTTCCAATTAATCCAAAATAAATTTTACTTGGTAAAAAACTTAGCAGCTTCAATGTTATTGTAAGTGATTTTGGAAAATGTATTTCAAATATATTTTTGTTAACTAAACCTTCATAAATTTGATTTGCTGCATACTCAGGAGTTTTTAAAAAAGGCATTTTAAAATCATTTTTATCTGTCATTGGTGTTTTAATAAATCCAGGAGATACTAAACAAACACGCACATTGTATCTTTTAAAATCAAAGTACAAACTTTCAGCTAAGTTATTTAAAGCAGATTTAGATGGTCCATATCCAGTTGAATTAGGTAACCCTCTATATCCTGCAATTGATGAAACAATAGTAATTATACCGTTTTTTTTATCTCTAAAGTATTGTTCAATTGCTTTAATGCTATTTACAGTTCCAAAAAAATTTACTTTAAAGACATCTTCCATTTGATCTACATCAATATCTTTTTCTTTTTTTGGATCCCATGTTCCAGTTGAAAAAAAACAAATATCAATATTTTCATATTTGTTTTTAATCTCAGTAAATACTTCTTTGCACTTTTCTTTATCTGTTACATCTAAAGGAAAACTTGAAATATTTTCATAAGAATTTGAAAGCTCATTTAGTAATTCAGCTCTTCTTGCAGATACAGCAACATTCCATCCCTTACTTGCAAACTTAATTGCTAAAGCTTTACCAATACCAGTGCTACCGCCTGTAATCCAAATAGTTTTTTTATTCATTTTTTGTTATGTATATATTTAACATGTTTAAAAATAAATTTTTAACATTTATATTGTTTCTTGCTATTACATTCTCTGCTTCATTGATTGGTGGTTTAGCCACCATTACATTTAAAGAGCCATGGTACTCATTACTAAATAAACCAACATTTAATCCACCAGATTGGATATTCGGACCTGTTTGGACCACTTTGTATACATTGATGACAGTTGCAGTATGGCTTTACTGGCATTCGAAAAATAGAGATATGAATACTGTTTATATTTATTTTATCCATTTAGTATTCAATACAACTTGGAGTGTAGTTTTCTTTGTTTTCCATAATATGGTTTTGGCACTTTTGGTATTAATCATACTAATAGCGTTGATAATCAATCTTGTTTTAAGGTTTAAACGCGTCAAGATGTTGAGCGCATACTTAATGATTCCATATTTACTTTGGTGTAGCTTTGCACTAATTCTGAATACAAGCTTGATTATGTTAAATTAGATATGGATGATGTTGTAGTAATTGGTGGTGGAATAATAGGGGCAGCAACCGCTTATTTTTTATCCAAAGAAGGTAGAAAAGTAAAAGTTATTGAAAGAGATCCTACTTACAAGTCAGCTTCATTCCCATTATCTTTAGGTGGTTTTAGAAGACAATTTTTCCAAAAAGAAAATATTTTATTAGGAAAATTTGCAAGAGAATTTATTTTTCAAATACCAGAATTATTAAAAACAGAAAAAAATCCCAATCCAACAGCTAGCATGGTAACTAATGGATATCTTTTAATGTTTGGTCCTGAACATGCTGAAGAACAATATAGAGCATTAGAAAATCATAAAGAATGTGATGCAGGAACAAAAAATATCAAAGGTTCAGAATTATCTAAGGTTTTCCCTTATGTGAATAGTGAAGGAATTGAGACAGCAACTTATACGGATAATCAAAGTGAAGGATGGATTGATCCATTTATGTTTCATAGCGCTCTTAAAAGTAAAGCAATTGAGCTTGGAGCTGAATTTATTAAAGGGGATGTAAAAAGTATTTCTGAGATAAATGCTAAAACAATTGTTTCTGCAGCTGGTTGCTGGACAAAAGAGTTGTTAGAAGATGTCCCTGTTGTTCCTCAAAAGCATACTGTTTTTAGGGTTAAATGCCCTACATATATAAAAGAGATGCCACTAAGTGGAGACTTAACAACAGGTGTTTATTGGAGACCAGAAGGAGGAGAATACTTAGCAGGATCACCTATTTCTGTATTTGATGCAGAAGATTTAGAGCCTGCTTGGAATGATTTTGAAGAATTAGTGTGGCCAGCTCTTGCCAAGAGAATACCAGCCTTTGAAGAATTAAAATTAACTGGTGGGTGGGCAGGTTATTATGATTGTAATAGACTAGATAACAATGCTGTCGTTGGCAAACATCCAAAATATGAAAATGTTTACATGGCTTCTGGATTTACAGGCCGAGGATTAATGCAGGCACCAGGTATTGGTAGAGCATTGACAGAGTTAATTACAACAGGGTCATACCAAACAATTGATATAAGTGATTTTGCAGTTGAAAGAGTTTTAGGCAAAACTGCTAGGCCCGAGCCTTACGTTCTATAATTTAAGTTCCACAAAAAGTTTGATATTTTTCATTACTTGATGGAGCAGGTGTTTGATATTCTTCAATATTATTCTGATTGTCATAAGGATTTTTTAAAATAGCTAATAACTTTTTCATTTTATCTAAACTTCCTTTGTCTGCTTCAGCTAAAGCTTCCTCTACTTTATGGTTTCTAGGAATTACAATTGGATTATTTGCTTTCATAAGTTTAGTTTGTTTGTCCTTTGTTGAATTATTTAATTTAGATCTTTTTTTCCATTCATTTTTCCAATTGATAAAATCATTATTTTTGTAAATTTCATGAGAATTATTATCCATTAAATTACAGAAAGTATTTGTGTAATCTGCTTTATTTTTTTCCATCCAATCAAACAAATTATTAATTAATTTTTTATCATTTTTGTCCTCACCAAATAGTCCAAGTTTATCTCTCATCATATTTAACCATTTATCTTCATAAATATTTTGGAAATTATCTATTAAATCTGTTGCTAATTTAATTGCAGTATCCTCATTTTTGTCAATTAGAGGAATTAAACACTCTGCAAATCTTGCTAAATTCCACTTTGTAATTGGTGGTTGATTAGAAAAGGCATATCTACCAAATTTATCGATTGAGCTAAATACAGTTTTTGGATCATAATGATCCATAAATGCACAAGGACCGTAATCAATGGTTTCACCTGAAATTGCCATATTATCAGTATTCATAACTCCATGAATAAATCCAATTCGCATCCAATTGGTTACCAGCTGGCATTGCTTTTCCATAACAAGATTTAATAAGTCTAATGCTTTTGAATTTGATGATTTAATTTCTGGATAATGTCTGTTTATTGTGTAGTCGATTAGTATATTTAAATTTTCAATGTTTTGAGTTGCAGCTATATATTGAAATGTTCCAACTCGAAGATGACTTGATGCAACTCTTGTTAATATAGCACCCTGTAAAAGATTTTCTCTTACAACTTTTTCTCCTGTTTTTACTACAGCAAGACTTCTAGTGGTTGGAATATTTAATGAATGTATCGCTTCGCTGATAATATATTCCCTAAGCATAGGACCTAGAGCTGCTCTTCCATCACCACCCCTAGAAAAAGAAGTTCTTCCTGAACCTTTAAACTGAATGTCAAAACGATTGTCATTGTTAACTAAATGTTCGCCTAACAAAACTGCTCTACCATCCCCTAACATAGTAAAGTGTCCAAATTGATGTCCTGCATATGCTTGCGCAATGGTATTTGTTTCCTCTGGTATGGAGTTACCAGAAAATATTTCTGACAATTTTTTTTTATCTGTTTTTGAAAAATCTAAATTTAAAGTAGCTGCTAGTTCCTCATTTAAAATTACTAATTCAGGATCATGAACAGGAGTTGGTTTAATATTTTCTTTAAAAGTATTTGATAACTTTGAATATGTATTATCAAAATGCCAACCAATGGTCATTTTAATTAACTAACTTCAGCTTGATTTTCTTTTGGTTTAACTTCTGTTTTAAATTGATTTGAGATTTTTTGCACTTCAACAGAAGATACCTTGTATTCTGCACACATTGTTTCTTCATCTTTACCATGACCTGTAACCATGTTAACCATATGCTCTGGGAAATGGAATGTAGTAAACACTATTCCTTCTTTAACTTTATCTGTCACCTCTACTTTAAGGGCAACTTCACCTCTACCTGAATAAAGTCTTCCAATATCGCCAGTATTTAGATCTCTGTATTCAGCATCTTTAGGATGAATTAATAAAACATCTTCATCAACAATATTTATATTTTTTGTTCTTCTAGTCATTGTTGCGGCGTTGTAATGTTGTAAAACTCTACTTGTTGTTAAAATTAAAGGATAATCTTTTTTATTAGCTTCAATTTCTGATGACTCTTTCCAATCAAAGTTTTTAAGTCTACCTTTACCTAATTTAAAAGTTTCAGTATGTAAAATTTTAGTATCAGTTCCATCTTCTTGAACTGGCCATTGTAATCCAAATTTTCCAAGTCTCTCTCTAGTAACTCCCTTAAAGAAAGGAACTATATCAGCAATTTCCTCTAGAACTTGATCAGCGTCATAAGTTGGTTGGTCAAAACCTAATTTTTGCATCATTTCAGTTACAATTAATCCATCAGGTTTAGTGCCTGGTAGAGGAGGCACAGCTCTGTTCACTCTTTGAATTCTTCTCTCAGTATTTGTAAAAGTTCCATCCTTTTCCAAGAAAGTTGTACCTGGTAGAACAACAGTCGCTAATTTTGCCGTTTCACTCATAAATATTTCTTGAACAACTAGAAGCTCTAATGAGTTCATAGCCTCTATAACATGAGCGCTATTAGGGTCAGTTTGAACTATATCTTCACCAATAATCCATAAACCTTTAAGCTCTTTATCTATTGCAGCTTCAAACATTTGAGGAATTTTTAATCCTGGCTTAGTTGGGTGAGTTACTCCATATTTTTCTGTATAGAATTCTTGATGTTTTTCATCAGCCACAGGAAAATATCCAGCACCCTGGTGTGGTTGACATCCCATATCTGCTGCACCTTGAACATTGTTTTGACCTCTTAAAGGGTTAACCCCAACACCTTTTCTTCCAATGTTTCCGGTAATCATTGCTAGATCTGCAATTAACATTACAGTTTTAGATCCTTGTTCGTGTTCAGTAACTCCTAAACCATGGAACTCCATTGAATTTCTTGCAGTAGCATATGCAATTGCAGCTTCTTTAACTAATTGTTTATCTACTCCAGCCACTTTTGCTAGTTGATCTATATCCTGTCTTTCAATCTCTTTTAAGAAATTATCAAAACCTTCAGTTCTATCTCTAACAAAATCTGCATTATAAAGTTTTGATTTAATAATAAAGTGTAACATCATATTTAGAACTGCAACGTTAGTTCCTGGTCTTAGTTTAATATGATAATCAGCAAGTTTCGCAAGTTCAGTTGTTACTGGATCAAGCACAATTAATTTTTTACCTTTCATGACTTGTTGTTTTATTTTTGCACCTGTTACAGGATGAGCATTTGTTGGATTAGCTCCAATAACTAAAAATAAATCTGCATGATAAATATCTTCTGTTGAATTAGTCGCCGCTCCTGTTCCAAAAGTTTGTTGCATTCCCCAAGCTGTTGGTGAATGACAAATTCTTGCACAACAATCTACACTGTTAGTTCCTACTGCAGCTCTAATCATTTTTTGGAAAACATAATTTTCTTCGTTCGTACATCTCGCAGAGGAAATTCCAGCAAAGGCATCTGGACCATTATCTTTTGTAATTCTGTTCATTTCCTTTTTGATAAAATCATAAGCTTCATCCCAAGAAGCTTCTTCAAATTTTCCATTTCTTTTAATTAAAGGTGTTTTTAATCTGTCTGGATGATCATAAAAACTAAACGCATATCTTCCTTTAATACACGTATGTCCAGCGTTAACTTCTGTTTGTTTTGGAGTATCAATAGCCACAACCTTATCATCTTTAATTGAAGCCTCTAAATTACAACCAACACCACAGTACGAACATGTTGTTCTAACTTTTTTATCTACTGCAGCAGACTTTGATTGAAAAACATCTGAGATAGCATCTGTTGGACAAGTGTGAGCGCAAGCACCACAAGAAACACACGAACTATCTCCAAACATCATATCGTTATCAGTTGTTATTCTTGACTCAAATCCTCTTCCACTCATTGTTAAAACGAATGAACCTTGAATTTCATCACAAGCTCTGACACATCTTCCACAATTTATACAATTGTCTAAATTCATTCTCATGTAATCATGAGATGTATCTCTTGGAATTCCTTTATGTTGTTTTGGACTGTTATATCTGTGATCAGATACCCCTAAATCGTTTGCTACTGTTTGTAATTCACAATTATTATTTACCTCACAAGTATCACATTCCATTGGGTGATCTGTTAATACTAATTCAACAATATTTTTTCTAAGATCCTTCAAAGATTCATTTGATGTAAATATGTGTTGATTTTCAGCAACTGGAGTATGGCAAGAAGCTACTACTCTTGTAGGGCCATCTTTTTCTAAAGCAACTTCGACCGAACACACTCTACAAGCTCCATAAGGTGCTAAATTAGGATCATCACATAAAGTAGGAACCTTTTTTTCACCTACATAACTTTTTACAAATTTTAAAATAGACGAGTGATTTGGACCGATTTCATACGGTTTTCCGTCAATATAAGCAATTTTTCTTTTCTCTGAACTCATTAATTATCTTTAACCATATCATTTTTCATTTCATCCCCAAAGTATTTTAGGATGTTTTGAATAGGAGTGGGAATAGCTCCGCATAAAGCGCATAAACAACCTTTTTTCATTGTAACAAGCAATTCTTCAAGCAATTTCAAAGGTATTTTTGCAGTTTTCTTTTTAGCTTGGTCAAACATTTCTTTACCTCTGTAAGATCCAAGTCTTCCAGGGAAACATTTTCCACATGATTCTTCAGCAGAAAATTCAAATAGATGATGAATGTATTCTGCCATAGAAAAATCTTTAGGAATACTCACCACACTAGCATGACCTAACATGAAACCTTTTGCAGTAAACTCCTGAAAATCTAAATTAAGATTTTCTATTTCACTTAATGGAACCACACCACCAAGTGGCCCACCAATTTGAAAAGCTTTTAATGGTTCTTTGTATCCTCCACCAATTTCATTAAATATTTTTTTCATTGGAGTTCCCATATCAATTTCATAAACACCTGGGTTGTTAAAGAAACTATCCAAACAAACCAATTTAGTACCTGCAGATTTTTTATTTCCTACAGATGAAAATTTTTCAGAACCATTTATTAAAATTCCTGTAGCAGCTGCTAAAGTTTCAACATTGTTAACAACAGTTGGTTTTTTATATAA
This sequence comes from uncultured Pelagibacteraceae bacterium, assembly GCA_902525565.1. Classification (GTDB taxonomy): domain Bacteria; phylum Pseudomonadota; class Alphaproteobacteria; order Pelagibacterales; family Pelagibacteraceae; genus Pelagibacter. The sequence goes on from CABZHY010000016.1 coordinate 8,575, forward strand.
TCCTTCTGTAACAGGAAAAGGGGGTCTAACATCAACTTCTGCTCTTCTTCCTTCAATAGATGCAATCAAAGCTGTTTCTTCTCCACAAATGTATGCACCTTGTCCGATACAAATTCCAAGATCGAATGAAAAATCAGTTCCCAAAATATTTTCACCTAGAAGACCTAACTTTTTAAGTTCATTGATACTTCCATTGATAGCTTCAATAGATTTTGGATATTCTCCACGAATATATAAAACTCCTTCATCGCTTCCAATTACAAATCCACACATTACCATTCCAAAAATAACTTTTAGAGGCTGATCTTCTAATAAATATCTATCTGAAAAAGCACCAGAGTCACCTTCATCTGCGTTACAGATTACATACTTTTTTTCTCCTTTAGCTTTACTACAAAAATCCCACTTCATTCCTGTGGGAAATCCCGCACCACCTCTACCAGTTAAATTAGAATCTAAGAGTGATTTAACAATTTCTTTTTTTTCAGTTTTTAAAAATTTATTTAATTGATCTTTAAATTGGTCAGTTGATGAAAGTTTATCATCCATTAAGAAACTTGTTGTCGCAAAACTTTTTGAGAAAAATTTCTCTTGTTTAATCTCTTCACCTTTAATTATTTGGTCAATTTTTTCTATATCCTTCCCAGCATAATTTTCTCCATCATAATGGAATGCATGGTTTTCATAACAATGTCCTAAGCAAAACATTTCTCCAACTTTATCGTCACCAAGTTTTTCTTTTAAAGTATCTTTTAACTTCTCTTGTGTGCCAGCACACATACATGCACTACCATTACAAACAAAAGCTTTCTTTTCTCTATGAGATGGTCTTAAAAATTCATAAAATGACTCAGCTCCATGAAGTGTTGAAACCCCAAGGTTATGTTTTTTAGCAATTTCCTTAATATCCTGTGGTTTTTCGCTTAATGTATTTTCTGAAATTTGCTTAAATAAATTGTCTTTTAAGCCAATTCTACCAGATAAATTACTTATGTTTTTTGACACAAATACCCTTTTCTTTATTATTTATTTCACAATAACTTTTTTGTTATTTGTGTAAATATTAAAACTATCCCTCTTTACGAAACCTATGAGGGTAATGTCAAATTTATTCGCTAAATCTATAGCAAGACTCGTTGGCGCACCAACACCAATCATTATACCAACATCTGTCATTAAAACCTTTTGAACCAGCTCAAAATTAAGTCTTCCGGAGCATGTGATAAATTGAGATTTTGGATCAAGTTTACCATTTTTTAAAGTGCAACCAATAAGCTTATCTAAAGCATTGTGTCTTCCTACATCTTCTCTTAAATCTATCAGTTCCCCACTAGAATTAAAGAGACCACTTGCATGAATACCACCTGTTTTACTGAACTCTGATTGAGCTTCTCGTAAAGTATCAGGAGATTGAACTATAATATCTTTTGAAATTTTTGGTTCAGAAGTGTGAGTTTTATTTTTTTTTACAATCTCAAGTGCATCTAATGAAGATTTTCCACATACACCACAGGAAGAATTAGTTAAAAAATCTCTTTTTATTTTTGCTATATTAACATTTTCTGAATTTATTAAAGTTGCTAAGATTTTATTTTGGATATTGTATTGGCCAACTTTTTTACCATAACTTTCAACAGAAGCAATATCTTCTAAAGATGTAATAATTTGTTCATTAAACAAAAAACCTGTTACCAAGTCTTCATCATGACCTGGTGTTCTCATTGTGATAGATAAATTTTGATTAATCCATTTATCCTCTGATTTATATTTTAGAGAAATTTCAAGAGGCTCTTCAATGGATATTAAATCTTCAGTCTCACTAAAATTTTTTGAAGAAAATTTTGTAACTTTATATTTTGAATTCATTAAATTATTTTAAAGGATAATTTTTTTTCAAAAGATATTTGTTAACAATTATTGCCAATAATAGAATAATAATACACCCAAAAATTATTGGATTAATTAGATAGTCGTAAGAGGCACTACCTATAATTACCATTATAGGATTTCCTCCAGCTGGTGGATGGACAACATTCAATAATATCATTAAAAATACTCCGATACCAACTGCAGCTGCAATATTGATATAAATAGGTAGTGGAATAAAATGAACAAAAATCACACCAACTAGAGCTGTTACCAGATGTCCAAAAAAAACATTTTTTGGTTGAGCAAATGGGCTTTCAGGAAAACCAAATAACAAAACCATGGAAGATCCAAAAGACCCTGCTATAAAATAGCCAAGAGTACTTTTGTAAGTAAGCACTGTTAACACACCAATTGTGAATGCTGAAAAAAATCCAGCAATTAATGCTTTCTGCAAAATAGGTTTTGAAATATTAATCATTTAAATTTTTAAAGCTTTTGCAATTGTTCTTAAAGGTAATAACAAACATTCTTTCCTAGAGAGGTTTTTTTTATCAAAAATTTCCATAAAATCTTTCCAATGTTTCTCTAAAGTTATTTTAACATCATCAAACAATTGCTCTCCAATTTCAATAAATCCTTTAATTTCCTCTATCTTTTTTTCCTTTATTTTTCTTGATAGTAAACTAACTGAAGCCTGACAATAAACACATGATTTGCACTGATAAGCCATGTCTTTTACAACTTCATCCTTAACAATTAAGCTTATTTCCATTTCATCTCCACATAATGGATTTTTGTGTTTAGTTTTATGAGTGTAGTTTTCAAGAACTTTGTTGTTTTCTGTATGTGAGGCAATTTCTAAAATTCTTAAATCCATTTAATTTCTTTAATTAAAGTTTGAATGTTTTATATTTTGATAAATGGAGCATAACAATATTTTAGGCACAGTGCTAGCAGGCGGAAAGTCACAAAGATTTGGTCAAGATAAATCACAAGTATCTTTAGCAAACAAGCTATTAATAGATTACGTATTATCCGAAATAATTGATCAATTTAAAGAGATTTTGATTGTCTCAAATAATTCGATAAATTTTCAAAGTTCAGAAAAAATAACTAAAATTGAAGACTATAAAAAAGGACTTGGTCCTCTATGTGGGGTTCTATCTGCCATGAAATGGATCAAAACAAATAAAAGAGATTACCAGTGGATAGCAACCTTCCCTGTGGATACTCCTTTTTTTAAGAAACAAATACTAAAAGATTTCATTAAAAATATTAATTTCAAAGATAGTGATTTATTTTTTATTAAATCGAATAATACGAGACATAATATTTTTGGCTTATGGTCAATAAAATTACTAGATAGGTTAGAAAAAGACTTAAATGATGGAGAAAGAAAAGTAGAGTTATGGGCAAATAATGTTGGGGTTAAAATAATCAATATGGAGTTTCCAAACAATGATCCATTCTTTAATATAAATACTAAAGAAGATTTAGAAAAAGCTAAAGAAAAATTGAAATGATTAGTTACGAACGATCAAAGAAAATATTAAAAAAAGCAAAAATTAAAATTAAGGATGAGATAATTAATAGTGTTAATTCTTTAAATAGAGTTGTTTCTAGCAATGTATATTCTAATATAAATTATCCAACAGGAGATAATGCTGCTTTTGATGGATATGCGATTAATTCAAAAGATACAAATCAGATTAAAAAAAATTCCCGAAAACAATTCAAGATAATTGGCTCAATCGCTGCTGGTTCTAAACCATTAAAGAAAAAAATTAAAAAATTTTATGCAATAGAGATAATGACTGGAGGGATAATTCCAAAAGGGTTTGATACAATTATTCCTATTGAGCAAATTAATTTTTACCCGAATAAAAAAAATAAAAAATATATTTTAATTGATCAAAAAATAAAAAAATATAACCATGTAAGGTTTGCTGGTTCAGATTTTAAAAAAGGTGAGATTGTAATTAAAAAAAATACAATTGTTCAACCAAACCATATTTTAGCTTTTAAAAGTCTAGGAATAAAACAAATTAGAGTAAAAAGAAAAATCAATATATTATTTTTTTCAACAGGAAACGAAATATCAGACAAAGATAATATTCCAAATTGGATGGTAAGAAATTCCAACACACACTATATAAAAAACTTAAATCAAAATTTTTTATTTAATTTTAAAAGTGGGAGTATATTAAGAGATAATCATCAAAATATTTTTAAACAAAAAATAAATAAATTAATTAAATCTAAGGATGATATTATTATTACTTCAGGCGCAGTGTCTGCAGGAAAATTTGATTTTATACCTGATGTTGTTAAAAAATTTAAGTTATCAAGCTATTTTAAAAGTGCTGCAATAAGGCCCGGAAAACCAATAATGTTTGCAAAAATTAAAGGAAAAGAAAAGGCAATATTTGGACTTCCTGGAAACCCAATTTCTTCAGCCGCATGTTTTAGATTTTTTGTAATTCCATATATTTTAAATGCTTTAGGATTACTAGAGGAGAAATCAATTAAAGCAATTTTGAAGAATGATTTTAATAAAAAAAAAAATTTTACAAGATTTGTTAAGAGCCAATTAAGCACAACTAAAAATGGAAAAATAAATGTTGAAATTTTAAAAGGTCAAGAGTCTTTTAGAATTAAATCATTTGTAAAATCAAATATTTGGGTTTTGTTGCCAGCAGGTAAATCAAAATTTAAAAAAGGAGATATCGTTGATTGTTTTTTCCCCAACCTTTCAAATCAAAATCTAGTTTAGAAACGTATTTTTGTTGTAGAAAATTCTATTTACAATTAGATTTCTCAATATGTTAGTGTTGAGAAATCCAAGAATAGCAATTCCCGTAGTACTTTTTGCTGGTCTACTATGGTCATTTGGACCATTAGTAGTTCGATACATGGATAATCCTCAATTGGTACCTTGGCAGTATATTTTTGGTAGAGGTTTAACAATTTTCATTCTGTTAAATCTTTATTTATTTTTTGAGGAAGGAAAAAATTTTTACAGAAACTATTATAAAATAGGTTTATCTGGAGTAATTGGTGGATCTGGTTTGGGGATTGCTATGATTACATTTATTTATTCAATTACAAATACTAGTGCTGCAGTTACTTTGCTTTGTTTAGCAGCGATGCCTTTTTTTACTGCATTATTGGCATTTTTATTTTTAAGAGAAAAAATTTCACTCAATGTGTGGATATCAATAATTATTGCAACAATTGGTATCATCATTATGGCATTGGGAAACACTGGTGAAAAATCGTTAATTGGTTTTGTATTTGGTTTAACTTCTTCAATTGGTTTCTCAGTTTTTTCTGTAACTCTAAGATGGAGAAAAGAAACACCAAAATTCACAACTGTAGCTTTTGCAGGTTTCTTTTGTTTTGTTTTTGCAACAATTATGATCTTATCAAACAACTTAGTTTTCTTTTCATCTAGTTATAACGGGGCTTTATTTTCTTTACATGGAACACTAGTTTGTTTTGGTTTAATTTTATATTCAATTGGATCTAAAGCGATACCAGCGGCAGAATTGACTTTATTATCTTTAACTGAAGTTGTAGGTGGAATTTTTTGGGTTTGGTTACCATTATTTGGTATTAATGAAGTTCCATCCACAAATACTATAATCGGTGGTTTTTTTCTTTTTGTATCTATATTTTATTACAGTTTAATAATGAGATGGAACAAAAGATATATTGCATTAAATTAATATGGAACGACCAGATTTTTTTGAACTTAAAAACGGTGAAAAAGTAAAATTACCATTTACTGATAAAGAATATAACGATCGAGTAAGTAAACTTAGATCAGTGATGGACCAAAATGGTCTTAATATGGTTATCTTAACCTCAATGCATAACGTTGCATATTACACAGGTTTTATTTATTGTTCTTTTGGTAGACCATACGGATGTGTGATAACTCAAAGTAAAATTTCAACAATTTCAGCTAATATTGATGCAAGTCAACCTTGGCGTAGATCTCATTGTGATAACGTTATTTATACTGATTGGAAAAGGGATAATTTTTTAAGAGCCATTGTTTCAATTATTGGAAGAGATGAACCTCCAAAAAATATTGGAATAGAAAATGATCATGTCACGTTAGATATGCGAGAAAAAATAGGTTCTATTTTTACTTTCTCTGTTTTTAGTGATGTTTCAAAAGATCTAATGAAACTTAGAATGATTAAATCGAATGAAGAAATTGAGATCATCAAAAATGGCGCAAGAATTGCAGACATTGGTGGTGAAGAAATCGTTAAAAATATTAGAGAAGATAATACAGAGATCGAGGTAGCAATTGCAGCAAGAGATAGAATGGAAAGAGAGATTGTTAAAAGTTATCCAAGTGCAGAGTACATGGATACTTGGGTATGGTTTCAATCTGGTATCAATACAGATGGAGCTCACAATCCAAAAACTAGTAGAAAATTAGTTAAAGGAGATATTTTATCTTTAAATACTTTTCCAATGATCTCAGGTTACTACACTGCATTGGAGCGAACTTTATTTTTAGATCATGCTAATGATGCTTCACTTAAAGCATGGGAAGCAAATGTAAAAGTGCATAAGCGAGGATTAGAATTGATTAAACCAGGTGTCAAATGTTCTGATATTTGTCACGAACTAAATGAATTATTTGCTGAGCTTGGTTATCTTCAGTATCGAACTTTTGGTTATGGACATTCATTTGGTATGCTTTCACATTTTTATGGAAGAGAGGCTGGATTAGAATTAAGAGAAGATATTGATACGGTGTTAGAAGAGAACATGGTTGTTTCGATGGAGCCAATGATCATGATACCAGAAGGTAATCCTGGTGCTGGAGGATATAGAGAACACGATATTTTAGTGATTGGTAAAGATGGAACAGAAAATATTACAAAATTTCCTTTCGGCCCTGAGCATAATATTATAAAAAACTAATCTTTATGAGCGAGAATAAAACTATTGTTAATAGTTGGAACGAGTGGGATCCATTAAAACATGTAATTGTTGGTAGAGCAGATGGGACGTGTATACCTGCACCTGAACCAGCATTAGACGCAAAAGTTCCAGAAGACAGCGATATGCGAGGTCAGTTTGGACCAAGAACAAAAGATACTGTAGATAAAGCAAATCAACTTTTAGATGATTTTTCAAGCATGCTTCAAAAAAGAGGCATTAAAGTTGATCGACCAACACCTATAGATTTTAATCAAAAAACTTCCACGCCTGATTGGGAAGCAGAAACAATGTTTGGCTGCATGCCTCCAAGAGATGTTTTGTTAACAGTGGGCAATGAGATCTTAGAGGCCACAATGAGTTATAGATGTCGTTGGTTCGAATACTTATGTTATCGACCACTACTTAAAGATTATTACAATCAAGATCCTAACATGAGACATGAGTCTGCTCCAAAGCCAAGATTAACTGATGCAGATTATAGAAA
>CABZHY010000017.1 GCA_902525565.1 uncultured Pelagibacteraceae bacterium
TCCTTTGTAAAGTTTTGGTGGATATAATCTGTTATGTGTTTTTAATTTTAAACTTTCATCTAAAAATGGGAAATGATGAAGATATCCAGTACACAAGATCACTACATCGGCATTTTGTTCTGTTCCGTCTTTAAATATAGCTTTTTTTCCATCTAACTTATCTAAGTAATGAACTTCTTTCATGCCTTTTGGCCATTTAAAGCCCATTGGGTTATGTCTGTAACCAATTGTTACACTTTTAGCACCATATTTATTACATTGTAGGGCTACATCTTCAGCTGAATAGCTGCTTCCCAAAACAATCACATCTTTTCCTCTGAACTCTTCTGCATCTCTAAAATCATGTGAGTGCATTATTCTTCCTGGGAAAGAATTCATTCCTTCGTATTCAGGAATAAAAGGTACAGAAAAATGACCTGTAGAGACTACCATATAATCAAACGTATCATTTAAAATTTTATTATTAACTTTATCTTGGTAGCTAATTTCAAACTTATCATTTTTGTAAACAGTATTTGTAACTCTTGTACTAAATTTAATCTTACTTTTTATATTTCCTTTGCTCACTCTTCCTAAAATATAATCTTGCAGCACTTCTCTTGGAGGGAAAGAGGGAATTGGCTTTCCAAAATGTTCATCAAAAGAATAATCAGCAAATTCTAAACACTCTTTCGGTCCATTAGACCATAAGTATCTGTACATACTGTTAGGTACAGGATCCCCATATTGATCTGAACCAGTTCTCCAGTTGTAGTTCCATAAACCACCCCAACTTTCTTGTTTTTCAAAGCAAACTATTTCAGGAATTTTTTCTCCTTTTTTTTCTAAATGTTCAAATGCTCTTAAAATTGAAAGTCCACATGGACCAGCTCCAATGATTGCTACTTTTGACATAGAATTTTTCCTATCATTAATAAATTTATAAATATATCTTACTAACAATTTTTAAAAAAATAAAATTATATTTTGTTATGGGTATTAATTGGAATTATCCAACCACTATGTGGATAGGAGAAAATAGAATTGAAGATTTATCCTTAGCCTGTAAAGAGTTAAATATTTCAAATCCATTATTTGTAACAGACAAGGATTTAATTACCTTAGATTTAACAAAAAATATAATATTAAGATTAAAAAAAAGTTTTGAAAATTTAGCTACCTTTTCTAATTTTACGGGAAATCCAATTGGAGAAAATGTAGAGGAAGGTGTTAAAGTTTATAATACCTCGGACTGTGATGGCGTAATAGCTTTAGGAGGCGGAAGTGGTTTAGATGTTGGTAAAGCTATAGCATTTATGTGTAATCAATCTCGACCATTATGGGATTTCGAAGATATTGGTGATTACTGGACAAGAGCTGATAGTTCTAAAATTTCAAAAATTATTGCAGTTCCAACCACTGCTGGAACAGGATCTGAAACAGGTAGAGCATCTGCAATTATAAATAAAGAAACAGGTGCAAAAAAAATTATTTTTCACCCAAAAATGTTACCTTCGATTGTTATTTTAGATCCTTTACTTACATTAGATTTATCTCCAAGATTAACAGCAGCAACAGGAATGGATGCACTTGCACACAATTTAGAAGCGTTTTGTGCACCAGGATATCATCCAATGGCTGATGGTATGGCAATAGAAGGAATGAAATTAATTAAAAATTCATTAATTAAAGCATTTATAAATGGAAAAGATGTTAATGCTAGAATGGATTTACTTTCAGCTGCTTCAATGGGTTCGACTGCATTCCAGAAGGGACTGGGAGCAATTCACTCATTGAGCCATCCTGTAAACGGTAAATTCAATGTTCATCACGGCTTATCAAACGCAATATTTATGCCTTATGTTTTAACATTTAATAAACCTTCAATCGAAAATAAAATAATATCGATTTGTGATTATCTTAATTTAAATAAAAATTTTGATAGTTTTTTAAATTGGATTTTGGAATTAAGAAAAAATTTAAATATTCCACACAAATTATCAGATGTGATGGATTGTAATAATATTGATTTAGATGAACTTTCTTTAATGGCATTTGAAGATCCATCTACAGGAGGAAATCCTAAGAAATTAAGTCAAAATGATTTAAAAGAAATGTATATAAAAAGCATTTCTGGAGAATTATTTTAATGAAAAAAATATTGATAGTAGAAGGAAACTTGCGAGAAGAAAATCAAAGTTTTTCTGAGGCTGGAATTCAAACACATACAGAAAGTCTTAAAGATAGTTTGGCTTATTTCACTGATAAGTTAGAAACCCACGTAGTTAATCCTTCATCAGATGAAAACATCGATAAAAATATTGATGTACTCGAAAGCTACGATGGCCTTATTTGGGGCGGAAGTAGTTTAAATATTTATAACAATACCCCAGAAATAAAAAGACAAATTGAATTTATGAAAGAGTGTCAGAAAAAAATTAAAAAAATTTTAGCAATATGTTGGGGTATGCAAGTAGCTGTGACCGCAGCAGGAGGGGAGGTAAAAAAAGCGACAAAAGGATCTCATCGAGGGATTGCCTCAAATATAGAAATTAATAAAATTGGATTAAATCATCCACTCTATAAAAATAAAGATCAAAAATTCAATACACCAGCATTTAATTTTGATGAAGTAGTTACAATGCCAGAAAATTCAATTCTATTAGCCTCAAACTCAATAAATAATGTTCAAGGAATAAATTTCAAAGTTGGTAATTGTAATATATGGGGACTTCAATATCACCCTGAGATTACTTATAATAAAATGATTAATTTGATTATTTTCAGAAAAAAGAGACTTTTAGAAAAAGGTGCTTTTAAAGATGAGAATGAGATATATAATCACATTAAACACATAGAAACTGAAAACAATAAATTAGATAAAGTTTCTAGAATGAGAGAATTGGAGAACTGGTTAGACTATTTAAATTTAGAATAAACCTTCTATTTCACCCTTGTCATTTAATTTTATTGAGTCGGCTGCAGGAACTCTTGGAAGACCTGGCATTGTCATAATTTCTCCACACACAACAACTATAAATTCAGCACCTGAAGAAAGTCTTACCTCTCTTACAGGCAAAACATGACCTGTAGGTGCACCTTTTAAATTTGGATCTGTTGAAAAACTGTATTGAGTTTTTGCAATACAAACAGGTAACTTACCATAACCATTTTCTTCAAAATCTTTTAATTGTTGTCTAACTTTTGTATCTGCTACCACTTCAGAGGCGCTATAAATTTCTTGTGCGATTTTTTCTATTTTTTTGAATAATGGAAGATCATCATCATATAAAAATTTAAATGTGTCTTTTTTATCTTCACAAATTTCTGTAACATTTTTAGCTAGTTCAACAGTTCCCTCACTTCCATTTGACCAATGAGTACATTTAGAAGCTTTCACTCCTTGAGTTTCACAAAAATCTAACAATGTTTTCATTTCATCTTCTGTATCAGTAATAAAATGATTAACCGCAACAGTAACAGGTAATCCAAATTTTCGAATGTTATTTATATGTCTACGTAAATTTACCATTCCCTCTTTTAGTGCTGATACATTTTCTTTTTTTAAATCTTCTTTAGCAACACCTCCATGCATTTTCAGTGCTCTTATGGTTGCAACAATGACAACACAATCTGGTTTTAGACCAGATTTTCTACACTTAATATCCAGAAATTTTTCAGCTCCCAAATCAGCTCCGAATCCTGCCTCTGTTACAACGTAGTCAGCTAATTTAAGTCCAGCTTTAGTTGCAATAACTGAATTACATCCATGAGCAATATTTGCAAAAGGGCCACCATGAATTATTGCAGGATTGTTTTCTAGAGTTTGAGTTATATTGGGTCTTATTGCTTCCTTAAGCAAAACAGTCATCGGGCCTTGTGCATTTAAATCTTTTGCATAAATTGATTGCTTATCTCTAGTATAACCAATTGTAATATTTCCAATTCTGTTTTCTAAATCTTTTAAGTCTGTTGCTAAACAAAAAATAGCCATAAGCTCAGATGCAACTGTAATATCGAAACTATCTTGCCTTGGGTAACCATTAGCTACTCCTCCTAGATCAACAATAATAGATCTTAACGATCTATCATTCATATCCATTACCCTTCTCCAAACAACTCTTCTAACATCAATGTTAAGTTTGTTGCCCCAATAGATATGATTATCAATTAATGCAGATAATAAATTATGAGCAGATGTAATAGCATGAAAGTCACCTGTAAAATGAAGATTGATTTGTTCCATTGGTACTACTTGGGCATAACCACCACCAGCAGCTCCACCCTTCATTCCAAATGATGGACCAAGACTTGGTTCCCTTAAACAAACAATAGATTTTTTTCCAATTTTATTTAAACCATCATTTAGACCAACAGAAGTTGTAGTTTTACCTTCACCAGCTGGAGTGGGAGTAATTGCAGTAACTAAAATTAATTTGCCATTCTCTTCTTTAAGAGTATTTAAATATTCCAAATTTATTTTGGCTATGTGTCTACCCATTGGACTAAAAGCAAAATTTTCATCCGGTACTCCAACCTTAGAAAGTATATCTTTTATTGGTTGCATCTTAGCCTCTCGAGCAATTTGAATGTCAGATTTTACTTCGGCCATAAATAATCCAAATAAATTAAAAGTTTTTTATCTGTGACTTCTTATCCTTTTTTGAGATATTTGGAAACTTCTAAAAAATATATATAAAAAAAATAAGCACTATTTAAATTGATTGTTATAAAATTAATTGATGCAAAAATATTCTATATTTAACCTTGTTAAAAAAGCTTTTTCAAACCATGAAAATTGGGATTTGGCTTGGAAAGATCCAACACCTAAAGAGGAATATGATGTTGTAATTATAGGTGGTGGAGGCCATGGCTTAGCTACAGCTTATTATCTTGCTAAAGAACATAATATTACAAATGTTGCAATTATAGAAAAAGGATGGATCGGTGGTGGAAACGTAGGGCGTAATACTACAATTATTAGATCCAATTACATGCATGACGAAAATAGTTTGTTCAGTGAGTTTGGAATGGATTTATGGAGAAAGATGAGTCAGGATCTGAATTACAATGTAATGTTTTCTCCAAGAGGAATAATTAATCTTGCGCATTCAGATGCACAAATGAATGCATACGCGAGAAGAGGAAATTCTATGAGATTAAATGGAATCGATGCTGTTCTTTTAAATAGAGAGCAAGTTAAAGAAATTATTCCAATGGCTGATTTTTCTGAAAACGTAAGATTTCCAATTTTTGGTGGTTTGATGCAACCAAGTGCGGGCACAGCAAGACATGATGCTGTTGCATGGGGTTATGCACGTCAGGCAGATTCAATGGGGGTAGATATAATTCAAAATTGTGAGGTGATAGGTTTCGATGTTTCTGCTGGAAAAATAAAAGGAATAAGAACTTCACGAGGAAATATCAAAGCAAAAAAAGTTGGTATTTGCGTTGCGGGTAGCACAAATATTTTAGCAGAAAAATTAAATATGACATTACCAATTGAAACTCATTTACTCCAAGCATGTGTTTCTGAGCCAGTTAAACCAGTTTTAGATAATGTAGTTACGTTTGGTGCAGGACACTTTTATGTAAGTCAATCTGACAAAGGCGAGATGGTAATGGGCGGTGATCTTGATGGTTATAATAGTTATGCTCAAAGAGGAAACTTACCAACATTACAACATGTATTAACTGAAGGTATAGCCATGATGCCATTTTTGAGTAAATTAAAAATGCTTAGAACGTGGGGTGGTATTATGGATATGTCAATGGATGGTTCACCTATTATCGATAAAACACACATAGGTGGTTTGTATTTGAATTGTGGATGGTGCTATGGAGGATTTAAAGCTACACCTGCATCGGGTTGGACATTTGCTCATACTATTGCTCAAGATAGAGTGCATGAATTAAATGCTGGTTATAGCTTAAATAGATTTAATACTGGCCATCTTATTGATGAAAAGGGACTTGGAACAAAAACCTGGATATCGTAAATGCTTTACATAAATTGCCCACACTGTGGAATGAGATCTCAAAATGAATTTTCATATGGTGGTGATGCAAGCGTTAAAAGACCAGAACTCAATAAAGAAGTTTCTGATCAAGAATGGGATAATTTTGTTTATAATAGAAAAAGTTTAAGAGGAAAGCATTTAGAGCTATGGCAACATATTTCTGGATGTAGACAATGGATAAAGGTTGAGAGAGATACCGGAACCCATGAAATTTTCAGAACCTTTAAAGCTGATGAGGAAGTTGCTTAATGACTCAAGCTTTTAGAATTGAAAATGGGGGATTAATAAATAAAGATAGAAAATTATCTTTTAAATTTAATGGAAAAACTTACTTAGGTTACGAGGGTGACACATTAGCCTCAGCTTTATTAGCAAATGGAGTTCATTTAGTAGGAAGAAGTTTTAAATATCACAGACCTAGAGGTTTCTTTGGAGCAGGGGTAGATGAACCTTATGCGATGGTTCAACTATATAGAAATGGTGAAACAGAGCCTAATATTAAAGCTACTGAGCAGGAACTTTTTGAAGGTTTAGAAGCAAAAAGTGTTAATTGTTGGCCAAGTGTTAATTTTGATATAGGTGCAATTAATAATTTTTTAAAAATTTTTTTACCAGCAGGTTTTTATTACAAAACTTTTATGTGGCCAAAAAGTTTTTGGTATCGAATTTATGAACCATTTATTCGAAAAGCAGCTGGTTTAGGTGTAGCTTCAACTAAACATGACAAAGAAAGGTATGAACATAAATACGAATACTGTGATTTATTAATTGCAGGTTCAGGACCTTCGGGATTAGCTAGCGCATATGCTGCAGCAAAAAATGGAGCTAAAGTAATTTTAGCTGAGGATAAACCAAGATTTGGTGGATCTTTATTAACTAGTGATGTCAATATTGGCAATCAATCTGGAAAAGATTGGGCTGAGGGGATAATTGCTGAGCTAAAAACAATGCCAAATGTTGTTGTTAAAAATAGATCCCAGATTTTTGGATACTATGATCACAATATGCTTGTTATGTCTGAAAAAGTCAGTGATCATTTACCAGCAACTAAAAAATATCACCCAAATAAGAGGCTATGGTACATTCGTGCTAAAGAAGTATTGATTTCTTCAGGATCAATTGAAAGACCAATAGTTTTTGGAAATAATGATACACCAGGAGTAATGCTTTCTTCAGCTGCTAAAGAATATTTAAAAGTATATGGTGTTTTAGTTGGAAAAAAACCGTTGGTGTTTACAAATAATGACAGTGGATACGAAACAGCAATTGAATTTAAAAAACATGGTGTAGACCCTATCGTTTTAGATACCAGAAAAAAACCTGAGTCAGAAATAATTGATGAAGCAAAAAATTTAGGAATTAAAATTAAAAATTCTTATGTTGTGGTTGCGGCACAAGGATATAAAAAAGTAAAATCCGCAGATATTGCTAGTATTTCAGAGGACAAAAAACAACTCGGTGAAATAGAAAATTTAAAATGTGATTGTATTTGTGTTTCTGGTTTTTGGACGCCAACAATTCATTTAGCATCTCAATCAGGAAATAAAACAAAGTTTAAAGAGGAAATTGACGCTTTTGTCCCAGGTCAATCAAAACAAAATGAAGTCACTTTAGGAGCAGCTAATGGAGTATTTTCACTTGATGAAACATTAAAAACTTCATTTAAAGCGGGAAGTGACTTATCAAAAAAAATTACTGAAAATGATAATGAGGTAGCTATTCCAAATGTTGTTGAGAAGAAATCTTCTCAACATGATAAGTTTTGGTGTGTTCCGTTGCCAAAAGGTAAAAATTATAAAAGATTTTTAGATTTTCAAAATGATGTAGCGGTATCTGATGTAGAAATAGCTTTAAGAGAAGGGTATCGATCAATTGAACACGTTAAAAGATACACAACTCTAGGAATGGCAACAGACCAAGGAAAAACAAGCAATTTAAATGGATTGCAATTAGTATCTGAAATTGAAAATAAAGTTGTTCCTGCAGTAGGTCATACAACTTTTAGACCTCCATATACTCCAGTTTCTATTGGAGCAATTGTTGGAAGGGAAGTTGGAAAACATTCAAAACCAACCAGAAAATCACCAATGCATGAATGGCATGAAAAAAATAATTCGGTTTTTGTTGATGCGGGTGTTTGGTTAAGACCAAGATATTATAAAAAAGGAAATGAAAATTTATTTGAGGCCTCTAAAAGAGAGGCTAAAAATGTAAGAACGAATGTTGGGGTGTGTGACGTAACAACTTTAGGAAAAATTGATGTCAAAGGTCCTGATGCAGCAGAGTTATTAAACAGAGTTTATACTAACGCTTGGCTTAAGCTACCAGTTGGTAAAGCAAGATACGGTGTAATGTTAAGAGAAGATGGAATTGTCATGGACGATGGAACAACCACAAGAATTTCAGAAAATCATTATCATATGACTACTACTACAGCTCAAGCAGCAAACGTTCTCTCTCATTTAGAATATTATTTGCAATTAGTTTGGCCTGAATTAAATGTGAATGTGGTTTCAACCACAGAACAATGGGCTGGAGCAGCTATCGCTGGACCAAAATCTCGAGATTTATTACAAAAATTATTTCCAAATTCTGATGTATCAAATGAAGGCTTACCTTTTATGGGCTATATGGAGGGAGATTTATTTGGTGTTAAAGCAAGAATATTTAGAATTTCGTTTTCAGGCGAGCTTGCTTATGAAGTAAATGTTGAGTCTGATTATGGAAATTTCATGTGGGAAAAAATAATTGAAGTTGGTGAAGAATTTAATATTCAACCATATGGAACAGAAGCATTATCAACTCTTAGAATTGAAATGGGACATGTTGCTGGATCAGAACTTGATGGTAGAACAATTCCATTCGATAACGCCTTAGAAGGTCTTGTAAGTAAAAAGAAAGATTTTATTGGAAAAAGATCATTAGAACGATCTGCATTTATAGCTGAAGATAGACAGAGAATAGTGGGGGTAGTTCCACTAGACAAACAAACAAGTATACCAGAAGGCTCTCACTTAGTTAAAGATGATAAAGCACCATTGCCAAATCCAAAGTTGGGTCATATCTCTGCATCATGTTGGAGTGTTGAATATGATAATCCGTTTTCATTAGCAATTTTAAAAGATGGAAAAAATATGATAGGTCAAAAGCTTTTTGCAATGTCACCACTTAAAAATAAAGTAATACCAGTTGAAATAGTTTCATCACATTACGTAGACCCAAAAGGTGAAAGAGTTAGATCATGACGTTAATTTCAGCTTTATCAAATGTTCATGTAAAAGGTCAATTTGGAGATTATGAAGGTAAAAATAGAAATGATATACTTAAAATAGCTGAAATTAAAAATTTACTAATCGTTCAAATAGTACAATACAAAAATTCCTCAGTTTCATTTGAGAGTATTGATATTGATGGTTTAAAATTAAAAAATGAAACTTTAACTGTGGTATTTAATGAAACTACAAGAATTATGTGGAATGGACCAAAAAACTGGCTTTTAGTTTCAACAAAAAAAGATTTAATAAAAAATGTGGTGGATAAATTTAAAGATACAGACTTTGCTGTAACAGATTTATCTCATTCAAGAGCTATTATTGAAATCGAAGGAAATGATACGATGGAAGTTTTAAAAAAAGGATGTCCGTTTAATTTTAATATATTAGATAAAAATAAATCAATTAACTCAACTTATAATGGAATAGCTCTCATTGTAGATAGGTTGGGTGAAAATCCAAATAAAGTAAGGTTATTTGCTCTAAGAAGTTTTGGAGAATCTTTATATAATTCTATCACAGATGCATCTCTAGAGTTTGGCTATGAGTCTATATAAGCTCAATTTTCAATCTCTTGTTGCAATATAAACACCTGTAGAAGTAATTAGAAATCCAATTAGATCCAATCTAGTTAAACTTTCATTTAAAAAAAGCCATGCCATAAAAGCAGAGGTTGCTGGAATTAAAAAAAATATAGAAACTGTTTTGCTTGCTGAGTTATTTTTTATTAAATACATCAATATTGTAAATGCACCAAATGATACCAAAAATATTTGATGACTCATTGCGATAATAAATGTTTGTGAGAAATCAATATAGGGATCAACAAAAAAAATAATTATTAATAAATGAAAGATGCAACCACCAATAGCTTGATTCATATTGCTTACAGATAAAGGCAAATTGTTACTTAATTTTTTTTGCCACAAAGTAGAAATGGTAATTGCTAATAACGCAATTATAGTCGCAATTAATCCCGCTATTGGTATTTTAGAACCTAAATCAAAACCTAACACAAGTCCTGCACCGACAAATCCCAACAAAACGCCAATCCATTGTTTTGCTGATACTTTTTCGTTTAAAATTGGACCACTCAATGCATTTGTGAAAACTGGTTGAAGAGTTACAATTAACGCTGCAATTGCTGTAGGCATGCCTATTGAAATTGAGTAAAAGACACCACCAAGATAAAAACCATGAAACAAGACACCACTAAAAAAAGATTCCAAAAAGTTTCTTTTATTGACTAAAATTTTTTGTTTTGAATAAATAGAAAATAAGAAAAAACCTAAAGCAACTAAAGCAAATCTAAAAGCTAAAGCAGCAAATGGATCACTGTTGTCTATAATAGGTTTGGTTGTTATAAAAGCAGAAGACCATAGAATTATGAATATGAAAGGGAATATTTTAATCATCAAGTTTAATAAACAAATAAATTCAATAAAATCAAACAAATCAGCACCTATAATGAACAAATTTGAAGTAGAAAGGAATTGCTAAATCACTTAATGTTCTTCTATGAAGTCTAGGTTATTCAGAATATTAACAATTATACTGTCTTTTTTATTCTTGACTGGATTTGTACCCATTTTTTCATTTGTTGGTCCAGGCGTAACTGTTCTTAACTCAGGTAACGTTTATAAAGCTAGTGTGCAATTTATAGTTAACCAACGCATAGAAAAAGAAACTGGTAAAAATTCTTTAACTTTAATTAAAGAAACGTTAGTCGAAGAAACAGGTAAAAAAATTAAAATTAATTCGTTTGAAGAAGACTTAAGACAATTAGTTGAAAGAAGAATCAAAATGACTAAACAAAAAATAGATAATCAAAATTTACAAAAATTACTTAAAAAACGAATTGAGGTCACTAGATCAATTCTTGAATTAAATAATACTACTCAATAATATTTAGATATATCAAATCTTCTTGATCAGTTTCTTTACACCACATTTCATAGCTTTCACAAACTCTCCACAAGTGATCAAAAGCTCTCTGTGAAATTTCTAGTGGAAAATGACTCTTAGTATAATAAAGCTTTGGTATCTTCATTAAAAATTTTACCATAGAGTCTTTTTGAAGTTTTAAAAGTCTTAAAGTTTCTTCATTAATTTTTTTTTTAGTTATCTTGTCAATAAATTCATTATTTTTAAGTTCTAAAAACCATATATCATGAAATTCTCCAGAACTTAAAATGTCATATTCCTTAGTAGTCATGAAAATTTCAAAAGCTTGTATATTATTAATTTCGGGATTTTGTTTTTTTATTTCTATTATATTTGAATAAACAAATTCAGCAGCTCTTAACACATATGGCTTTTCAGACTTGTTAGACATAAACTAATTTTTATGTTTAATCATAGCTGAATGAGCCAAAATTAAGTTAGGATCTAAAAATATTTTTGAGGATTTTACATTTTCAAATGATTTGAATGCAAAAATAGCAATAGGGAGCTCTGTACAACCTAAAATAATTTTTTTACACTTCATTTTAATTAAGGAGTCAATTGCAGGCTTGATTGTTTTTGCAGCAGATTTCACATTACCCATTTTAACTAATTTAATAGCTTTATTAACTGATAATTTTTGTATTTTTTGAGAAGGCTCTATTAATTGATAATCTTTATAAAAAAATTTTTTATAAACTCCAGTTTTAAGGGTACCCTCAGTAGCTAGGAGACCAACTTTAGAGTTTTTTTTACATTTTTTTCTAGTAAATTTGTGGACTTCTTTTGGCATATTAATTATTGGAATTTTGATTTTATTTTGTAAATCATCGAACCAATAATGAGCTGTATTACAAGGTATTACTATAAATTTACATTTATTTTTTTCTAGAAGCCTACAACCTCTGAGCAAACTTTTTAAAACTCTATTATATTTTTCTCTACTTGTTTTATTTGTAGATTTATTTAAAAGATTTTTAGTTTGAGCACCTATAGATTCAGGTCTACCTGGAATATTTGATTTGTTGTAAAGTAAAAATAGTGGATACTCTTGATCAATCTTGCCTCTATTTAGAACGGCAAGTTTATTACAAAAATCAAGACCAGCTTGAGTTCCCATTCCACCTAAAATTCCAATCATATTTTTGATTAATTTATTAATTTTTTAATTTAAATCTATAAATAATAATTGTGTTTAAAGGTTGTTATTACTTAATGTATTGGCTGAATAATAAATTTACTATAGTAAAATAAATTTTTCAGCCAATAGGAACTGTGAAATTATGCAGTTTTTAAGTTAACTGCTGAAGGACCTTTGGGACCATCTTCAACATCGAAAGTCAAAGCTTGACCCTCATCTAAACCGTTCATACCAGCGTCTCTTACTGCTGAAACATGTACAAACACATCTTTTTCTTTATCTTCTCTTTCAATAAAACCAAAACCTTTGGTTGGATTGAACCACTTTACTTTACCTTGTAGACTCATATTTATCTTCTTACTTTTTGTTATGTTTAATTATTACTTATAATTAAGTAATATTGGCTTTCTTTAGATTTTATTGGGTTTTGTCAACAAAATAGATCAACTATTAAAAATTATTTTTTAAATATCCTCAATAAGCTTAGTTAAATAGACAGAATTAATGTCTTCTTTATAATGCGCGAAAGGTTCGCATGCAGTAAATCCAGTCTTTTTGAAAAGCTTTCTTGCTGGAATAAAAAAATCACCCGCACCAGTTTCTATACTTAATTTTTTTATTTTAAGCTTTTTAGCTTCATTAATTAAATGATTTATAACATTAATCCCTTTGCCTTGATTTCTAAAATTATCATGAATTCTTATAGATTTAAATTCTCCATGTTCTTTATCTAAAAATTTTAAAGCACCACATCCGATTAATTTTTCATCATCCCATAAACTCCAAAATTTAATTGATGGCACTTTTAAACCAGGAATATCTAGGACGTGAGCACTTCCTTCTGGGGATGCAGTTCTAAGTTCAACAAAATGCTTGGTTAGAAGTTCATTTACTTCTGGATTATCAAAATTACCTTCTATTGATTTTAACATTATACCAAAGTTGTGATATGACCCATTTTTCTTTTTTCTTTTATATCTTTTTTTAAATAATCAAAGAAAAATTCGTTATCATTAAACTTTTGCATGTTTCGATAACTCGTAATTTGACCACCAAGTAAATTCATCATTTTAGCATTAGATATTTTTTTTAAAGGAATTTGTTCTAAACCACACACAGCTCTTACATGATTTTCAAATTGACTCACATTAAAAGCATTTATTGTTAAATGTCCTGAGTTGTGTACTCTAGGTGCAATCTCGTTAACATAAAGATTATCATTTCTATCAATAAAAAACTCTACACACAAAGTTCCAACATATTTTAGTTCCTCAGCAATTAGCATTGCCCAATCTTTAGATTGATTAAAAATCTTTTCATTAATTTCTGCAGGAATTTTTGAATATTTTAAAATTTGATCTTCATGTGTATTTTCTATTGGTTCATATATTTCATATTTATTATTACTAAATCTTGTAATGATAATTGAAATTTCTTTTTTTAGTTTAACAAGTTTTTCAAGAATATATCCTTTTGAAAAATCAATATTTAATGAATTAAGTTCATCGCGTGATTTAATTGGATATTGACCTTTCCCATCATATCCTAGCATTGTTGTTTTAAGAATACCTGGTAAAAAATCCTCTAAAGCATCTATGTCAGATTTTTTTTCAATTGAAACATATCTGGTTGTTCTAATATTTAATTTGTTGATAAAATCTTTTTCAGCTAATCGATGTTGAATTAATCTGTTAACTGATGGTTTTGGTAAAACAGGTTTAAATTTATTTATTTCATTTAATGTTTCAAATGGAATATTTTCAAATTCATAAGTGACTAAATCAACCTGATT
>CABZHY010000018.1 GCA_902525565.1 uncultured Pelagibacteraceae bacterium
AATTTCATCAATTTTTTTTTTACCTAAATTAAAATCCTCAAAATTATTATTAAGAATTTTTGTTGACGAAAAAAGTTTACCTTTTGTAACAATTAACCGTCCCCCATGCTTTTCAACGGCATTCTTTTCTATTCCTAAATTGCCCGCTACGTCACCAGATTTTTTGGAATAGTCTGGTCCTTTACAATATGCTGTTGGTTTAAGTTCGTTAATAATTACAGTTGAACTTTTATTATCGTTTATAACTACGTAATCTACAACATTTAATGAAACCAAAAATTTAGCTCTCTGATATTGATCAAAATAAGGTTTATTAAAACCTTTTTTTACAAATCTATCAGCTGTAATTGAAACAACCAAGATATCTCCATGAGATTTTGCTTCTTCAAAATGCGAAATATGTCCTAAGTGAACAACATCAAAAACCCCATGAACTAAAATAATTTTTTTTTTCTGTTTCTTTAGTTTTTTTGAAATAAACTTTAGCTGTTTCTTTTTTATTAATTTGTTTTTCATTTTTTATGTTTAGTTAGTTTCTTTTCTAATCTGTTCAATTTTTATTTTTTTTTGTAAACTTCTGTTTTTATCAAACATTAAATTAAACTTTATTAATTTGTTTGTTTTTATTAATATTTTTTTTGCATTTCTAACCTCATAATTGTCTGCTACTGCACTTATTGGTCTTTTCAAAGTATCTAAATTATTTATGGTTATGATTGAAGTATCGTTTACAACTTTTCCTTTCCATCGTCTAGGTCTGAATGGACTGATTGGAGAAATTGATAATTTTCTAGAGTCTAAACTCAGAATTGGTCCATGTACTGATAAATTATAAGCTGTACTACCAGCAGGTGATGATACCAAAACACCGTCAGAGACCAGTTTTTTTATTAAAAATTTTTTCTTATTATAAATTGATAAATTCGCTGCTTGTCTACTCTGTCTTAATATTGAAATTTCATTTATTGCTAATGATTTTTTTATCAAATTAAATTTATTTTTAACAATCATTTCAAGAGGAAATATAGATACTAATCTTGCTTTTGATAAATTTTTAATAGTATTTTTAATTGAAAATTTATTCATTAAAAAACCATAGTTTCCTGAATTAATTCCATAGAAAGGTTTTTTGTATTTATTTAATTTTTTAAGAGTGGCAAGCATATAACCATCTCCACCAACAACTATAATCAAATTAGAATTTTTAATTGAATGAAGATTAAGTTTTTTTTTTAAAAAATTGAAAATTTTAATAGAGTTTTTGCTTTTATCAAAAGTAATATAAGCTTTAAGCATGATGGTGCCCTCGGCCAGACTCGAACTGGCACTCCGCAAGCGGCAAGGATTTTAAGTCCTTTGTGTCTACCAATTTCACCACGAGGGCATTTGTGAATTTCATGAGTGTTTATGCTAATATTTATAATTGAACAAGAGGAATAAGTAAATTTTTTTTATTTTATCTCTCTGTTTCCGAGTTGGTTCCGAGTTATCCTATAAAGTCCTATATCAATTTAGATTATATTCAATTAAGCTTTTAAGCAAAACATCTGAGTGCTTTTGTTGCTTAGCAATTTCTTTATAAGCAGACTCTGTGTTTAAACATAACAACTGAACAGTTGCTGGATCTCCAATTTTCGCTAATTGCTTAGTTGAAGAGATATTATTTTTAAAGTAATTTATTTTTATTCTATTAGCCTTTAGAAAGCTTACAAGTGTAGGAGAAGAAACAGCAAAATTAACATTTTCTGGAATATATTGTTGTTGTTCTAACATTAGTAATTTACTCAAACCCGCGGAAGCTATACCTATCACCTGACCTTTCATATTTAAAACTGGTCCACCGCTATTTCCCGGTTGAATTGCTGCATCTATTTGTATCTGAGAGTAATTATTATTAGGACCACTTAAAGAACTAATAATTCCTTTAGTTAATTTAACACTGTCACTTAAACTGTCTGATAATGGATACCCAAAAGCGACTATATCATCTCCAAGCTCAGGTCCAACAGGAGAAATATTCAAAAAATTATAAATTTTTTTATCAACTTTTAATAAACTTATGTCGTTGGTTCTATCATTTGAAATTGGTTTAAAAATTAATTCCTCACCATTTTTAATTGAAATTACATGTTTGCAAATTGAAGTAACATGATCATTAGTTACTACATAACCACTTTCATTGATAAAAAAACCCGAACCTGTTCCAATTACATAAAGTTTTTCGGACTGCTCTTGTTTTTTTAAGCTTTCTTCCTTAGCTCTTTTCTTTTCCTCCTCTAGTTTCTTTTTTTCTTTCTCAAGTTCTCTTTTTTCTTTTTCTAGCTGAATTTTTTCTTTTTCTAGCTCTGCTATTCTTTTATCCTCAGCACTTTGAAATTTAGAATTTATCTTATTAAGCCTTGGAACAAGTAAATTTGTATACTCATTCTGATATCTTGATTCTACGATAATGCACTCACCGCCTGAAAGTTTGTATTTTTTTCTACTCTTTTCACAATCTAGAAACGCACCAGACTTAAGACCTTCAATACCTCTTTTGCCTTTATCATTCCAATATCTGTAACGAAAATCAAATCTTCCTATTTTATCTAAATTAGGATTTTTAGAAATTTTCGCCATTTCTTTTTCATAATTCATGTAAACAATTAAAAGCTTAGTTCTATTAAAATGCTTTTTTTTGAAATAACCAGTTCTACTTCTAAAATATTTGTCATTTATAATGAGTGAATGAAGTTTATCTAGATTTTCTTTTGTTTCATTAATTTCAACTGTTCTATCTACTCCTAAAAAAAACTCTCGTGCTTCTTGTATTGATACATCTCCAATGTCAAACTCTTTCTTATAAGTTGAGAAAAAATCTTCAAAATTATTAAACCCGTATTCTTTTGCTGTATTATCAGGATCAATAGTCAGCCCAGCATTTTTTGCTCTTTCCAACGCATTTAGAAACCCATTTAAATCACCCTTTGCATTTGATACTGAAGATATTGAAATTGTTAATGAAATAATAATTATTAATTTAAATATTAATCGCATGCCAAATTTTCTCTAGCTCCTTTTAATACTCCAGCCCAAAAACCAGTTGCTGCACTTTGATTATTATCCCTTTTTACTGCTTCGCATTCAAGCATTTTTCTAGTTAATATTAATTGTTGTCTTGCTATATCTAAATTCATCAAGCAATCACGGAAACCAGCAGAATCTTCTTTAAAGCCGTAGTATTTACAAGTTTCATTATCTTCACTTCTTTGTTTAATTTTTTTATCTTGTTCTCTTTGTAACCTAGCTTTTTCACTTTCTGCAAAATAATTCGCACAAGAAGTCAGAAGTATGAGAAAAATAATAAAGACAAATTTCATTTCTACAATTCAAATTTTTATTTATCTTATACTATTATCTCTCTAGTTCCGAGAATGTTCCGAGAATCTGAAAATTAATTGTTAAGATTTTCCAATAAAAATAATTTGGTGATTTAAAAAAGTATAGGATTGTAAGGGATTAAGACTATTAGAGACTATTAGAGACTCTGAAATTCCTCAACTCAAACTATTTTAAGTCCTTTGTGTCTACCAATTTCACCACGAGGGCATGAGTTATTTTCATGAGTATTTATGCTAATATTTATAATTGAACAAGTTTAATAAGTAAATTTTTTTTATTTTATCTCTCTGTGTACGAGGCATGTACGAGAAGTCCTATAATATCCTACAAACTTACTTTATATTGAAGAGGCGTTAAGTTAAAATTTTCTTCAACACTACCTTTTTTCATATAAATCTTACCTATCATTTTTTCAGGTAAAAATTCATAAACTCTATAAATATAAAAATTTTTTTCATTTTCTTTAGAAAAATTTAATTCACCAGGACTAATATAAAAATCTGTGCCAATTGGCCCCTTAGTTGTCTTCACCTCTATAAATCTCTCAGTACCATCTTCATTGTAGGATAAAATATCATAACCAGCAGAGTCATTTGATAATGAAACATGTTTTATTTTATCTATAAATTCTTTTTTATTAATCTTCTGTAATCTTTCTTTTTCATAATCCATTATATACAGCTCACCTTTATCGCCAATATCTCTAATTTTTTTATCTGACTCGGGATTATTGTAGACCTTCAATTGTTTAAACTTATCTCTTTTAACCCCTTCTCTTTTCTTCTTTGTCTTTTTTTCAGGAGCATCACTAACTATAAATTTCTCTTGCTGGACTTGCTTTTCAATGTTCAGACCAGTTTCTAATTTAATATCGAGTTCATTCAGTAAGTCTTTATCTATTGGCCAATTCATTAATTGCCAATTAAAGTTTACTGGCTCATTATCTTTTCCACTGTCCTCATCGTGATTTAAGTATTTAAGTGTCCCTAAATAGTAATAATCTTGATTTGTATTAGCTCTGTAAAATAAAAAAATATTATTACTAACTTCATCATGATTTATTAAATCAATAACCTTTTGCGTTTTTAAAGTATTCTTTGGTTGTGATTGCCATCTAAATACACCATCTTCAGTAAAACCTTCATCAAACTCATGTTCACCTACAACAGTTCCAGCTGTAACCATGAAAACAAAGTCATTTGAGTTTTCTACTCTAACTAATCCTTGTAGACCCCATGTACCAGCAGACTTTATAAATTTTGTGTTAGGGGAAAGAGTGCCATGAATTTCTTCACGACTATAAGACGTATAGAGCTCAAGTTTTTTCATTTATTTGTCACATGCCAAATAATTGCTACTACAAAATTTTTTCATTAGTTTATATATTCTTTAATGATAGATCCAATTGTTGGCATAGACCTTAATCCGTGACCTCCATCAATAATATGTAACTTAACTTGTAGTTTTTTCTTTTTAAGTAAATCATAATAATATTTTGAAACTCCTGGAGCTGTATTTTTATCATCTTTTCCAACAATTAATATGTTGAGAGATTTTAAATCTATATCTTTATAATTGAAACTTGGTGAGTTTTTTTTTAATTCTTTCAATTGAGATTTGGTTTCCCATTTTTTACCGTTGCTTAGTTTTTTTCTAGTTTCCCAGTCACACGGGCAAGAGATCAAAATATTTATATCAACTAATCCTGGTACTTTTCCATGAATAGTACCTCCCTGATAAGCTCCTCCAGAATGACCAATTAAAATTAGTTTTTTTGGTTTATAATATTTTTTAAGATTTTGTAATGCAGGTGCTAGTATTTGAAAATTTTTCCAATCATAATTTACCACTGTACTCTTTATAGCGTTACGAGGTCCTGATGAATATCTATCCTCTTCACTACTGCCTCTTTCTCTAATAAAGTAACCAGGTCTTGCAAAAAGAAAAATATTGTTATTATCGTTTATTAATTCTTTTGCAAATCTAATTTGACTTTTTTTGGGTATTCCTGGTCTTGGAGAATTAGGACTACCATCACCATGAAGAAATACTATTAAGTTTTTTTTACCCTTTTCAATCTTTCCTAAATTTAAAATTGCTATACATTTGTTTTTACCTGCTGATATATATTTTATGAAATCCTCTTTTTCACAAGCATTAGAGTTTCCACTCAACAGCAAACCTAGAACCACGATCCCTAAAAGTTTTTTCATAATTGTAATCTATAACATTATATCTTCATGTACGAGGCATGTACGAGAATATAATAATTAAATTAGTTTGATTTTCTAATCTTAATTGAAAGGTGAATTAAAGTTGTGTGATTTTATAGGATGTTTTAGACTACCTTGGACTACCACGGACTGACTTTAACTTCTATCCCTCGTCTTTTAAGTCCTTTGTGTCTACCAATTTCACCACGAGGGCATTTGTGAATTTCATGAGTGTTTATGCTAATATTTATAATTGAACAGGTTTAATATGTAAAATTGTTATTTATTTAAATATTTAATAAATAACTATTGATGAAAAAAGTATTCAAAGTTTTGATATTTAGTGACCTTGATGGATCACTTCTTCATAGAGATACATTTAAATTTGATGAGATAAAAGACTATTTAAGACAACTAATTTCCAAAGGTATTTTTATAATACCTAATACGAGCAAAACTGAGAGAGAAATTTTAGAATTTAATAACGAGTTAGGTCTAAGTTTGCCTTATATCTCTGAAAATGGGGCAGCTATTAATGGCTTGGATTTATTAAATGAAAATTTACCTAAAGAATTAATTCTCAGTAGAGAAAAAGATACTCTTTTAAAAATTTTTAAAAATATAGTTCCAATAAATTTACAAAATAAATGTGAATGGTTATCTGAAATGGATAGAAAAAACCAAAGCCTGATTTTTGGTTTAAAAAATAAAAAACTGAATATGGCTTTAGATCGTAAATATACCGTTCCTTTTGTATTTAGAGGAAACAAAAATGAAAAAAATGAGTTATCTAAGATTATTAAAAATGAAAATCTATATTTACAAGAAGGTGGAAGAGTTATCAATTTAACTGATAAAGTAAACAAAGCTAAAGCTCTTCAAGTATTTGTTAGGTTTTATAAAAGAAATAACGAGAATGTGAAAACTATAGCCGTTGGAGACAATTACAACGATTTAAATATGTTAAAAACAAGTGATTTTCCTTGTTTAGTATTTAACGATAAATTCACTTTAGATAAAATTCCTATAAATAATTTAATAACAACAAATAAGCCATCACCTGAGGGCTGGGCAGATGTGATTAAAATGGCTCTAGTTAAAATAAATAAAAATTTATAAAATACAATATGAGCGATTTTTCACAAAACGGTATTATTACGACACTCCACGACTTTGGAACAAAGTCGATAAAGGAAATTGAAAAAGAGCTTATTAATTTTTCAAAAGAAAGAAAAATGGAACTCATTCTGCCTTGTCTTTACAGTGAGTTAAATGGAGACGCGTTACCAAAAATAGTTTCTGAAATCGCTAAAACTAATTATTTGCATCATATTATAATAGGTTTAGATAAAGCTAATGAACAACAAGCTAGAAAGGCTTGGACTTTTTTTGAAAAATTAGAAACTCCATTTACAATATTGTGGAACGATGGTCCAAATTTAATAAAATTAGATAAAGAATTACAAGCAAAAGGTTTAGCACCTAATGAAAAAGGTAAAGGTCGAAATGTTTGGTATTGTATCGGTATGTCTATTGCAAGAAACACTGCTAGATCAGTTGCTTTGCACGATTGCGATATAAAAACTTATGATCGCAGAATGTTAGCAAAATTATTTTATCCTGTAGTAAATCCTTTATTCAATTTTGAATTTTGCAAAGGTTACTATCCTAGAGTCGCAGATAACAAAATGAATGGAAGAGTAGCAAGACTTTTAGTATTCCCATTATTAAATGCTTTAGAAAAAACTATTGGGAAAAGTGAATATATAGATTTTATGAAATCATTTAAATATCCATTAGCTGGAGAATTTTCTTTTAGAAGAAATATTTTGCCAGAGTTAAGAATTTCATCGGACTGGGGGATAGAGATTGGAATTTTATCTGAGATGCAAAGAAATTTTTCTCCACAAAATATTTGTCAAGTTGATTTAGCTGATACTTATGATCATAAACATCAAGATTTATCTAGTGATGATGAAAAAAAAGGTTTATCAAGAATGTCTATCGATATTATAAAAACTTTTATTAAAAAACTTGCTACTCAAGGACACTCTTTTAGCAGAGAACAATTAAGATCATTAAAGGCAACATATTATAGATCTGCTTTAGACTTAATAGATGCATACAGATCTGATGCTGAAATAAACGGTTTAAATTTCGACTCACATTCTGAAGAAAAGGCAGTTGAATTGTTTTCAAAAAATATAATTAAAGCAGGAGAAGACTTTTATTTAAATCCTATGGATGCTCCATTTATACCTACATGGAGTAGAGTGAAAAGCGCTATACCAGATTTTTTAATAAGACTAGAGGAAGCTGTTAATAAAGATAACAAATATTATCTTTAAATTATCTAAAGTCCTTTATGTTTAACCATTTCATCACTAGGGTACTTAAGAATTTCATGACTATTTATGATATTATTTATAATTGAACAAGTATTATAGGTAAATGTTTAACTAAATCTTAATTTTAAATTTTGGAGACATTTTTTAACCTCAAAAAACTGAATTTTAGGTTTAACATTGCCTTTGATTTTGTTTATCAAATATCTTTTTTTTGAAATTTTATACAATTTCATTACCCTCTGATTATAAAAATATAATTTAGTGCCTAAGTTATATGTTCCATAATTTTTAAGTTTTAAACAATTTAAAATTGCCTGATTTAACTCTTTGGTTTGAATGAATGATCTTTTAATATTTGAATAAACATTTATTGATTTATTCTCATTTAGATCATACAAAAATTGATCGATAATAGATAAATCTCTGAACCTACCATTAGAATGAACTATAGGAAGTCTAAATATAAAATATTTCTTAAATTTTTTTTTAATCATTTTTTCACAAATTATTTTTTGTTTTGCTAAATATGTTTGTGGTTTTAAAATTGAACTTTCAATACATTTAGATCTTGGATTATAAACTTTGTCTGTTGAAGTAAAAAAAAATAAACAATTTTTATTAAGTGCACTTAATAAATTTTTTGTAGCTTTAACATTATCATCTTTGGTCAGTTTTTTTTGAGATTTTTTTATATGATGGTTAGCTTGAGCAGCAAAGTGGATAACAACATCAATTTTTTTTCTTTCTATTTTTTTTAAATTTTTTTTAAGATCAGTAATTATAAATGAAATATCTTTTATATTTTTTAATTTTTGATTAGGTAGCTTTCGAGAAAGTGCATATACTTTATTTTTTTTTAAAAAAGTCTTACTTAAATTAGATAGAAACTCAGTGCCAATGAAACCATTTGAACCAGTAACTAAAATATTCATAAAATTTTTCTTTATTAAAAACTGATTAACATATAAATAAATTATATGAAAAAAAAAGTTTTAATTGTTGGTGGTGGTATGGCTGGTTGTGCATCTGCTCATGTTCTCAGTAATAAAAAAAATTTTGATATCACATTGATAGAAAAAAGTTCTTATTTGGGAGCAGGGGTAAGAACTTTTACTTATGCTGGACATCCTTACACTTTTGGTCCGAGACACATTTTAACTCAAAGTAAAGAGGTTTTTAATTATATAAATAAAATCACACCGTTAAGAAAAATTGATATGAATTATTTATCTTTTATTGAAAAAGATAATCAGTTTTACAACTTTCCTTTACATTTTGATGATATTAAAAAAATGCCCGATAAAAAAAAAATAAAAAAAGAATTAAAAAATCGAAACTTAATCAAAATAAATAATGCTAAAAATCTTGAAGATTACTGGATAAATTCAATTGGAAAAACATTGTATGGTAAATTTGTAGATAAATATAATAAAAAAATGTGGCAAGTAGAAAGTAACAAGTTAATTGATACATTTGGATGGTCACCAAAAGGAGCTACTATTAAATCTGGCCCAAGAAAAGCTTGGCAAACTTCTATATGCGCATATCCCAAAAAATTAAATGGCTATAATGATTTTTTTGATAAAATTTATAATTATAAAAATGTTAAGATTAAATTAAATACTGATTTCGAGGTACACAAACTAAAACAAAAATCTTTTTACATAAATGGAAAAATTAAAAAATTTGATATTGTTATAAGCACAATTTCTCCTGATTTTTATTATAAAAAAAAAAGAAATACTTTAAAGTATATTGGCAGAGATTTTCATAAAATAGTGATGCCTAGTCAAAATGTTTTACCAAAAAATGTATCTTTCTTATATTATACTAACGATGAAACTTTCACAAGAATAGTAGAGTTTAAAAAAATGACTCTTCACAAATCAAAAACATCTTTGATTGGATTGGAAATTCCATCTAGAAATGGAAAACACTATCCTCTTCCTTTTAAAAGCGAAATTAATAAAGCTTTTGGATTTATAAAAAGTTTTCCTCGATGGTTCTTTTCTATTGGAAGAGCAGGTACTTATAGATATGCAGTTGATATGGATGATTGTGTTGAGCAAGCAATTGAAATTGGTAAAATTATAAACAACGATAATTATTCATCTCCCCTTCCCTTAAAAAAATGGCAGGATTTAAACTAATATTTAATATTTAGTTGATCAAAATAATCACAAAATTTATCAAAAAAAATATCAGCAGGTGGATTTAATCCATATTCTGAAAAATAATAAATTGAGGTATTCAATGGGTTTTCCTTTATTGTGCAATATTCTCTCTCAATCTCTTCTCCCATTAAAAAGGTTGGGCAGTTGGATTGTAAAGAAAGGTTAATAGATCCTGATTTACCATGAATAGAAATTTTACAGATTTTTATAAACGCTAATTGTAAATCTAATGATAGCTCTTCAGGATATTTAATAATATTTATTACATTTTTATTATTTTTATATTCACTAAGAAATGCGCCATTCTTTGACCCACACAAAATTATAATTGGATCAAATTTTTTTATTAATAACGATATGAATTTTAACCAATTTTCCTCAGACCAATTTTTGTCAGGTCTTCTTGTTAAACGTTTTCTTGGGAACAATGTAAAAATAGGTCTATTGAGAATATTATAATCACTAAGCAATTTATCTCTTGCATTCTCACCTATAACTGTTGGATTTAATTTTTTAAACAGCTGTTCTTCAATTGAGGGATTTTGAACTAAATATTCACCATTTTTAAATGATGGTTGATTTAAAAAAAGTGGGCTTTGAATAAATTTTCCAGCATAAGTATTACATTTTTTTAAATATTCCTCTAAATCTAAATCATTTTTACTTTCTCTAATATTTATTAAATTATTTAAAATTTTATTTTTAATTCTGTAGTATAGTTTTTGAGTATAAATTTTTTGAGGATATTCATTTACTATTCTTACGCTTTGGTTCTTAAAATGGTTAACATAAAAATTTAGTAATTTTTCTATTTCAATTTTAATTTTTTTTTGTTTATTAGTGTCAAAATCTTCCCAATCTAAAAAATAACCTCTTTGAGAAAATTGGTTTTTTAAATACCAATCAGGAATTGGAATAAACTCATCAGCAAATTCATATAATGGATATCTGCCTGGAAAGGATGAGACAATTAGTTTTTTATTATTTAAATATTTTTTTTTTATATATCTTAACCAACCGTGCCAGTGTACGAGTTCCCAACCAAATTCACCTATAAATGGACCAAAAAAATAATTCATAAATACAAAATCAATATTAATTTTATTTTAATTAAATTTGTTTAAAAAAAAATTTGTTACATTTTTAATTTGACCTACTAGATCTAAATTAAGTAATTTTTTTATTTCATTTAACTTTATATTTTTATTATCACCAATTTGATCTAATGCCCATTGTTGGTCATAGGATCCCTCTAGTGGTGATTGTCTTTGTAAAAATCTATAATTA
>CABZHY010000019.1 GCA_902525565.1 uncultured Pelagibacteraceae bacterium
TGATGTTCTGATAAAACTTCTTCGATGGCACCTGTGGATAATCTATGACCTGCTACATTTATAATGTCATCAGTCCTAGACATAATCCAAATATAACCATCATCATCGATATGGCCCGCGTCATATGTTTGATAATATCCCTCATAATTAGACATATAATTTTCTTTATATCTTTGATCTGCATTCCATAATGTTGGGAAGGTTCCTGGAGGCAATGGAAGTTTTACAACAATATCTCCCATTTCATTTGGTTTAGCTAAAGATTGATCTGGCTTAATGATTTTGACATCATATCCAGGTACAGCTTTACAGGCTGAACCATATTTAGTTTCCATCATTTCTATACCAGTGCAATTTGAGCTAATTGCCCAGCTAGTCTCTGTTTGCCACCAATGATCAATTACTGGAACTTTAAGCAAACTCTCAGCCCATTTAATAGTGTCTGGATCAGCTCTTTCCCCCGCAAGAAACAAACTCTCAAAACTGCTTAAATCGTATTTAGAGAAAAACTTACCTTCAGGATCTTCTTTCTTAATAGCTCTGAAAGCTGTTGGAGCTGTAAAAAGTGATTTTACTTTATAATCTGAAATAATTTTCCAGAAAGCCCCAGCATCTGGAGTTCCTACAGGCTTACCTTCAAACAAAACTGTAGTGCATCCTTTAAATAAAGGAGCATAGACTATATAAGAGTGTCCAACAATCCAACCAATGTCACTTGCAGACCACCAAATATCATCTGTATCAATGTTATAGATATTTTTCATAGTCCATTTGAGAGCAACAATGTGACCCCCAATGTCCCTTACAATACCTTTTGGAGTTCCTGTTGTTCCTGATGTATATAAAATATAAGCAAAATCATTTGAGTTCATCTCAACACAGTCAGCATCTTTAGCTTTAGAGACAACTTCCTCCCAGCTGACCTCATTCGGAGCGTTTAATTTAACCTCATGACTAGGTCTTTGAAACAAAATCATCTTTTCAATTTTGTGATTGGCTATTTTTATTGCTTCATCAACAAGAGGTTTGTATTCCACTGTCCGTCCGGGCTCAAAACCACATGAAGCCGTCACTAATAATTTTGCTTTACTATCATCTATTCTGCTTGCGAGCTCGTTTGAAGCAAAACCCCCAAAGACCACAGAGTGTATTGCACCAATTCTAGCACAAGCTAACATAGCAACCACTGCTTCAGGGATCATTGGCATGTAAATAATAACCCGGTCTCCTTTGTTAGCACCTTGCGCCTTTAATGCTCCAGCAAATTTAGAAACTTTTGACCTTAATTCGTCATAACTTAACTTACTTTTATTGCCAGTAATTGGACTATCGTAGATCAAAGCTGTTTTTTTACCTCTACCCTGGTCAATATGAATATCTAAAGCGTTATAACAAGTGTTAGTGACCCCATCTTCGAACCATTTATAGAAAGGCGGTTTAGATTTATTTAAAATTTTACTTGGTTTTTTAAACCAAAAGATGTCTTTTGAAGCTTCTTGCCAAAATTTTTCAGGATTTTTTATAGAATTTTCATAAATTTGGCTAAACTTTGATGACATAAAAATTTGATTCGATTTCCTTATTTTTTTTGATTTTTAACTTGTAAATTGTATTTAATTTTAAAAATTAAGTAAAATCAATGAGAATTAGTCGCAATTAAGTCTTCATTTATCTAATTTAATTTGATATTTAACCACCAAATTGGCTTAGGGTAACTTAAGTCTAGTTTATATAAACTAAAATAAAAACTAACGAAGAGGGAGTTTTTTATGAAAAAACTTAAACTGTTTGCTTTAGCAGCTATGACCTTGATCGGTTTTTCAGGTATAGCTATTGCAGCAGACGCAACGATGTTGATGCAAGATGACTTCGTAGGAATTTCATTCTGGGTTATCTCTATGGGAATGTTAGCAGCTACTGCTTTCTTTTTCATGGAAGCAGGCAACGTCGCATCAGGCTGGAGAACATCAGTTATTGTTGCTGGTCTAGTAACTGGTATTGCATTCATACACTACATGTACATGAGAGAAGTATGGGTTGCCACTGGAGACTCGCCAACTGTTTACAGATACATTGACTGGTTAATCACTGTGCCGTTACAGATGGTAGAATTCTATTTAATTCTAGCAGCTATTGGTAAAGCAAACTCTGGAATGTTCTGGAGATTGTTAATTGGTTCATTAGTGATGCTAATTGGTGGATACTTAGGTGAAGCTGGTTATATTAATGCTACACTAGGTTTCATCATTGGTATGGCAGGTTGGGTATACATTCTATATGAAGTATTCTCAGGTGAATCAGGTAAAGCAGCAGCAAAAAGTGGTAACAAAGCTCTTGTAACTGCTTTTGGTGCAATGAGAATGATCGTAACAGTAGGTTGGGCAATTTACCCATTAGGTTATGTATTTGGTTACTTAACTGGTGGTGTAGACGCTGACTCACTTAACGTCGTTTACAACTTAGCTGACTTCATTAACAAAATTGCATTTGGTCTAGTAATCTGGGCTGCTGCAACTAGTTCAAGCGGAAGAAGAGCTAAGTAATTAGCTAAAATTTGAATTAAGGGCAGGTACATTTTTTGTACTTGCCCTTTTTTTTTACCTTTATTAAAATTATATATAATAACTATACATAATTTTTATCTATGGATGTTAAATTAGAAAAATGGCACAAATGCCAGATTGATAAAGAAGTTTTAAAAGAATTTTCAAAAAAATCAGATTTAAAAGGACTTCAACATGTTTCAATTTTTTTTGGACTACTGTTGGTAACTGGAATTCTTGCATATCAAACTTGGGGCACATGGTGGTCAGTATTTTGGTTTTTAGTTTATGGAAACATTTATTCTTTCTCTAATCCATTATGGCATGAGACAGGACACAAAACTGCATTTCAATCAAAATTTTTAAACGAATTTTTTTATTATGTCTCGTCTTACATGGCTAACTTTGAACCAACTAGATGGAGATACACACACTTTGTTCATCATGGAAATACTTATTCAACAGAAAATCCTTTTGATCACGAGATTGAATATGGAAATGATTTAAAAGAAACACCTAAAAGATTAATTATAAATATAATTCCATTTTTAGATTTAGTTTTTTTTAAAAAACATATTTTATTTGAAATTATTCAGCATGCTTTCGGAATAAAAACTAAAGTAATGCAAGATAGCATCCCAGAAAATGCACAATCAAAAGCAATTTTTATTTCAAGAATTTATGTTGCTATTTGGCTTTTAATTATTTTATGGTCAATACTAGTTTCTTCTTGGATGCCTTTATTATATTTCATGTTACCACAATTTTATGGAAAAACTTTACATAAACTTGTTGCATTCACCCAGCACGCTGGTTTAGCTAGAAATATAAAAGATCATAGGGTTACGTCACGTGAAATGTATTTAAATCCAATATTAAGCTTTTTGTATTGGAAAATGGAATATCATTTAACTCATCATATGTTTCCAACTGTACCTTCATATAACCTTGATAAGTTGCACCATCATATAAAAGATCAATTACCAAAGCCAAATGAAGGATTAATTGACGCTTATAAAGAAATTATTCCAGCCTTAATGAAGCAAAAAGAAGATATAAGCTATTATATAAAAAAAGAGCTGCCAGAAACTCAAAATATTTAAAATATGCCAAGTATCATTTACTTACTTGTCCTATTTAGATAAGAAACTATATATAACGCATGGCAAAAATAACTTACCACGCTCACGATAAAAAAACCCAAACAATCGATGTTCAAAACGGTTTAACTGTAATGGAAGGTGCAATTCAGAACGATATTCCAGGGATTGATGCAGATTGTGGAGGAGGAATGGCTTGTGCTACATGCCATGTTTATGTCAAAGAAGAATGGTTAGATAAACTTCCTGTAAAAGAAGATGGTGAAGAAGATATGCTTGATATGGCATTTGAGCCAAAAAGTAACAGCAGATTGAGTTGTCAGTTAATTGTTACAGACGAATTAGATGGATTAGAAGTAAACATTCCATCAAAGCAAGGTTAAATGAATAAAACAGATGTATTAATTATTGGAGCAGGGCCAACAGGTTTGTTTTGTGCTCATCAACTTGGAATCATAGGATTGAGTTGCGAAATAGTTGATAATCTTGATAAAGCAGGAGGACAATGTATCGAACTGTATCCTGATAAACCTATTTATGATATTCCAGCAGTACCTGAGTGCACTGGGGAAGAATTAACAAATAATCTTTTACAACAAATTAAACCTTTCAAAATTAAATTTCATTTAAATGAGAGAGTGGAAAAACTTAAAAAAGTTGATAATCGATGGCATGTTAAAACTTCAGGAGGAGCAGATTTTGATGTTGCTGCAATTATAATCGCGGGCGGAGTTGGTTCTTTTGAGCCTAGAAAATTTCCATTAAAGGACTGCGAAAAATTCGAGGGTAATTCATTATTTTATTCGATTAAAGATAAATCAATATTTAAAAATAAAACTATTTCGATATTTGGTGGGGGAGACTCTGCATTAGATTGGGCTATTGAATTATCAAACTTTTCTAAAGTAAATTTAATTCATAGAAGAGATGGTTTCAGCGGAGCAGAAGCAAGTGTTGAAAAAGTAAAAGAACTTAACGATCATGGAAAATTAAATTTATACACAAAATTTCAAATGGACTCAGTCATTGGAGACAAACACATTGAATTAGTTAAAATAAAACATGATGAAGGAAATATTAAAGAAATTAAATCTGACTATGTACTAGGTTTTTTTGGTTTGATTATGCAACTTGGTCCTATTTTAGATTGGGGACTAAATATTGATAAAAAAACTGTTCAGGTAAATACTGAAAATTTTGAAACAAATGTACAAGGAATTTTTGCAATAGGTGATATTTGTTCCTACCCAGGAAAATTAAAGTTAATTCTTTCAGGATTTCATGAAGGCGCATTAGCTGCAAGAGGTTGTTTTAAATATGCTAAACCTGATGAAAAATTAAGATTTGAATTCACAACAACTTCCAAAGCTGCACAAGAAAGACTTGGAATTAAAAAATGATAGAACTTTTTTCTGCTAATACTCCTAATGGATGGAAGATTAGTATTATGCTTGAGGAAATTGGGTATGAGTACAAAGTAACCAAAGTCGATCTTGGTAAAGATGAACAATTCAAACCAGAATTTATAAAGTTAAGCCCTTTTGGAAAAATACCTGTAATTATTGATCATGAGAATAATAAAAGTATTTTCGAGTCTGGCGCAATATTAATGTATTTAGCAGATAAAAGTGGAAAGTTTTATGATCAAAAAGATAGATTGATTATTAATCAGTGGTTGATGGCTCAGATGGGAACAGTTGGCCCGATGATTGGTCAACATCATCAATTTCATCATTATAATGCAGGAAAAAGTAAGTTTGGAGAAGAAAGATATTTTAAAATTACTAAAAGAATTTATGGAGAATTAGATTCGAGATTAAGAGAATCTAAATTTCTTGCAGGTCCTAATTATACAATTGCTGACATTGCAACTTGGCCGTGGATGGCAAGACACGAATGGCATGATATTGGTTTGAAAAATTATAAAAATTTATCTAGATGGTATTTGGAAATAGCAGACCGTAAAGCTGTGGTTAAAGGTTATAGTTTTATGGATAGAGACGCAAAAATTCCCAAAGTTTAAAGTTTATCCAAACAGTCTGTAAAGAGTACTAAGTATTCCATAACCCGAAAACTCAATAGCAACAATTACGACAATGATTAAAATTAATTTTTTATTCATTTAAAGAACAAATAAAGTAACAAAATTATCCAGAAAAAGGGATAATAGAAATAAATATATTTCTTTGCAAAAAGAAAAGATATTGAGCTTTGTTTAGATAGTTTTTTTCTCATTTCTAATCATCTGCATGAACTTTTTCCTCTTTCTCATGTTTTTCTTGTGCTGCGATAGTGTATTTAGCAACAGGTCTTGCCATCAATCTTTTTAATCCAATTGGCTCTGCTGTATCTAAACAATAACCATAAGTATCCTCTCTAATTCTTCTTAAAGCTTTATCAATTTCTGATATCAATTTTATTTGTCTGTTGATTGCTTTCATCTCTACATTACTATCAATATAGGAGTTAGCTTGATCAACAATGTCTGCAGAAATATTATTGTCATCCATACCACCATTATAAAGAGCCTCATTATTCGCCTTAATTAATTCTTTTTTCCATTCAGTTAATCTTACTCTGAAATATACTTTATGTTTTTCACACATATATTTTTCAGTATCTTTTGGAACATAAGTTTTTGAAATTTTTATAGTAGCTTTAGATGCAACTTTAGCTATAGTTGTTTTTGGTTTACTCGCAACTTTAGTTTTAGGTTTTGATACTTTTTTCTTTACTTTAGTAGTCTTTGGCATAGCTTAACTTTAATCGATCGCAGTATATTCAGCAAATTAGGGGTGTCAAGCAAGCTTAATTGATATAAATATTTATAAATGACCATTAGCAACAAAAATATTAACAATGTTTTTTATATTTTTGTCTTAGCTCATCTAATTTTTTGGACTTTGATTCCGTCAATTACAAATCATAATTTACCATTAGATACTATTGAAGCTTTAGCTTGGGGAAGTAATTTAGATTGGGGTTTCAATAAACATCCACCGATGAGTGCTTTCGTTCCAGAAATATTTTTTCAAATTTTTGGATCACAAGATTGGGTATTTTATTTACTAAGTCAAATTTTTGTAATTTTTTCTTTCTATTTTGTTTTTAAATTTTCAAATCAAATATTTAGTAACAATGTATTAGCTTTAATCTCTGTGTTATTAATTGAAGCAATTTATTTTTATAACTTCACTACACCAGAATTTAACGTAAATGTATGTCAATTACCTTTTTGGTCTTTAACAGTTTATTATTCTTGGAAAATATATAGCGGCAAAGAAATAAAGTTTTTAGATTGTTTTCTAGTAGGTCTTTTTGCAGCTTTTGGCTTTTTATCAAAATATCTATTTATTTACCTGCTAATTTCTATTGATCTTCTATTTATTTATTTAATTTTTGTAAAAAAAAAGAGAAAGTTTGATTTTAAATATCTAATTACTATTGAAGTTTTTTTTATAGTTTTAGTTCCACATTTAATTTGGTTAAATAATAATGAATTCATTACTATTAAATATGCACTAGTTAGAACAGGATTAGAACCAACTAGTCTTATTGATCATATTAAATTTCCAATAATCTTTTTATTGAAACAAGTAGGTATAATAGTTCCATTTTTAATATTGTGCAGTTTATTGGTTAAAAAAGTCAAATTGAATTTAAATTTTAAGGATAAAAAATTATTATTTTTATTAGCAATTAATATTTTGCCTATTGTTTTAATGTTTTTAACTTCATTAATTACTGGATCAAAAATTAGAACTATGTGGATGACACCTTTTTATTTGTTTTTTGGCACACTGTTTGTTTATTTGTTACAAGCTCAAGTTAATCTTAAAAAATTAAAACCATTCATGATTGGATTTATCTTCTTTTTCTTTTTATCACCCGTGCTTTATGCATATGTTTCAATCGCAAAAGACGATAAGAGAACTGATTATCCAGGCAAAGAAATTGCAATAAAAACTCAATATGCTTGGGACCAACAATTTAAATCAACCATTAATGTAGTTTTGGGTGATGAATGGAATGCTGGAAATCTCTCATACCATTTAAAATCTAGACCAGTTTGGGAAGGTTTTGTTGAAAGAAAAAAACTTGATCAATTGAAAGACTACATGTGTCTTGATAGTGTTTGTGTAGGGTCAAGATAAATGAAGTATGTAATTTTAGTTCCAATTTACAATGATAGAGAGTCATTAAAATTGCTTGTTGAAAATATTAATAATGAATTAAAAGATTTAAATCACGAGGTGTCAATTGTTGTTATTAATGATGCATCATCACAACAGATAATTGATACCTATCCAAATATTGAAAATTTCAAATCATTTGAAATCGTTAATATGAAAGAAAATAGAGGTCATGCAAGATGTATTGCCTCCGGTTTGAGATATATACATGAAAAAAAAGATTTTGATTTTGTAATCCCTATGGATGGTGACGGAGAAGATAGGCCTGAAGAAATTAAAAATTTTATTCAACTTTCAGAACAATCAGGCAAAAAGTCAATTACTGGTGAAAGAGTTAAGAGATCTGAGGGTTTAATTTTTAAAACCTGTTATAGATTTCACAAGTTATTAACTTTAGCATTTACAGGAAAATCTATTAAATTTGGCAATTTTACTTGTTTATCAAAATCAACCGTAAAGAAACTGCTAGATGAAAAAGCTACCTGGAGCAGTTTTTCTGGTTCATTAAAAAAAATAGAAAAAGATTTAATTTCTATTCCTTCCACAAGAGGCAAAAGATATTTTGGACCATCCAAAATGAGCTTTTTTAATTTGTTAAAACATTCACTTTCAATAATTAGTGTATTCAGAAAAACAGTACTTATTCGATCAGCTTTATTTATTATTATTTATATATTACTAATCAAAAGCTTCGCTTCAGTAATAACTTCAATACCTTTAGTTTTATTGCTCATCATGATTTATTCAATTTCAAGTTTAGCTTTAAGAGAAAATATTAATGAGTTTAATAATTCTTTAAGTAACATTCATGATATTGATAAAATAAAGTAAAATTAACTTATGAACAAAGTTAGGAATATACTGTTTATAATGGCCGATCAACTTAGATGGGATTATTTATCTTGTTATGGACATCCCCATTTAAAAACTCCTCATATAGATAGTTTAGCAAAAAAAGGAGTTAAGTTTGAGTCTGCTTTTGTTCAATCACCTGTATGTGGTCCATCCAGAGCATCATATTATACAGGTAGAACAGTTTTTAGTCACGGATCAACTTGGAACCAGGTGCCACTTCCAATTGGAGAATTAACTATTGGAGATTATTTACGTCAATCAGGAATAAGAACTGGAGTAGTTGGAAAAACACATATGAGACCAGATGTAGAAGGTATGAGCAGGCTGGGTATTACTAAAGATACAGAAATTGGATTAATCGTTAGTGAGCCAGGTTTTGATCCTTACGAAAGAGATGATGGCCTTCATCCAAATAATCAAATTAAAAATTCAAAAAAAACTTTATCTTATAATGAGTGGTTAAATAAACTTGGATATGATGGACCTAATCCTTGGAATGATTGGGCAAATTCTGCAGAGGGAGAAAACGGTGAAATATTGAGTGGTTGGCGATTAAGAAACTCTAATAAACCTTCAAGGATTCCTGAACAGCATTCAGAAACAGCTTTTATGACTAATCGAGCGATGGAATTCATAGAGGAAAGTAAAGATAAACCATGGTTTTTACATTTATCTTATATTAAACCACATTGGCCTTATATGGCACCAGCTCCTTATCACAACATGTATTCTGCTAATGAATTTTATCCTGTTCACAGAAACAATGCAGAACGAAATAACGATCACCCAGTTTACAAAGCGTTTATGGAAAATAGTATTTCTAAAACTTTTTCAAAAGATGAAGTAAGAAACACTGTTCTTTCTGGATACATGGGTTTAATTAAACAAATTGATGATAATTTAGGAAGGTTATTTAAATTCTTAGAAAGCTCAGGTCATATGGAGGACACTATGATCATATTTACTTCAGATCATGGAGACTACCAAGGCGATCATTGGTTAGGTGAAAAAGAATTATTTCATGAGCAGTCAGTTAGAGTTCCAATGATTATTTATGATCCAAGTGATTATGCAAATAAAACTCGAGGTACAAAAGAAGAAAGATTTGTAGAAGCTATCGATTTACTACCAACTTTTTTGGATGCAGTAGAAAGTCCAGCAAGCAAACATAGATTAGAGGGAGTTTCTTTAATGCCATTATTAAAAGGAGAAAGTACTAAAGATTGGAAAGAATTTGTTTTTAGTGAAATAGATTATGCATTTAATGAAGCTAGAAAAATTCTTAACATAGGAGCCTCAGATGCAAGAGCCTTTATGATAAGAAATAATGATTGGAAGTATATTTATTACAAAGGATTTGAACCCCAATTGTTTGACTTAAAAAATGATCCTGAAGAATTTAATGATTTAGGAAAATCCGAAAAACATTCAAACATAAGAGAAGAAATGAAAGAATTACTTCTGAAAAGAATTATAGATAGAAAAAATAGAGTTGCGGCTACGGATGAGTTTGTAACTAAAGAAAGAGATTATACTAAAGATGATGGTATCATGATTGGTGTTTGGTAATTATGATGATGCCATTAAGCTTGGCAAATACAAACATATCGCTGGGAAAGCAATAATTAGAGCAACTCTAATTACATCAGTTAGTAAAAAAGGAATTGTTCCAAACCAAATAGTTTGTAGAGGTGTATTTTGCATCACACCTTTAATTACAAATAAATTCATTCCAACAGGTGGTGAGACCAATCCAAACTCAACAACTATAACAGCAAATATCCCAAACCATACAGGGTCTATACCCGCATCAACTATCACTGGAAAAAAAACTGGAATTGTTAAAAATAACATTGCTAAAGAGTCCATAACTGTTCCAAGGACTAGATAGATTACACAAATAACTAATATAATTCCTAATGGTGTCAGTTCTAAATAATTTATAAAATCAACAACAGCAAAAGGTAGTTGTGTAACAGTAATTAAGTAGTTGAATATACTTGCTCCAATTACAATTAGATATAAAGAGCCAACAGTTTTAATTGTTGTCCATAAGGCTTCTTTTAATAAGTTTAAAGTCAATTGCCCTCTTGCAAAAATAAATATCAAAACCAAGATCACTCCAACAGCTGCACTTTCTGTAGCTGTAAAAAAACCCAAGTAAAGACCACCCATAATAATTGCAAAAATTAAAAAAATTGGAAATACTTTTGAAATTGCTGAAATTCTTTCGTTTAGAGGCATCTTTTTTCCATAACCTCCCTGTGAAGGATAGATTATGAGATAAACTCTAATCGCAATCATATATAAAATTACTGCTATTAGACCTGGAATTAATGCTGCAAAGAAAAGTTCTTGAACTGATTGTTCTGTTAAATATGCATAAATTACTAAAATAACACTTGGTGGGATTATAATTCCAAGAGTTCCTCCAGATGCAATCGAACCGCTTATTAAAGCATCACTATAACCATGTCTTTTCATTTCTGGTCCCGCCATTTGAGACATAGTTGCTGCAGTTGCAATAGAAGATCCACAAATCATTCCAAAACCAGCACAAGCACCAACAGTTGACAT
Source organism: uncultured Pelagibacteraceae bacterium (assembly GCA_902525565.1). Taxonomy (GTDB): domain Bacteria; phylum Pseudomonadota; class Alphaproteobacteria; order Pelagibacterales; family Pelagibacteraceae; genus Pelagibacter. The sequence goes on from CABZHY010000019.1 coordinate 11,269, forward strand.
TGCCAAACCACCTTTGTAGTGACCAACAACTGCATAAGCAGCATCATATAAATTTCTTGATAAATTTGCACTATTAGCGAGGTTCCCCATTAAAACAAAAAGTGGAAGCA
>CABZHY010000020.1 GCA_902525565.1 uncultured Pelagibacteraceae bacterium
AATATTTTTATATTTTTTAGTAAAAGGAACAATGCATCCAGGGGTAATAGAATGCTCTCCACCCAAAGTCATTGGAAAAAGTTTTTTATCTAAAATTTCTTTATTAATCTTTGAAATTTTATTCAGAGCTTTTTGGATATTTTTATCAATTTTAAATGGTTTTAAAGTTTTAATACCTATTTTTTTATAGGGTTCGCAGTTAAGTTCTTCATCATATAGCTCAACTTGATGAGATGCTTTTATTATTTCTTTAGGTCCATTTCTTGTTCCTGCACCATAACTGACAGTTTTTTCTAAACCAAATGGAACAATCACAGCTTTTTCTTTAAAGCTAAATTTATTATCAATTCCTAAAAATCCGTTTTTATTTGAGAGATATTTCAATTTTATTTAAAAATTTTTGTAAAGTTTTTTCTTGTTCTGTTTTTCCACTCACCTTTATGATAAGCATCACTAGCAATTAATGGCAAAACACTAGTTGCTTCCGCAAACACCATCTGCTCTTTCGTAATGTCTACTTTTCCCCACGAACTTGCCTCTTTTAATGTGGAGCTACTACAAGCACCGTCTCTACTATCAGCAACAGTAATTTGAACAGCATATTTATGCATGTCTACATTTTTTCCTAAAAGCTCAGCGCAAATAACGGTATCTTGAATAAAGTTTTTAGGCACACCACCACCAATCATAAATAATCCAGAACCTTTAGATTTGATTTTAATTTCTGTCAGTTCTCTAAATTCTCTAACCGAGTCTATTGTCATATGCTTTTTTGGATTTTGCTCTTGATGCATAACTAGCCCGAATCCTGCACTTGAGTCAGTAAAAGCAGGACAGAAGATAGGAACATTGTTGTCAAAAGCAGTTTCAATTAAAGAGTCTTTTTTCTTTGTGTTATTTTTTAAGTATTTTCCCATTTCATAAATGAACTCTCTTGAAGTATAGCTTCTCGATTCTAGGTTATTTGCGATTTCACATATTATTTTATCGCATATTTGAAGCTCTTCTTCGTCTATGTAGGTATCGTAAATTCTATCAATATAGTTATTCCTCAGCTCGGTATCATCTTGAAATTGTGAACCTTGATAATGTTTAAAACCAAGAGCTTCAAAAAAATCCATATCTACTATTGAGGCACCAGTTGCAACAATTGCATCTACCATATTGTACTTAACTAAATCTTTATAAATATTCATACATCCAGCTGCTGAAGTAGAGCCTGCTAAGGTAAGGAAAATTGTACAATTTTTATCTTTAAGCATCTCGTTATAAATATTTGCTGCATTTGCTGTTTCTCTAGAAACAAATGACATTTTTTCCATTGAGGATATAATTTTTCTACTATCAAAAGAAGTTATATCGATGTGCTCAACAGGATTTTTTAATAAATCTCTTTTACTGTTATGACCTGGATTTTTTTGACTCGACATTAAGCTACCATGTTAGCTTTATTAATGTCTTTATCATACATTGTCATTATTGGATTATCTTCAACTTCGTAAATTTCATTTGAGTAATAGCCATTAAACTGAGTTCTAAATGTCAATCCGTATGCCCCAAGTTGACCAAGCTCAATATAATCATTTTCTTTAATATTATTTGGAAGCAAAAAAGGACCTTTCATATAATCCATGCTATCACACGTTGGTCCAAAAAAATCAAAAGCAGTTAATTTTTTTGAAATTATTTTATTAGAATTTTCTTTAATCATTCTAGATGGAAATACAATATTTGGTGTACCTGCATCAAAAAGGGTTCCATAGGTACCATCATTTATATAAAGCTTTTGTTTTTTTCTTAAATTAACCCTTACAACTGTTGAACCACTTTCAGCAACTAAAGCTCTACCAGGTTCACAAATAATTTCTGGAAGTTTTTCAAGCTTTAAATTTTCTAAACTCTTATTTATTTCGTTAAAATAACTATCTAAAGATTGTGGAATTAAGTCAGGATAGATTGTAGGGAAACCCCCACCAACATTAATATAATCTGGAATAATTTTTGTCTTTTTAATTATATTTCCAATTTCACTAATACCTTTTGAATAAGAAATTGGATGCATACATTGTGAGCCAACATGAAAACTTAAACCAATCTTTTTAGCATGTTGTTTTACAAGTCTCAATAAGCCTGTTGCTTCAGAAGTTAACGCACCAAATTTTTTTGATAAATCAATTTCTGCATGTTCATTTGAAACTGCAACTCTTACAAATAATTCTAAATCTTTAGCTTTATTTGTACTTTCAATTATTTTAATTAGTTCATCTTTGGTATCTAAAGAAAAAGTTTTTACACCATAATTAAAATATGCTTCTTTTATACTTTCTCTACTCTTAACAGTATGCATATAAGAGCATTTAGCTATTTTACTAAAAGTTCTAATATTTTTAATTTCTTCAATTGATGCAACATCAAATTGTTCAACTCCACTTTCTATGATTGTTTTGATTACTTCAGGGTGTGGATTAGTTTTGATTGCATATAAAATTTTTCCTGGAAATTTGTTTAGGAAAAATTTTACAGCAGATTTTATGGAATTCTTTCTAATACAGTAAACTGGTTTTTCAGGTTTCAGCTGATTAACTAATTCTTCAACTGATTTAAATTTTTGCATATTAAATGCCTCCAAAAAAAAATTTAATAAAAAAAAGTCTTTTTAAAAAAAACTTTAATATTTTTTGGCATATAAAGTAAACAGCACCAAAGTAAAGCAAATAATTCAAGCCAGAAATGCGTAAAATTCATATATTGTAATATCTTGCAGAGACCCCATATAAGCCCCATGAAAGAAGAGGCAAAACTCCAGAATCTTAGAGATTTTGAAAATAAGTCATTATTAATCGTTGATGATGATAATCCTTTCCGTGAGCGTTTAGCAAGAGCGATGGAAAAAAAAGGATTTGAGGTTTTTCAAGCTGAGAGTGTACAAAAGGGAGTTGAATCTGTAAAAACTAAAAAACCTGGTTTTGCTGTTGTAGACTTGAGGCTTGCAGATGGTAATGGACTTGAGGTTGTGAAAGAAATTCAATCTTCAAATAGTGATAGTAGGATTATCATGTTAACTGGTTATGGAAATATTCCTACGGCAGTAGCTGCAATAAAAGAAGGTGCTATAGATTATTTGGCTAAACCTGCTGATGCAGAAGATGTAGAGAAAGCATTATTGGCAGATCCTTCAAAAAAAGCAGCCCCACCTGAAAATCCCATGTCGGCTGACAGAGTTAAGTGGGAACATATACATAGAGTTTTCGAGCTATGTAATAGGAATGTTTCAGAAACAGCTAGAAGACTTAAAATGCACAGAAGAACTCTTCAAAGAATTCTTTCTAAAAGATCACCTAGATAAATTTTTTAATTTTAATTATTTGCTTAGTCAAAAGAGCTAAAAGCATAATTTTAAAAATCTCAGCTAATAGAAATGGCTTTGCACCTAAAGCAAAAATTGGCTTATCCCATCCAATCAATGTTCCTAGCCAAATTAGACCCAAAATATAGATTGTTGAAGTTGCGATAATTAGTTTAAATACAATAATAAAAAAATTATCATCAATCTTTATTTTAGAAGCTAAATAACAAGCTGTTAAAAAACCAATTAGGTAACCCATAGTTGGTCCTGTGAAGTAAACTAATCCAACACCTTTTTCAGGAGAATTTGAAAATACAGGAAGCCCTGCAATTCCTTCAATTAGATATAGACCAATTGTAGCTAGTGCAATTTTATGCCCTAAACTTATCCCTAAAAATAATACAACAAATGTTTGCATAGTCATTGGAACCGGATAGAAAGGAATTTTGATCTTTGCTGATATAGTTAGTAATATTGAACCAAGAACAATAACAACCAGAGATTTAAAAAGTTTAGCTTGTATGAGATTTTTTGTTAATTCCATCGTTAAATAATACTCAAAATATAAAAAATAATCTACTTATAATTGTTATAATAATTGAAAGTAAATTTTTTTATATACAGAATAAATTATCATTATAATATTTAATATTACTTCATGAATAAAATTCAAAAAACAGATCACTTTTATTTAATTGATGGCTCTGGTTATATTTTTAGAGCTTATTATGCTTTGCCTCCACTGACTAGAAAAAGTGATGGACTTCCAACGGGTGCTGTAAGTGGTTTTTGCAGTATGTTATTTAAATTACTAGAGGACTCAAAATCTGATCAAAACTTGCAAAAACCAACACATTTTGCAGTAATATTCGACTCAGCAAGAAAAACTTTCAGAAATGAAATTTATAGTGATTACAAAGCTAATAGGTCAGAGGCCCCTGATGATTTAGCCCCACAATTTGAGTATATAAGAAAATCAGTCCTAGCATTCAATTTACCATCTGTGGATCTTCCTAATTATGAAGCAGATGATTTAATAGCCACATATGTTGATCAAATCCTTAAAAAAGGTGCAAAGGTTACAATAGTTTCATCAGACAAAGATTTAATGCAGCTTTACAAAAAAGGGGTTCGAATTTTTGACCCTATGAAAAACAAATTTATAACTGATGATGATGTTGTAAAAAAATTTGGAGTAGATGCTTCAAAAGTTATTGATGTGCAATCTTTAGCAGGAGACAGTAGTGACAATGTTCCTGGTGTTCCAGGCATAGGTATTAAGACAGCTGCAGAGCTAATTAATAAATATGGGACTTTAGAAAATTTGCTAAAATCTGCTCATGAGATTAAGCAAAATAAAAGAAGAGAAACATTAATAGAGAACAAGGATAAAGCTTTAATAAGTAAAAAACTTGTAACTTTAGATCATAACTCTCCAGTTAATAGAGACTTAAGTGAATTTAAACTGCAAAATATAGATAAAGATAAATTATATAAATTTTTAAGAGAAATGGAATTTAACAGATTGTTAAGCTCAGCAATTTCTGCATATGGAGAACCTGAACTAGAAAGTAATAAGATTGAAACTCAAAATCTAGAAAAACAAAAAACTATTAATAACAAAAATTATTATTTAATTACTAGCCTAGATGAAATTGATAAATGGATAAAGGAGGCAGAAGAGGTTGGCGAAGTTGCTGTAGATACAGAAACCAATTCATTAGATCCTCACCAAGCAGATTTAGTGGGTATTTCTCTATGTTCTAAAATTGGAAAAGCATGTTATATACCAGTTGGTCACAAGTCACCCAAGTGTCTTAAAAAAGATTCAGTAATTAAAAAATTAAAAAAAATATTAGAGGATCCTAGTATAAAAAAAATTGGTCAAAATATAAAATTTGATTTTATTGTATTTTATAAGTGCGGAATAACACTTTCCTCAATGGAGGATACAATGTTGATGTCTTATGTTTTGGATGCCGGAAAAAATAGACATAATATGGATACTTTATCAGAAATTCATTTAGGACATAAAACTATTTCTTTTAAAGAGATGGTAGGAACAGGTAAGAAAGAAATTAATTTTAGCGACGTAGAATTAGATAAAGCAAAAGATTATGCTGCAGAAGATGCTGATGTAACATTTAGATTATACAAGAAATTTATTAAAAATTTAAAATCAGAAAATATGATAAATATCTATGAAATTTTTGAAAAGCCGTTAATTAAAATTCTCGCATTTATGGAAATAGAGGGAGTTGAAATTGATAGTAAGTTTTTAAAATCTCTTTCATCTAAATTTGAAAAAAAAATAAAAAAACTTGAAAAAGAAGTATTTAAAATTTCTAAAAAAGAGTTCAATATAGCATCCCCAAAACAATTAGGAGAAATAATTTACAATGATCTAAAGATAGCCGGATTAAAGAAAACTAAAAAAGGAAGCTTTGCAACAAGTGCAAGTGTTTTAGAGGATTTAGCTTTCAAAGGTCATGAGTTTCCAAAATTAATTTTAGACTGGAGACAAGTTTCAAAATTAAAAAATACTTATTCAGATGCTTTACCTGAACATTTGAACCCAAATACAAAAAGAGTTCATACATCTTTTTTGTTAGCCGCTACAACGACTGGAAGACTAGCATCAAGTGATCCTAATTTACAAAATATACCAATTAAATCAGAAGATGGAAAAGATATAAGAAAAGCTTTTAAAGCAAAAAAAGATTACTTACTTATTTCCGCAGATTACAATCAAATTGAGATGAGAATACTAGCAGATCTAGCAGATGTAAAAGAACTGAAAAAAGCTTTTAAAAATAAAGAAGATATCCACTCTTTAACAGCAAGCCAAATATTTAATATTGATATTAAAAAAGTAAATCAAGACCACAGACGAAAGGCTAAGGCTATTAATTTTGGAATTATTTATGGAATTTCGCAATATGGATTAGCTAAGCAAATAAATGTTTCTAATTATGAAGCAGAGGAATTTTTAAATTCATATTTTGCAAAGTTTCCAGAAATTAAGGTTTATATGGATAATACAATAAAATTTTGTAGAAAAAGCGGATATGTTAATAATATTTTTGGAAGAAGATCTCATTTTAATGGAATTAATGACAAAAACTTTAATGTAAGAAATTTTCAAGAGCGTGCTGCAATTAATGCGCCTATTCAAGGTTCTGCTTCTGAGGTAATGAGACTAGCTATGATAAGATTAGATAAAAAGTTATCAGAGCAAAAAAAATATAGTTCAAAAATGCTCTTGCAAATTCATGACGAATTAATTTTTGAAATTCCAAAAAAAGAGGAAAAAGCAATGATTAAATTAATTGAGAAAGAAATGACTAGTGTAGCTGAAAGTGATTATCATTCTTTTTCCACCCCTTTAACAGTTGATATTAATGTTGGTGATAATTGGGGAATGCTCCATTAAATTTGTAACATTGCCCAAATTAGGACAATTTAGTATTTTTAAATTACTTTATGCAAAAACAAACAATAGCTTTAATAGATGACGATAGAAACATTTTAACAAGTTTAAGTATCGCATTAGAAAAAGAAGGTTTTAAAGTTCAAACATACATTGATGGTGAAAGCGCATTAATCGGTTTAACCAGAATGCCACCTGACTTAGCAGTCATAGATATAAAAATGCCAAAAATGGACGGAGAAGAGTTACTAAAAAAACTTCGAAAAAAAACTTCCTTACCAGTAATTTTTTTAACATCTAAAGATGATGAAATTGATGAGTTGTTAGGTTTAAAGCTGGGCGCAGATGATTTTGTAAAAAAATCAGGAGGTTTTTCTATAAAAGTTTTGATTGAAAGAATTAGAGTGCAGTTAAGAAAAAAAGATTCAAATAATATTCTAGAGGAAAATAAAAGCCTGATATCTCATGGAAGATTAAAATTAGACCCATCACAACTTGAGTGTGAATGGAATGGAAAACAGCTACCTGATAAATTGACAACTACTGAGTTTTTAATAGTTAAAGAATTAGCAAAAAGACCTGGTATAATTAAAGAAAGAGCTCAGCTTATGGATATAGCTTACAGAGAGGACACCGATATTGAGGATAGAACTATTGATAGTCACGTAAAACGAATTAGAAAAAAATTTAAAAAAGTAGATCCTGATTTTTCAGCTATTGAAACTAGGTATGGTAGTGGATATAGATGGAATGTTAGCTAATGTTTAGTAAATACTTAAAAACACTCTCTATATTAAACAAATTTTTATTTATAAATTTTATTATTTTTACAATTATTGGATTATTTACATTTATATATCTGAATAATATTCAGCCAAGTTTAATAAAAAAAAAATCTCAAAATCACACAAATATTATTAACAACACTATTGATAATATTTTAAGGCTAGATGTAAAATTTCAATCTGAGGATATTAGAAGATTTTTATTTTCCACAAGGTTTATTTTTCAAAATTTAGATAGAGTAATATTTTTTGACGATCAACTTAATCTTATTGGAGACACTGATACTTTAGATCTTGATCCAAGATCATTCTCTACAAGACTTGATAAAATTGAATTTGAAAGTTTAGATAATGGAGAAATAGAAAAAACTATTGAGGAAAAAAATATAAAAATTGATGAAAAAATATCTGTTTTATTCAAAGATATATTAAAAAATTATTCTAGTTCTGAAAATTTAGGAGCTCCTTACACATTTACTCAAGAAGATTTCAATCAATTTAATGTAACAACAATTAAGAATGTTACAAAGAACGAAATTAATCTTGGATATGTAGCTATCACAGAAAATGCCAATGAAATAAAAACAGCTATAGATGAGAGAAAAGCATTTGTAATAAGAACAGCTATCTCTGTAGGATTTGTAATATTAATTTTTTCTTTTGTGTTAAGCAGATATTTTATTAAACCAATACAAAATCTTGTTGGTTATACGATACGTATCAAAGAAAAAAGTCAAGTCAAACCAGGTATTGAAAATATTAAAAAAAGAAATGACGAATTAGGACTTTTATCTAATTCTTTAGAAGATATGACAAATGAGCTTCAAAGTAGAGTTACACACGCTGAAAATTTTTCCACAGATTTGGTTCATGAGATAAGGAATCCATTAGCATCTTTAAAAAGTGCATCAGAAATTTTACAAGATACAAATGATAACGAACAAAGGAATAGATTATTAAATATACTTAGTCACGACGTACAAAGAATAGAAAGATTAATTACTGATTATTCACAAATGTTAAAGGATGAAGTTGCTTTAAGTAAAGAAAAAATGAAAAAAATTAATGTTGAGCCTATTATTCAATCTGTTGTTGATGATTATAATAATATTCATCAAGTGAAAAAAGGAATAAAAATTGAATATAAAAATGATGGAAAAGATCAATATTTAATAAATGGTATAGAAAATAGAATTGAACAGATCATTGCAAATTTATTAGATAATTCAATATCCTTCAGTAAAGATGATGGTAATGTTTTAGTTGACGTCTCTGTTAATGAAAAAAATAAAATATCAATCAAAATTCTTGATGAAGGACAAGGATTTAAAGAAAAAGATACTTCAAGAATATTTAAAAGATTTTATAGTAATAGACCTGAAAAATTTGGAGAACATTCAGGTCTAGGTTTAAATATAGTAAAAAATTTGGTTGAACTTCACGATGGTGAAATTGTAGCATCTAATCGTCCTGATAAAGAAGGGGCAATGATAGAGATAAGATTTCCTAATGTTTAATCATATCTTGATAAATAAATACTTAGCTGTATAAAGCTTGCCATGGAAGATTATAAAGTAAAAGACATATCTCAAGCTGAATTTGGTAGGAAAGAAATATCAATAGCTGAAAGTGAAATGCCTGGTTTAATGGCTTTAAGAGAGGAATACTCTAAAGAAAAACCATTAAAGGGTGCAAGAATTATTGGATGTCTACATATGACTATTCAAACGGCTGTATTAATTGAGACTTTAGTTGAATTAGGTGCTGAAGTAAGATGGTCTTCTTGTAATATTTTTTCAACTCAAGATCATGCAGCCGCTGCCATTGCTAAGGCTGGTATACCTGTTTACGCCTGGAAAGGTGAAACAGAAGAAGAATATTTATGGTGTATTAAACAAACTATAGTAGGAAAACCAGATTGGAAACCTAACATGTTATTAGATGACGGTGGAGATTTAACAGCTATCATGCATAACGAATATGAGGATTTAATGAAAGATATTAAAGGAGTTTCAGAGGAAACTACTACTGGAATAAAAGCACTTAACAAAATGGAAAAAGATAAATCACTTTTGGTTCCAGCAATAAACGTGAATGACTCTGTTACAAAATCAAAATTTGATAATTTATATGGATGTAGAGAAAGTTTAGTTGACGGAATAAGAAGAGCTACTGATGTAATGATGTCTGGAAAAATTGCGATTGTTGCTGGTTTTGGAGATGTTGGAAAAGGAAGTGCCGCATCCTTAAGACAAAGCGGAGCTAGAGTTTTGGTTACAGAAGCAGATCCAATTTGTGCTCTTCAAGCTGCAATGGAAGGTTATGAAGTGGTATTAATGGATGAGGCGATAAGTAGGGCTGATATAGTTGTAACAGCAACGGGTAACAAAGATATTGTTACTGCAGATCATATGAGGGACATGAAAGATAGAGCCATCTTATGTAATATTGGCCACTTTGATAATGAAATACAAGTTGAGGCTCTCAAAAATTATAAGTGGACTGAAGTAAAACCTCAAGTGCATGAAATAGAGCTGCCTAGTGGTAAAAGAATTATTCTTTTAGCTGAAGGAAGATTAGTTAATCTTGGTTGTGCAACTGGTCATCCAAGTTTTGTAATGAGCGCATCATTTACTAATCAGGTTATTGCTCAAATAGAACTTTGGCATAATCATAAAAATTATGAAAATAAAGTTTATGTGCTTCCAAAACATTTAGATGAAAAAGTAGCAACTTTACATTTGAAAAAAGTTGGGGCAAAACTAACAAAACTATCAAAAGAACAAGCAGATTATATAAGTGTTGGAACAGAAGGTCCTTTCAAACCAGATGCCTATCGCTATTAAAGATAGCAAAATAGATATCACTTCAGAAAAGTTAACTAAAGAATTAGCTAAAGAATTTACAAAATATCTTACAGGCGGTGAATTTGTTTTTTTATATGGAGAGATGGGTGTTGGTAAAACCACCTTTGTAAAATACTTTATAAATGAGTATCAAAAAATTAATAATTTAATACAAACAGAAATTACAAGCCCTACTTTTAGTTTATTAAATGAATATCAAGTGAAAGACATAAGAATAAAACATTATGATTTATTTAGAATTAAAAGGAAGAAAGACATCAATAATTTAAATATTTTTGAAAAAGATAATAAATTAATAACACTTATAGAATGGCCACAATTGATTGTTGATAAACAAGATATAAAATTTATAGCTTTAACTTTCAATTATTTAAATGATTTAAATGATAGAAGTGTAGATATAAAAGTTTAAATTAAAACTTATTTTGATGAAACACTTAGCAAAATTAAAAAAAATAAAAGGTGACGCATCTTTTAGAGAATTTTACAGAAACGAAGTAAATAAATCAATTATTGTAATATCTAAGAAAGAAAAGTTAAAAAATCTTTTAATTTATGACGCGATAAATAAAATTCTAGTTAAAAA
>CABZHY010000021.1 GCA_902525565.1 uncultured Pelagibacteraceae bacterium
AGCTATAAATATCATGATAAAGAGATTTTGTGTCTCTGTTAAATTCTTTTTTAACTATTCTTTTGTGTTCAAACTCTTTTTTTATTATTTCAATTGCAACTGATGGGCTTACTTTGCCACAAGTAAAGAAATCAAAACTAATAATTCCTTTTTCTGGAAAAGTATGAAAACTAATGTGACTTTCAGCTAATAAAGCAAGAATTGTAAAACCTTGGGGTTCAAATTTATATTTTGAAATATTTAAAATTGTTACTTTTGAAGCTTTTGCAATATCATTAATTACTTTTTCAAATACAGACGGATCATACTCTTTAGTTGTTCCAATAATATCTAGGGTTATATGTTCACCAACTTTTGTCATAATATGCTTGATGAAACTAATCAAATTTTTTGCTTCTTTCAAACAAAAAACTATTATAATACTTCGCTGAGGTTGTAACTGTGAAAAACAATTGGTCAAATTTAGAAGCAAAAAAATACATCAAAAAGTATACAAAACTTGGTCATTCAAAAGACATGGCTTTAAGAGTTTATACAACCAGATTATTAGGAAGAAATAGTGAGCTTGTTCTTCATGGAGGTGGAAATACTTCTGTAAAAACATCAATTAAAGATATTGATGGCAAAAATTACGATGTACTCTGTGTTAAAGGAAGTGGTTGGGATATGGCTGAAATAGAGCCAGCCGGTTTACCTGCGGTAAAATTAAATCCACTTTTAGCCCTTAAAAATAAAAAATATTTAAGTGATGAAGATATGGTTGCATATCAAAAAAGAAACTTAATCGATATTAAGTCACCTAATCCATCTGTAGAAACTTTTTTACATGCCTTTTTACCTTTCAAATTTGTTGATCACACCCATTCTGATGCAATTATGGATGTAACAAATAGGCCAAATGGTAAAGATCTTTGTAAAAAAATTTTTGGATCCAAGGTTAGTATAGTACCTTACGTAATGCCTGGATTTGGTTTGGCTCAAAAAATTAATGAAGTTTATAAGAAAAATCCAAATATTAACTGCTTAATACTTTTAAACCATGGAATATTTACTTTTGATAATGATGCTAAAAAATCTTATGACTTAATGATTAAATATGTTTCGATTGCAGAAAAAACTATTAGAAAATTAAAACGAAAAAAAATAAAACAAATCAAAAATTACAGCACTAAGTTTAAACCTCATGAAATTGCACCAATTTTAAGAGGTCTATTAACTGAAAATAAAGATCAAAAATTTATACTAAATTTTAGGTCAAACAAAACTTTAGATTATTTTATAAATGGTAAAGAGGTTAAAAGATATTCTGGTATTGGAACTGCTACTCCTGATCATGTTATTAGAGTCAAACCTTTTCCACTAGTAATTACACCAAAACAAAATTCAACTATTGAAGATTTCAAAAGAATAGCTGAGAAAAATTTCAAAGATTATAGAAAAAAATATGTAAAATATTTCAACACAAACAAAAAAAAAGTTAAAGGTAAAAAAACAATGTTAGATACATCACCTAGGGTAATCTTGGTACAAAACGTTGGTTTATTTAGTGTAGGTGATAGTCTTAATGCTTCCAAAATAGCTGGGGATTTGACGGAGACTAATGCAAGAGTAATTTCATCAGTTGAGGAAACTACAAAATACAAATTCATTCCTGAAAAAGATTTATTTGATGTTGAATATTGGTCGCTAGAACAAGCTAAAATTAAAAAAGCTAAAAAAATTCTTCAAGGAAATATTGTTGTAATAACTGGTGGATTTGGTGCAATTGGTTCAGCCACTTATAAACTATTTAAAAGTTATGGTGCAGAAATTGTATTGCTTGATTACGATTCAAAAAAAAAAGTAAAAGAAATGCAAAGTAAAATTAAAGATTTATGTTTGCACTGTGATGTGAGAAATAAAAATAGCGTAAAAAATGCTTTTAAAAAGATAAGTGAACGATATGGTGGTATAGATATCTTAATATCAAATGCTGGAACAGCGGTTGGTGGATCTATTGCTGAAGTTGATGATAAAACTTTAAGAGATAGTTTTGAAGATAATTTTTTTTCTCATCAAAATTGTGCATCAGAAACAATTAAAATTATGAAAAAACAAAATATCCAGGGATGTTTACTTTTTAATATTTCAAAACAATCAGTTAATCCTGGAAAAAATTTTGGTCCTTATGGTCTTCCGAAAACAGCATTATTGAGTTTATGTAAACAATATGCAGTTGATTATGGATCACTTGGAATTAGATCAAATGGGGTTAATGCTGATAGAATCAGAAGTGGTCTTTTGAATGATGGAATGATTAAATCTAGAGCTAAGGCTCGAGAGGTTTCAACAGACGAATATATGAGAGGAAACTTGCTTTTAAACGAGGTAAAAGCAGAAGATGTCGCAAAGGCATTTTTTCATTTAGCTGTATCAAAAAAAACAACTGGTGCAGTATTAACTGTTGATGGTGGTAATATAGCTGCGTCCCTAAGATAATTTAATTAAATAATTTTTTTAATCCTTCGGTGGAAGCTTCTGAAATCCCTTTTTCTGTAATCAAACCTGTAACATATTTTGCAGGTGTAACATCAAATGCTAAGTTCATTGCTTTGCTTTTATTTGGATATATCAAAATTTTTTTAATTCTATTATTCTCATCAATACCTTCTACATGAGATAATTCCTCCGAACTTCTGACTTCTATTGGAATATCTTTTGCATCTTTAATATTCCAATCTATTGTAGAGCTTGGGAGAGCAACATAAAATGGAACATTATTATCATGAGCGGCTAATGCTTTAAGGTATGTTCCAATTTTATTGCAAACGTCTCCATTGGACAAAGTTCTATCAGTTCCTACAATGCACATATCAACTTCTCCTCTCTGCATTAAAATACCACCTGTATTATCAGCAATAATAGTATTGGGGATTTCTTCTTCATTTAATTCATATGAGGTTAAATTAGCACCTTGGTTTCTTGGTCTTGTTTCATCTACCCATACATGGACTGGTATACCTTTTTTGTGCGCATGATAAATTGGTGATGTAGCTGTACCCCAATTAATTGTTGCTAACCAACCTGCATTACAATGTGTTAATATATTTACTGTATCTTTTTTTTTATTATAAATTTCCTCAATTATTTTTAATCCATAAATACCAATACTTTCACAAAACTTTTCATCTTCATCACATATTTCTTTTGCCTCATTTAAGGCAATACTTAATATTTGATCACTGTTAATACCTTCTAATTTTTTTATCATTCGGTCTACAGCCCATTTTAAATTAATAGCAGTAGGTCTTGATTGAATTAATTCTTCAGCACTTTTTTTTAAAAATTCTGGATTATTATTTTCTTGAACTGCCAAAGCTATACCATAAGCAGCCGTTCCTCCTATTAAAGGTGCTCCTCTTACCTCCATTACTTTAATAGCATTGATTGCATCTTTTACTGATTTGAGATCTTTTATTATAAATCGATGAGGAAGCTTTGTTTGATCAATAATCTTAACAACATTATTTTCAAACCAAATAGTTCGATACTCTTTTCCCTCTATTCTCATTTATTTAAAACTCTACCTGCTACAGTTTTTAATTTATCTATAGTCTTTTTTGTTCTTTTTTCTGGAGCAGTAATAATAGCTACATCTAAACAATTATTAGTGGGATCATTAGGATCAATATGATATTCAAAATTATCAATCAAATTTTTAATCATGATTTTTGCTTTTTCAGCATTACCTAATAGAACTTTAATTACCTGTTGAACATCAACATTTTCATGATCTGGATGCCAACAATCAAAATCTGTCACCATAGATACTGATGCGTATCTAATTTCAGCCTCTCTTGCTAACTTTGCTTCTGGCATATTAGTCATTCCAATTACATCTGCTTTCCAAGATCTATATAAATTAGATTCTGCTAATGTAGAAAATTGTGGCCCTTCCATAACAACATAGGTTCCATTTCTTTGATAATCTATATTTGATTTTTTTATTGCTTCTTCGCAAGCATTCATTAGTCCGTTAGAAGTTGGATGAGCCATTGATACATGAGCAACAATCTCATCATCAAAAAAAGTTTTGTTTCTTGCAAAAGTTCTATCTATAAATTGATCTACAATTACAAATTTTCCTGGAGGAAGATCTTCTTTTAAAGATCCTACAGCTGATACAGAAACTATATCGGTAACTCCCAATTGTTTCAGAGCGTCTATGTTTGCTCTAAAATTAATATTTGAGGGAGAAACAAAGTGACCCCTTCCATGCCTTGGTAAAAAATAAATTTCTTTAGTATTAAATTTAGTTTTTAAAATTTGATCAGATGGTTTTCCCCATGGGGTTTGTAAGTCAAGCAATTCTCTATCTTTAAACTCCTCAACATCATAAAGACCGCTACCACCAATTATTGCTAATTTATTTGTTGTCATAATTAAAAATATATTTATTTATACTTTTATATTTAAAGATTATGAACTTAAAAGATTACATTAGATCTATACCTGATTATCCTAAAAAAGGCATTTTATTTAGAGATATCACAACATTAATCAAAGATGAAAATGCTTTTGCTGAAACAATTAATCTGATTGTTGAAAAATCAAAAAAATTTAATTTTAACAAAATTGCAGCCATCGAGTCTAGGGGATTTGTTTTTGCATCTGCTGTTTCATATATTTTGAAAAAACCTTTTGTTATGCTAAGAAAAAAAAATAAGCTTCCTGCTGAAGTTCATTCTGTTAATTTTGAACTTGAGTATGGAACTGCAACAATTGAAGTTCATAAAGATTCTTTTTCTAACAATGACTCTATTTTAATTATTGATGATTTGATTGCCACAGGTGGTACCGCTGATGCAGCTGCTAAATTGGTTGAAGTATCTAAAGCCAAAGTTTGTGCTTTTGTTTTTGTAATTAATCTATTTGATTTAGGTGGCTCTGATAATTTAGTAAAAAAAGGTTATAAAGTTGAAAATTTGATAGAATTTCCTGGTCACTAGTCTAATTCAAAATCTTTTATATTTGTTGTTTCATACTTTTCAAATGGCATATGTATCCATGGTGAGTCATCTAAGTAATCTACAGAATAATCTGGGTTAAATTTTGATGATGATTTATGCCATAATACAGCAGTTTTAATTTTTTCATCTAAATAAAAACCATAAAAATGTTCCAACCATTTAATACTCTTAATAAGTGTTTTCCCAGAGTCAGCTAAATCATCCACCAATAATATATGAGATCCTAAATTCGGTGTTGTTTTAGCTAGATCTCTTGAAAAAGTAAATTGTCCTTGTTGATTTTTAATATCATCATTATTTCCATGATATGATTCAACAGATAGTATAGCTAGTGGAACATCAAATAATCTACTAAAAATATCTCCAACTCTTAAGCCTCCTTTTGCAATACAAATTATTTGATTAAATTTACAACCATCGTCATAAACTTTCTTTGCAAGCAGTTCTATCTTTTTGTGATAATCTTCCCAAGTAATGTAAATATCTTTCATCAAGTAAAATTTATTCAAAAGATCAATACCTATCAAGAATTAAACTAACAGCTTAAAACTGTACTGTGGATACTTTGCAAATTTCTTGAAGTTATCAGCTGATTTTTTACTTTATATTAAGTAAAATAAGTGTTCTAAAAAACTTATCCACAGGCAACATATTGATTTGAAATTATTATTTATACTAATAATTTCATAGTTAATGAGAATTGAAGAAGAATTAAAATTAGACTATTCAGACGTTTTGTTCAGGCCCAAAAGAAGTACTCTTAAAAGTCGTAAAGATGTTAATTTATTAAGGACTTATAGATTTAAGTATAGTAAAAATGAGTGGTCAGGGATACCTATTATGGCTGCAAATATGGATGGTGTAGGAGAGCTAACTATTGCAGAAACATTAAATAATCATGGTATGATAACATGTTTAACAAAACAGCATGATGTAAAAAAAATCAAACAAAACAAAAATATAAAAAATATATATCCAAATATTGCACTTAGTGTTGGAACTAAAAAAGAAGATTTTAAAAATTTAGATAAGGTATTAAAAGAATTTAGTTTTTTTAAATTTATATGTATTGATGTTGCTAATGGTTATACGGAGCATTTTACAAATTTTGTTAAATCAGTAAGAGATAAGTACCCAACTAAAACTATTATTGCTGGAAATGTAGTTACAGCTGACATGACACAAGAATTAGTACTAAGTGGTGCTGATATAGTAAAAGTGGGGATAGGCCCAGGTAGTGTTTGTACTACGAGAATACAAACTGGAGTTGGATACCCTCAGTTAAGTGCTGTGATAGAATGTGCTGATGCTGCACATGGTCTTGGTGCACATGTGATTGCTGATGGAGGTTGCACTTGTCCAGGAGATGTAGCAAAAGGTTTTGGTGGTGGTGCTGATTTTGTTATGCTTGGTGGTATGTTAGCTGGTCACGATGAGGGGAAAGGTAAATTGATGAAAATTAATGGTTCAAAATATATTGAATTTTACGGATCCAGCTCTGAGGTAGCAAATAAAAAACATTATGGTGGACTGTCGTCTTATAGAAGCAGCGAGGGGAGAACAGTAAGAGTTAAATATAGAGGAAAAATTAATGATACAGTCTTAAATATACTTGGAGGAGTTAGAAGCAGCTGTACTTATGTTGGCGCACCCTCATTAAAACAATTGAGTAAATGTACAACTTTTGTAAGAGTATCTAATCAATTTAATGATACTTTTGTGAAATAAGATTAATAAAAAGTTGAATAAGAATCCAACCCATGATCAACTTAATAATTTACTAAATTTATATCAAGCAGGTAATTTAACTAAAGCAGAAAAAATAGCTTTAAAGATTACACAAGATTTTCCAAATCATACTTTTGCATGGAAAATTTTAAGTGTCATTTTTAAAAATAAAGGTCAAGTATATGAGTCATTAAATATCAATAAAAGATTGATTCAGATTACACCAAAGGATTCTGAAATACATAACAATATTGGAAATATATATTTTGAGATTGGTAAGTTTGACGAAGCAAAAAATTTTTATATAAAAGCTATTAACTTAAACAATAATTATTTCAGTGCATATTGTAATTTGGGAAGTATTTTTCTTAAAACTGGAAAGATTAATGATGCTAAATTAAATTTTAAAAAAGCTATATCTTTAAATTCAGATTTCATAGATGCTTATGTTGGATTAGCCATCGCCATGGAAACTAATGGTGAGTATAAAGAAGCAGAAAATCTTTACAAAAAAGTAATAAGTAAAAAAAAACATATACCAGAAGTTTATTTTAATTTAGGGAATATTCTTCAAAAACAAGAAAAATTTGAGGATGCAATAGTTAGTTACAAAAATGCGATAAGGCTTAATCCAAAATTTATAGAGGCCTATAATAATTTAGGAAATATTCTTCAAAAACAAGAAAAATTTGAGGATGCAATAGTTAGTTATCAAAATGCGATAAGGCTTAATCCAAAATTTATAGATGCCTATAATAATTTAGGAAATATTTTTCAAAAAAAGGCTCGTAATAGAGATGCAATTATTAATTATAAGGAGGCAATAAAGTTAAATACTAAATCTCCTGAAACTTACAATAATTTGGGAAATATTTTGAGAGATTTAGGGAATTTGAATGACTCTGAATTTTATCTCAGAAAAGCAATAGAATTAAAACCACAATATGCCAAAGCTTACTCGAACTTATCAAATACACTTGAAAAAAAGGGAAAATTAGATGAGGCAATTTTAGCAAATGAAATTGCTTTAAAAAACAATCCAAATTATCTTCCTGCTGAAGCGCATTTATTACATCAAAAAAGAAAGGTCTGTGATTTCAATATAGAAGAAAAATATGTTGAGTTTTGCTCAAAAATAGACTTTTTAAATGAGTCAATACCTCCATTTATAACATTATCACTTGTTGATAGTTCACAAAAACAATATTTAGTAGCAAAATCCTACGTTAAAGAAAATTTTACAAATTACAAATCAATAAAAATACAAAACCTAGGAAATAAAAAAGATAAAATTAAAATTGGATACTTTAGTGCAGATTTTTATGATTATCCATCAATGCATTTAATTATTGGACTTTTAGAACATCATGACAGAGAATTGTTTGAGATTTATGCATTCTCTTATGGTCCAAATAATAATGATTGGATGAATCTTAGAGTCAAATCTGCTGTGGATCATTTTATTGATATAAAAGATATCCAAACAGAAGAAGTTGTAAAAATAGTTAATGAAAAGAAAATAGATATATCGATTGATTTAAATGGCTACACTTATAACTCAAGAACTGATCTATTTCAAAATAGATTATCACCTATTCAAATCAATTACTTAGGTTACCCTGGTACACTCGGTGCAAATTTTATTGACTATATAGTTGCCGATCACATAACTATTCCTGAAAACCAAAGACAGTTCTATTCGGAAAAAGTTATTTATCTTCCTCACACTTACCAACCAAATGACAACAAGAGAAAAATATCCACAGATAAAACTTTAAGAAGTGATTTTAGTTTACCTGAATCTGTTTTTGTGCTTTGTTGTTTTAATAATACTTTTAAGATTGGTTTAAAAGAATATGAAATCTGGATAAAAATATTAAAAAAAGTTGAAAACAGTGTATTATGGTTGTTAAATTCAAATATTTGGGCAAAAGAAAACCTTATTAAAAAAGCAAAAAACATGGGAATAGATAAAAGTCGTATTATTTTTGCTGAGAAATTATCCAACTCAGAGCATCTTGCTAGATATAAACATGCTGACTTATTTGTAGATACATTTAATTATAATGCACACACGACTGCTAGTGATGCTTTGTGGGCAGGTTTGCCTGTTATAACTAAAAAAGGTAATCAATTTGCTGCTAATGTTGCTTCTAGTTTATTAAATGCAATTGAACTACCAGAGTTAATTACTAAAGATGAACAAGATTATGAAAATTTAATATTAGAATTGGCTACAAATCCTAAAATTTTAAAAGAAGTTAAACACAAACTTTTAAAAAATAGATTAAAAAAACCACTATTTGATACTCAGAAATATACTAAAAACTTTGAAAATGGTTTACTTCAAGCCTTTTACTTATATTCTAAAGGTAAGCAACCTCAGGATATTAAAGTCACAGATAATAATTAAGAATTATAAAATATATAAATGGTAGCGGGAAGTGGGATCGAACCACTGACCTCGGGCTTATGAGTCCCGCGCTCTAACCAACTGAGCTACCCCGCCGTAATTGATAAATGAGTTATAATATAAATCTTTATTGTTTCAATAAACTTTTTAAAACAGATTTTAAACTAAATTATAAAATAAACAGCTAACGAAATAACTAAACCAGCTAAAATAATAGAAAAAACAATTCTTTTTTTTAATGCTCTTTTTTGATCTAACCTAACTCTATTTAATAAAATATTTACATTGGTTGTTTTAATCTTATCAAATTCAAAACCTTTATTATACGAATTGTCAGAATTAGATATTTCTATATCTTGATCGTTTTTTTTCACACCTTATTTAAGCAACTAATTCTTTTAAACACAACAAAATTGAGAGATACTAAATATTCCTAAAATCTTTTGTGTTTAAAGGTTTTAAAAGAATTTCAACTGGATACTTAGTCTTTTCAACCTCTATAAACAAATTTTTATCTTTTAAAGTTTCAACAGTATTTCCTGAATTAACATAACCAAATGATAAATTTTTATTAAAACAGAATGAGTAATTTCCTGAAGTTGTTCTTCCAATTATTCTATCACCCTGATAAATAGGTTCTTCATTTAATAGCAAAGGCATGCCTGGTTTGCTATCTTTAAGGGTAAACATCATCATTCTTTTATTTAATGGTTTGTCTTTTATGTTAAGCAAGGCTTCTTTACCAATAAAATTTATATTTTTTTTATAACTAATTGTAAATTTTAAACCAGCCTGATATTGATTTTCTTCAGGCGAAATATCATGGCCCCAATGCAAAAAACCATTTTCCATTCTCATAATATCCATTGCATGCATTCCACAATGAGAAAGGTTAAAATTTTTACCTTCGTTAATTAAAATTTTATATAAATTTAACGCATTTTCTTTAGCAACATATAATTCAAAACCAAGTTCACCTACATAAGATATTCTTTGTGCCCAAACTTGAATATTTCTAATGTTAACATATTTACCTGATCCAAATCTAAAATTTTCAGATTTAAAATCATCATTGCTAATTTTCTGAATCATATTTCGACTTTTAGGACCAAACAATCCAAGACAACAAATAGTTTCGGTAACATCAGAAAACTTTATATCTTTACTTAAGTACTTTAAAATATGGTATTTATCTCTTTCTCTTGTTGCGGCGGAACTTACTAATCTAAAATGATTTTTATCAATACAAACAACTGTCAAGTCAGCTTCAATACCACCTTCTTCATTAAGCATATGGGTATAAGTAGTTTTTCCAATTTCATTTTTTATATTTGCTGTACAAATTTTTTGTAAATTATTGTGAACTTTCTCACCTTTCAAATCAAATTTAGAAAAAGTTGAAAAATCAAAAAGTCCAACATTTTTTCTTGCATTTAAAGTTTCATGTTTTGCAGATGGGTACCAATTTTGGTAATTAAAACTATAATTATACTTCGGTTCTTCCCCATTTAAAGAATACCACATAGGTCTTTCAAAACCTCCTGTAACTCCAAAACAAGCACCTACTTTTTTTAATTCATCGTGATAAGGTAATAATTTTTGATTTCTCGAAGTTGAGTGTTGCTTATATGGCCAATGCATACCATATAAGTCTCCTAAAGTTTCAGTAACCCTTTCCATGATGAAATTTTTAGATGAATGAAATTTTTG
>CABZHY010000022.1 GCA_902525565.1 uncultured Pelagibacteraceae bacterium
GCCATTTCCAAAATTCTATAAAACTACCTATTTTTTTATCAGAAGAGAAAAATATGAATTGAGCTTTACCTACTAAATTATCTTTATGAACGTATCCAACACTTGTTAAGTACCTGCTATCTTTAGAACAATCTCTGTTGTCTCCTAAAAAAAAATAATAATCTTTTGGTACAGTAAATACATCTGAATTTTGATAAGTATAATCTTTCAAATAAACGGTATGAAATTTTTTACCATTTGAAAGTTTTTCCTCAAATCTATAAACATCAATACTTTTATTACCACAGAAAATTGTAGTTTTATTATTAATTTTAGATTTAAGAATTTCAGAGTTATTTAAATATAAATTAGAGTCTATAAACTGAATTTTATCACCAGGTAAACCAATTAATCTTTTAATGTAATCTGTTCGATTATCAGCAGGTGTTTTAAATACAATTACATCCCCTCTTTCTGGGCTGCTAAACATAATTCTTTTGTCAAATATAGGGGGACTAAAAGGAAATGAATGCTTACTATATCCATAGCTATATTTTGTTACAAATAACCTATCACCTACTAATAAAGTTGGTTCCATGGATGAAGATGGAATATAAAATGGCTGTATTAAAAGAGATCTAATGATAACTGCAATTATTAATGCATAAATTAAAGTTTTTATATTTTCTGAAAAAAAGTTTTTATCTAATTTCATAATGTTTGAATAATTGCAAATGCAGTTGAGTAATTTTTTTCATCAGAAATTGATAAAAAACATTTAAATTTTTTGATTTCAAAATTTTTTTGAATGATCTTTGTAATTTTTTTATTTTTAACGTAATAAGGCTTCCCCATTTTGTCATTAATAACTTCTATATCTTTAAAATTTAAATTCATACGAAAACCTGTACCAAGGGCTTTAGAAAATGCTTCTTTTGCAGCAAATCTTTTTGAAAAATAAGCTACTTTATTGTTCGCTGTATTAGATTGTTTCAATTCTTTAGGTGTATAGATTCTTTTTTTAAATAGGGGATTCTTAATAGATTTTTGAATTCTTCTATTCTCAACAATATCAACACCAATACCAAGAATTTTCATTTACTTTTTTATAATTTTTTTAAAGTTTTTAATTACTTTCGAAAGTCCATAAAATATTGACTCTCCAATTATAAAATGTCCAATATTATACTCCTCTATATCTATTATTTTTTTTAATATTTTGGTGGTTTTATAATCCAAACCATGACCAGCATGAACCTCTATATTTAAACTTGATCCTAATTTTGCACTTTTTCTAATTCTGTTTAATTCTCTCGAATAATTTTGCTTTGATTTAACTAAATTTGCTAATTTTCCAGTATGTATTTCAATACAATCAGCATTTAATTTTTTAGCAAGTCTTATGTCGTTTGAAGAAGGATTAATGAATAAACTTGTTCTTATCTTCGCTTTTTTAAATTTTTTAATTATTTTCTCTAATTTATTAAAATTGTTTTTTATATTTAACCCCCCCTCAGTAGTAATTTCTTTTCTATTTTCTGGAACTAAGCAGATAAAATTTGGTTTTATCTTAAGTGCTTTATTAACAATTTTTTTATTAATAGAAATTTCAAGGTTTACAAGCACATTTTTTAAACCACATATTTTTTTTGCGTCAATGTCGTTTATATGTCTTCTATCTTCTCTTAAATGAATTGTTACAGAGTCAGCTCCAAAACTAATAACTTTTTTGGCTGCATCAATCGGCTCTGGGTGTTTCTCTCCACGAGCGTTTCTTAAAGTTGCAATATGATCTATATTTACACCTAACCTTTTCACTTAATAAATCTACTTCCTGGAGTTGTTATTGGTATTGACTTAAGTTCTGGTGGTAATTTATTTGCTTTATAAGTTGGAACCTCTATTTTTAAATGAGATATTATTCCAGTTTTTATTTTTAAGGATTGTTTGGTTGATCGATCAATTATAGATGCAAATCCAATTAATTTTGCTTTTGATTTTTTAATTAATTTTACACATTCTAAGCTAGATTTTCCTGTAGTGATTACATCTTCTATAATTAATACTCTTGTGCCTTTTTTAATATTGAAGCCTCGTCTGAGAGTAAATTTACTATTCACCCTTTCACAAAAAATTGTTTCTTTTTTGAGTAATTTTCCTATTTCATATCCAATAATTACTCCTCCCATTGCGGGGGCTAGTATTAAATCAATTTTTTTAAATTTTTTTTTAATTTTATTTGCTAAAGATTTACAAATTTTATCAGCTAAATTGGGGAAACTTAAAAGTTTTGCACATTGAATATATTTTGCAGAATGGAGACCTGAAGATAGAATAAAGTGACCTTCTAATAATGCATTAGTTTTTTTTAAAATATTTAAGGATTTTTTGTGTGAAAGCATTTCTTTTTTCTTCGTGTCTAATTATCTTAAATTTTATACTCTTTTGTTTTAGCTCTGCAATAAAATTAGTAAAATTCTTAAGGTTTCTAATAATTAATTTAAATTTAAAATTAATATAATTGGGATTTTTACCAACCATTTCTAAACTTGATATATTTAATTTATGACTTCCAATGAGCGAGCTTATATCTCCTAATTGGCCTGGCTTATCAGGTAATGACATCCATAGAGTGGTATTATATTTTTTTGTTTTTTCCTCTTTTTGCTCTCCTTTATCATGCCAGTATCTTCTTATTGCTGCTCTAGCTTTACCTGTTTTAGTTGTTGGTATCCAGTGAAGTGACGGTGAATTATTTTTAGATGTAATAATATTTACACGATCACCATTTCTTAAAATAGTTTGTAGTTCATTTTTGTTTCCATTAATTTCACAACCAACTGCTGAATTACCAATTTTTGTATGAACAGCGTATGCAAAATCTATAGCTGTTGCATCCTTGGGTAATTTTATTACTGAACCTTTTGGTGTAAAACAAAATACGTTTTCTTGAAACATTTGTAGTTTTGTATACTCATATGAATCTTCAGGGTTTTCATTTTTTTCTATAATCTCAACAAGATCTTTTAACCAATCATACTCCTTCCAGCTTAAAGAATTAAATTTTTCAGAGGATTTATATTGCCAATGAGATGCAACACCTCTTTCTGCAAATTCATGCATATCGTGTGTTCTAATTTGAATTTCTATTGGTTTTTTATTTGAGCCAATTACTGAAGTATGAATAGATTTGTATCCATTGATTTTAGGGGAAGAAATATAATCTTTAAATTTTCCCGGTATACAATTCCATTTTTTATGAAAAATTCCGAGAGTTTTGTAACAATCGTCTACATTGTTTAAAATTATCCTAAATCCAATAATGTCTGTTATTTGCTCAAGTGAAACTCTTTTTTTTTGGACTTTTCTCCAAATTGAAAAAGGTGTTTTTTCTCTACCATGTATCTCGGCATTAATTTCATTATCATTCAAGATTTCACTTAACTCAAAAGATTGTTCTTCGAATAAATCTTTTCTATCCAATTTTATTTCATCAAGTCTTTTTTTTATTAATTTTCTTGCGTCGTTATTTAAAATTTCAAAAGACAAATCCTCAAGTTCATCTCTTATCCTGTGCATTCCCATTCTATCAGCTAATGGCGCATAAATTTCCATAGTTTCTTGAGCTATCCTTTTTCTTTTGTCTTCTTTTTTAATCGCTTTAATGGTCCTCATATTATGTAGACGATCAGCAATTTTCACTAACAGAACTCTGATATCTTTTGATGTTGCTAAAATTAATTTTCTGAAATTCTCAACTTTAGAATTAGCTTCGGCTGAATTTTCAAATGCTGAAATTTTCGTTACACCATCAACTAAATCAGCAACCTCATCTCCAAATTCTTGTTTTATAGTTTCATAAGTTGCAAAAGTATCTTCTATAGTGTCATGCAATAGACCTGTTGTAATTGTAGCGCTATCTAATTTTAATTCAGTTAAAATATTTGCAACCTCAATTGGATGAACAGAATAAGGATCACCCGATGCCCTTTTTTGACTCTTATGTGCTTTAACAGCAAAATTATATGCTTTATCTAATTTTTCAGGATTAAGAAATTTATTATAATTCTTAACTTTATTTATAAGTTCATTTGAATTAAGCATAATTGATATTATACCACTAAATCAAATTTGTTTAATAGATCTAATGTCTCTATCAGGAAGTAGAGAAATCAAGGTTTTAACATCAATTTGTTTATCAGGATGGATCCAATTCTTTTGAATCTCAAATAATGGAAATAATACAAAGTTTCTTTTGTGCATCATTTTGTGTGGCAAGTTAATTTTAGAATTTTTTGTTGATACCAATTTATTAAAATCGATTATATCTAAATCACATGTGCGAGGAGCATTTTTTTTTGCTTTTTTTCTACCTAATTGAATTTCTATAGCCTTACAAATTTTTAATAGTTCTTTAGGACTGTAATAGCATTTTAATTTTAAAATTATATTTAAGAACCTAGGCTTTCTTGAATCGGGCCAGGAAGGGGTTTCATAATAACTAGATACCGACAGAAAATCTAAGTTATGTTCTGCTAATAAAAATTTTGCTTTTTCTATATTTGTTTTTCTCAAACCTAAATTTGAACCTATTCCTAAAAAAACAATTTTAGCTTGACTTTCTAATATATCTTGCCTTTTCACGGTTCCAATCTCTACTTTTTTTTGTTGCTCTTTTATCATATTGTTTTTTTCCTTTAGCAACAGCTAATTCTATTTTGGCCTTTCCTTTTTTAAAATACATTTTTGTTGGAACTAATGTGAAACCATCTCTTTGCATTTTACCTATTAATTTATTTATTTCTTTTTTATTAAGAAGTAATTTTCTATCATCCACTGGATTATGATTAGAATAACTGGCTTGTTTGTAAGGAGATATGTGTGAATTAATTAAGACAATTTCACCTCCCTTTTCAACAGCATAAGACTCAGCAATATTAACTTTACCATCTCTTACTGATTTAATCTCAGATCCCTTTAAAACAATTCCAGCTTCAAAAAGATCTTCAAAAAAATAGTTAAAACTAGCTTTTCTGTTTAAACAAATGATTTTCAAACCAGGATTGGTTTTTTTGTTCATCAAATTAACTTAGCAGACTGGAGAGCTTTTTTTACAATTTCTTTTGTTGTCTCTGTTACTGTAACAAGTGGTAGTCTTACATTATCATCACAAAGTCCCAAGAGTTTTGCTGCATATTTTACAGGACTAGGATTGCTCTCAACAAACATTGAGTGATGAACTGGTTGTAATATTTTATCTAATCTTTCTGCTTCTTTCATTTCGTTATCTGAGTCTGATTTAGAGAATTTTTGAAAATCTGAACAAAGTTTAGGTGCAATATTAGCTGTTACACTGATAGTGCCTACCCCTCCACGTTTATTAAATTCAAAAGCATTATCATCATTACCTGTTAATTGAATAAAATCTTTACCCATTTTTTCAAGTGTCTGATTAACCCTATCTAAATCACCTGTTGCATCTTTAACACCTATGATATTTTTTAATTCATACAGTCTAGCCATTGTGTCCACTGACATATCAATCACAGATCTACCAGGAATATTATAAATTATAATTGGAATGCCACACTTATCATTAATTGCTTTATAATGTTGATACAAGCCTTCTTGGGTTGGTTTGTTGTAATAAGGTGTAACTATCAAAGCAGCGTTAGCTCCTGCTTTTTCTGCATGTGTGGTTAAAGAAATCGCCTCCTCTGTTGAGTTGGAACCTGTACCTGCAATAACTGGAATTTTTCCATTACTTTCTTTTATGCATAAATCTATTACTCTTTGATGTTCATCATGACTTAACGTAGGAGATTCACCTGTTGTACCAGCTGGAACAAGACCATTGGTGCCATTATCAATGTGGAAATGGATTAATTTTATATATGCTTCATCATCTAGACCATTATTTTTAAATGGTGTAATTAAAGCAACATTTGATCCTTTGAACATAAATACTTATAACATAGTTTAAAGATTCATATACTAAAAGATTATGCTCAAAAAAATATTATTTTTATGTTTCACTATATCAATATTAATGTTTTCAAATAATCTTTTTGCTGAAATCAAATCAACTGTACCCTTAAAAAAACCTGTTTTAAGTAAAGAAGAAATTCAAAAGAAAATATCTATAAATATCCTTAAACCTTTAAAGAAACCCTCGAAAACTAAAGAAATTAAAATCGAGGAAGTGATTGTTAAAAAAGAGTTGGTTTTAAAAGAAAAAAAATTAAGTTTTAAAATACCGAAGAAAAAGCCAACTGTAGCTGGCATTAGCTCAGCAATGAATATAAAGATTTCAAGATATTATAATAAAAAAGACTTTGGGTTAGCTAAAAAAGCCATTTCAGAAATGCAGAAAAGCAAATGGTCATCTGCGCTTAAAATAGCAAAAAAAGCAAAAGACAACTCTATTTATAATTTCATACAATGGAGACATCTTTTAACGTCAGGTAACCAGGCGTCCTTTTACGATTATCAAGTTTTTTTAAATAAAAATTCAGATTATCCTAGAATAAGCAGAGTTAAATATCTTGCTGAACATAAACTATCCACAGAAAGTGTTTCACCTAAAAAAATAATAAAATGGTTTGGAAAAAATGATCCATTAAGTGGTTATGGAAAAATGATACTAGGGGAAAGTAATATTTTAATTGGAGAAAAAAATAAAGGTATAAAATTAATTAAAGAAGGTTGGGTCACAGCAGATTTATCCAAAAATGAATTAAAATATTTTCGAAAAAAATATAAAAAATATTTAAATGCAGATGACTATATTAAACGAGCTGATTATTTGGCTTGGAACGGGGATCGTTGGGATTTACAGAGATTATTAAGGTATCTGCCAAAAGATTACGAACTTTTATATAATGCAAGACATCTTTTAATGAGTAAAGGTTATGGAGTTGACCAAGCTATAGCAAATGTTCCTCAAAAATTTAAGAATGATGCTGGGTTAAACTATGATCGATTGAAATGGAGAAGAAAAAAAGGACGTGTAGACTCTTCAACAGAAATCTTATTGAAAATAAGAAATGATAAAGAGTATTTAGTTAGACCTGACAAATGGTGGAAAGAAAGAGAAATTATCTCAAGAGCATTACTTTACAAAAAGAAATATGAAATTTCATATAAAATTTCAAGCAATCATGGAATGACTGAAGGATCTGAATATGCGGCTGCTGAATGGATGAGTGGATGGATAGCTTTAAGTTTTTTAAATGATCCAATAACTGCTAAAGATCATTTTAAAAATTTTTATGAAAATGTCAGTTACCCAATAAGCTTGTCTAGAGGTGCCTATTGGCTTGGAAGAGCATATGAGAAAATAGGCGAAAGAGAGCAATCAAATAATTGGTACAGAGAAGCCACAAAATATCTTACTACTTATTATGGTCAGCTAGCTTTTTTAAAATTAAATCCAAATGGAAAATTTGAGTTAGAAAAAGATATTGAAATTGATCCAAAATATAGAATTAAATTTTTTAATAAAGAGCTTGTAAAAATTTCTTATCTTCTAGATGAATTAAAGAAAGATAAATATACAAAACATATTTTAAGACATTTAGCTAATGATAATATAGCAAAAGGTAGTGAGGTTTTGGCTGCAGAATTGGCTACAAGTATTAATAGATATGATTTTGCTATTCAAGTTTCAAAAATTGCGTCTTATCAAAAAAGATTTCATAATAAATATAATTATCCAATAATTAGCACTCCTAAATATATTAATAAAAGAAAAATTCCAGAAAGTGCTTTGATCTTATCGATAATTAGACAAGAAAGTGAATTTGATTTAGAAGCTAATAGTCATGCTGGTGCAAAAGGATTAATGCAATTGATGCCCTACACAGCAAAATTAGTTTCAAAACAAGCCAAACTTCCTTATTCAAAATCAAGATTAACCACTGATCCAGAATATAATATTAACTTAGGCTCACATTATATTGCAGGCTTAATTCTACAATATGATGGTGCCTACCCTTTTGCAGTCGCTGCGTATAATGCTGGACCCAACAGAGTTAAATATTGGAAAAAAATAAATAAAGATCCACAAAAAAAACAAGTTGATTATGTTGATTGGGTTGAATTAATAAAATTTAGAGAAACAAGAAATTACGTACAGCGTGTGATGGAAAATTATAATGTCTATAGATATATTTTGGAACAACGACCTGTACCTATGAAAAACTTTTTTAAAGATCAGCCTCTATTTTAGTGGCGGAAGAGGAGGGATTCGAACCCTCGGTACAAGTTTCCTCGCACGGTCATTTAGCAAACGACTGGTTTCAGCCTCTCACCCACTCTTCCGTATGACATTGTGTATTAAGCGATTGTATTGAAAATTCAATATATATAAAGTAATTATTCAATTATTATGAAAAATAAGTACTCAGTATTTTCGTTAATCAAAAATGCTCTTTCATATCATGAAAATTGGCAAAGAGCGTGGAAAGATCCTGCACCTAAAAAAGAGTACGATGCAGTTATAGTTGGTGGTGGTGGCCACGGATTAGCAACAGCCTACTATTTAGCAAAAAAACACAATATGAATAATATTGCTGTAGTCGAGAAAGGTTGGATTGGTGGAGGAAATACTGGACGGAATACTACAATTATTAGATCAAATTATTTATGGGATGCCAGTGCAGGATTATATGATCATGCATTAAAAATTTGGGAGAGTTTATCTCAAGAACTAAACTATAATGTAATGTTTAGTCAAAGAGGTGTAATGAACCTTGCACATAATTTACAAGATGTTAGAGACTTAAAAAGACGAACACATGCTAATAGACTAAATGGAATTGACGCAGTCTACTTGAGCACAGAAGAAGTTAAAAAATTTTGTCCAATTATAAATACGTCACCAGATATTAGATACCCTGTTTTAGGAGGAACTTTACAACGTAGAGCTGGTACAGCAAGACACGATGCAGTTGCTTGGGGATATGCTAGAGCAGCTGATGCAATGGGTGTTGATATAATTCAAAATTGTGAAGTAAAAGGAATAAAAAGAAATGGAGATAGTGTTGAAGGAATAGAAACAACAAAAGGATTTATAAAAACAAAGAAAGTTGGTGTAGTTGCAGCTGGTCATTCTAGCGTCATAGCTAATATGGCTGGTCTAAGACTTCCACTTGAAAGTAAACCTTTACAGGCTTTAGTTTCTGAACCCGTAAAACCAATTATTGATACAGTTGTAATGTCTAATGCAGTACATGCCTATGTTAGTCAATCTGACAAAGGAGAATTGGTCATTGGTGCTGGAACAGATGATTATGTCTCTTATACTCAAAAAGGTAGTCATCAAATAGTTGAAGGAACACTAAATGCTATTTTAGAATTATATCCAATTTTCAGTAGAATGAGAATGTTAAGACAATGGGGAGGAATAGTAGATATTTGTCCTGACGCTAGTCCAATTTTAAGTAAAACTTCAATTAAAGGATTATATTTTAATTGTGGTTGGGGTACTGGAGGATTTAAAGCAACTCCTGGATCTGGAGATTTATTTGCTCATACTATTGCAAACGATGAACCTCACAAACTTAATGCTGCATTTAATTTAAATAGATTTGTAAGCGGTGACCTTGTTGATGAACATGGTGCTGCAGCGGTTGCTCATTAATGTTTTTAATAAACTGTCCATACTGTGGAGAACGAGATCAACAAGAATTTAAGGCTGGTGGTGAAGCTCATATTGAAAGACCTAAACAACCAACAGAATTAAGTGATGATGAATGGGCAGAATTTTTATTTATGAGAAAAAATATTAAAGGTGTTCAATTTGAAAGATGGAACCATGCACATGGTTGTCGTAAATGGTTTAATATGGTTAGAGATACTTCTAATGATGAAATAAAAGCAATTTATAAAATGGGTGAAAAACCACCTGCTCAATAAAATGACTAAAAACTTAAGAGTAAAATCCAGTGAGTACATTGATGAAACTATTAGAATTTCCTTTAAATTTAATGGCAAAACTTACCATGGTTTTAAAGGTGATACGTTAGCCTCAGCTTTACTTGCAAATAATGTTCATTTAGTTGGAAGAAGTTTTAAATATCATAGACCAAGAGGAATTATGACGTCTGGTTCTGAAGAACCAAATGCAATAGTTCAAGTAAATCCTGGTACAAACAGAACAGAGCCTAATGTTAGAGCAACAGAAGTTGAGATTTACGAGGGCTTAGAGGCGTCAAGCCAAAATTGTTGGCCAAGTGTAGAATTTGATATTGGTGGAATAAACAATTTTCTTTCCCCTTTTTTTCCAGCAGGTTTTTATTACAAAACATTTATGTGGCCTGCTAGTTTTTGGAAGAAATATGAATTTTTCATACGACACTCAGCCGGTTTGGGGAAATCACCAACTTCAAGTGATCCTGACATTTATGACCACCGAAATATTCACTGTGATGTATTGGTTGTAGGCGCAGGTATATCAGGAATATTAGCAGCAAAAAATGCAGCTAAAAATAATTTTAAAACGTTGTTAGTTGATGAAAAAAATGAACTTGGTGGTTCAACTGTTTATGAAAACAATGAATTTAACAAAATTGATAACAAAACTCCTTCAGAGTGGTTAAAAAAAGAAATAGAGGAACTTAAAGGTATTAAAAATCTTGAAATAAAAACTAGAACAAGTGTGGCTGCTTATCATCAATATAATTATCTATTGGCTAAAGAAAATCTAACTGATCATTTAGAGGCAAAAGA
>CABZHY010000023.1 GCA_902525565.1 uncultured Pelagibacteraceae bacterium
TTGATTTTTATTTTGATCAACAAGTATGGGGATAAATAAAAAATCTTTTTTTAAAGGTAAAGATGGAAAAATATTTTTAGTTTCTAATAAATCAAAGATATATTTTTTATTAAATGAAACATTTAGGGCAAGATAATAAATTTCATCAATAAACTTTTCTTCCTTAATTGAGAAAGTTTCTATCATTCCTTTTATTTGATTAATTGATATATTTTTTAATTTTACCTGATCTTTACTTTGGACAATTGATAAAATAAGTTCATTAAATGCCTTTACAAATCCTTCATCGATAATTTCATTTTTATTAAAATTTATTTCAAAAGGTGTTGATATTTCAACATCATTTATAGAAAATGTCTTTGCATGACTTTTTCCTGTGGAAAAGAAAATATTTATTAAAGCAAGAAATAAAAAAAAATTATATAAAAGCTTTAAATTACAAAGTAGAGAAATAAATTTCATAAAACATATTAATGAATAAAAAAAAATTTACCTATAAAAAAAGTGGAGTTAATATTAAAGCTGCAGACAAGTTTGTTAATTTCATTTCTACAGTTTCAGCAAAAAAAAGAGGCAAAAAAAAGTTCTCTAATATAGGAGGGTTTGGTTCAATCACAAATATACCAGGTAATATTAAACAACCTAGAATCGTTGCTTGTACTGATGGTGTGGGAACTAAAGTTGAAATTGCTAATACATTAAATAAATTTGACACTATTGGTATTGATCTGGTTGCTATGAGTGTAAATGATTTAATTGTTCAAGGTGCTAAACCTTTACTTTTTTTAGATTATATTTCAATAAATAAAATTGATCTTAAAAAACTTAAAGCGATCATAAAAGGAATTAACAAAGGCTGCCATCAATCAGACTGTGAACTCGTTGGTGGAGAAACTGCTGAGATGCCAGGCACTTATGAAAAAGGTAAATTTGATATCGCAGGTTTTGCTGTAGGAGTTGTAGGAAAGAATAAAATTTTAAATAAAAATAAAATAAAAAGAAATAATCTTATAGTTGCTATTCCTTCCAGCGGTCTACATTCTAATGGGTATTCTCTTGTAAGATATTTATTAAAACAAAAAAAAATAAATATTAAAAAAAATAAATTTTTAAAATCTGAGCTTCTAAAACCAACTAAAATATATGTTAAAGAAATAATGAATTTGATAAATAACAACTTAATCAATGGTTGTGCAAATATAACTGGGGGAGGTTTGTCTGATAATATTAAAAGAATTATACCAGATAAACTCTCTGCATATATAAGTTTAGATAAAATTAAAACTTCGAAAATATTTAATTGGCTTAAAAATAAAGGAATTTCTGATAAAGAAATGCTTAAAACATTTAATTGTGGAGTTGGTTTTTGTCTTATAGT
This sequence comes from uncultured Pelagibacteraceae bacterium, assembly GCA_902525565.1. Taxonomy (GTDB): domain Bacteria; phylum Pseudomonadota; class Alphaproteobacteria; order Pelagibacterales; family Pelagibacteraceae; genus Pelagibacter. The sequence continues at coordinate 1,379 of CABZHY010000023.1, forward strand.
TGAAAATAAAAATTTAAAAAAAATAAGTAAATTTTTTTCAAAAGAATACAAACCATATGTTATTGGAAAAATTTTAAATGGTAAAAACAAAGTTAAGTTAAATGGTTGTATCAACTGGTATCAATAGAATTAGAACAGCTGTATTTATTTCAGGGACAGGAAGTAATTTAAAATCTTTAGTTAAATTTTCTAAAACTAAATTATCTCCTATATCAATAAACTTTATTGTTTCAAATAACCCTAAGGCAAAGGGTTTAAATTATGCCAAAAAATTTAAAATTAAAAAAAAAATTTTAAATTTTAAAAACAAAAAATTAAGTGAAAATAAGCTACTTTCTGTCTTAAAAAAAAATAATATTGAAATGATTTGTCTAGCTGGATTTATGAAAATTTTGTCAAAAAATTTTATTAAAAAATTTAAAGGAAAAATTTTAAATATACACCCCTCTTTATTGCCTAAATATAAAGGATTAAATACGCACAAAAGGGCTTTAAATAATAAAGAAAAATACTCTGGATGTACTGTTCATTTTGTAAATGCTAAATTAGACTCTGGTAAGATTATTCTCCAAAAGAAAGTAAAAATTTCGAAAAACGAAACTGAGGCTTCACTTGCTAAAAAAATTTTAGTAAAAGAGCATAAGCTCTATCCTAAAGCTATATTAAAAGTATTTAGTCTTTAAAGAAAAAATCTATTTCAATTTTAGCATTTTCAACACTATCTGATCCGTGGACAGAGTTTTTATCTATTGAAAGTCCATATTTTTTTCGAATAGTGCCTTCCTCTGCATCTTTTGGGTTTGTGGCACCCATCAATTCTCTATTTCCAAGAACCGCGTTTTCTTTTTCAAGTATCATAACTAAAATTGGGCCTGATGATAAATAATCACATAAATCATTATAAAATGGTTTTGTCTCATGAACGCTGTAAAATTTCTCTGCCTCAGATTTCTCTAATTTTATTTTTTTTTCTTTTAGAATTGAAAAACCATTACTTTTAAATAATTCTTTAATTTCATTTTCAAGATTTCTTTCAACAGCATCAGGCTTAATAATTGATAAAGTTTGTTCTACATTACTCATAATGATCCTCTATTAGTTTATTTAATAATCTTACTCCATACCCAGTTGCACCACTTGAATTTAAAGCTCCTCCATACTTTGAGAATGCCATGCCTGCAATATCTAAATGTGCCCATGGTGTTTTGTTTAAAATAAATCTTTGTAAAAACTGCGCAGCTGTTGTTGATCCCGCTCCACCAACATAATTTATATTTTGCATATCTGCGTTTTTAGAATCTATTAGTTTGTCAAAATTTTTATTCAATGGCATTCTCCAAACTTTTTCCTCAACATTCTCTCCAGCATCAATAAGTTGTTTTGATAGCTTGTCATCATTTGAAAACAATCCAGCATATTCTGAGCCTAGTGAAACAATTATTGCTCCTGTCAAAGTTGCTAAATCTATAATAAATTTTGGTTTATATTTTTCTTCTGTGTAAGTTAGAGCGTCTGCAAGAACTAATCTTCCTTCAGCATCAGTATTTAAAATTTCAACAGTCTTACCACTATAAGACTTAACTATATCACCAGGTCTTTGAGCATTTCCACCCGGCATATTTTCTACAAGACCTACAACTCCAACAGCATTAATTTTTGCTTTTCTAAGAGCAAGACTTTTCAATAATCCAACAACTACAGCAGAACCAGCCATATCATAGGTCATGTCCTCCATAAATTTAGCTGGCTTCAAAGAAATTCCACCTGTATCAAAACAAACACCCTTGCCAACAAAAGCCAAAGGTTTTGATTTATCTTTTAATCCATTCCATTCCATTGTAACTAAATAAGAACCTCTAATACTACCCTGTCCAACTCCTAATAAAGTATTCATTCCTAATTTCTTTAATTTTTTTTCGTCATAAATATTAATTTTTAACCCAACTTTCCTTAAAGAACTGAGTCTTTTAGCATATTCATCAGGATGTAAAATGTTGCCAGGTTCAGATACTAAGTCCCTAGTATAAAAAGTACCATCTTCTATAGCTTTAAATTTTGCTTGGTCTTTTGAAGTTGGTATATTTTTTCCAAAAACTTCAATTGTAATATTAATTTTATCTTTTTTTGATTTATATTTATCAAACTTATAAGATTTAAGCTTCAATCCATGAAGAAAATAACCAACAGCGTTTTTTAATTTAATAGATGCTGTATTTGAATTTATATTATACGTACTTGTATTTAATTCTTTAAATTTATCAAAAAATTTTGCTCCTAAATTTTCTAATTGAGAGCTTGTAGAGTTCTTTTTTAAAGAAACTAAAATTATTTTTTTTCTTGAATTTATATCAAATGATATAATTCTATTTTTGAAATCTTTTGATTTGAGTAAGTCTGATATAAATGCGTATTCTTTGTCAGAAATATGTTTCTTTAAACTTGAAATATTGAATTTTTCATCAACAAATAAAACTAAATTAGAATTTTTCCTTTTTGTTGAACTATTTTTATAAATAATTTGAACAGACATAAATTTTAAATACACTCTATACGAGATGGATGCTATATATGAGTAAAAATACCATATTTCAATGAAAAAATTACTTTACAGAAAATTACTTAAAGACTACATGAGCTTTTTTTTCGTTGCCCTAATTTCTACAGGTATTGTTATTTGGGTTTTTCAGGCAGTAAATTTTCTAGATATTATGATCGAAGATGGAAGAGATTATTTAGTGTACATTAAATTTTCATTATTAAATTTCCCAAAGATTTTAAGCAAATTATTCCCTTTTATACTTTTCTTTAGTCTTTTTTATGTGACAATAAAATATGAGATGAATAATGAATTAATTATATTTTGGAATTTTGGAGTACACAAAATCAAAATAATTAACTTTATTTTAAAATTTTCAATTTTATTAATGTTATTACAAATTATTCTTGCATCATTTATTGTTCCTAAAACTCAAGATTTAGCTAGATCCTTTATTAGATTGTCAGAAATTAATTTTTATGACAACTTTGTCAAAGCTCAAAAGTTTAATGACACAATCAAAGGTGTAACTATATATGCAGATAAAAAAGATAAAAGTGGCAATCTAGACAATATTTATCTTAAAAGAGAAATTGGATACAATGAATTTCAAATAACCTATGCAAAAAAAGGAAAGTTCAAAGATATAAATAATAAGCCAATATTGGTTCTTTACGATGGAGCAACTATTAATATTAATAATGAAAATGAATTAACTAATATTTCTTTTTCAAAATCTGATTTTGCTTTAGATAATTTTGAATCAAACACAACCACATACAAAAAAACTCAAGAAATTTCGTCTCCAAAACTTATAAATTGTATAGAGAGTTACTATAAATTTAATGAAACAAAATTTAGAAAATTAACTGCTAATATAGAAAATTGTAATGTTTTAAATATGAATAATATTTTAAAAGAGTTTTATAAGAGATTTATAATACCCTTTTACATTCCTATTCTCACTTTAATACCATTCATATTAATTATTAAATCTAAAGAAGATTCAAGCTATAACAAATTAAGAGTTCTAACGTTTTTAATTGGAATAATAGTAATTATATTTTCAGAAACAACTATAAGAATGATTTCAGAAAACCAAATTCAGAATATCAGCTTAATTATTGTTCCATTAATAATTTTATCATTGTTATATTTATTTTTATTTTTTAATTTCAGAACTTTTAAAATCAAGATGTCATGAAAGTATATATAAGGTTTATAACTTCTATTTATTTAAAATCTTTGCTATTTGTTTTTTTGATTATGTTTAGCTTAGTTTTTATATTAAATTTATTAAGCGAACTAGAATTTTTCAAAGATATTGAAATTTCAGTTGCATTTACTTTTCTATTGTCTTTGTTGAATTCACCATCAATGATATTTGAAATGTCACCATTTATCTTGTTGTTAACAATTCAACTATTTTTCATTAAATTATTTGAAAATAAAGAAATAGATATTTTTAAATATTCTGGTTTGAAGAATTCAAATATTTTAATGATAATAAGTATTATTTCTTTTTTAGTTGGAATATTTTCAGTCACAATATTTTATAATTTTTCATCTAACCTTAAAAACATTTATTTAGAGATAAAATCAAATTATGTAATAGATGGGAAATACCTAGCTGTTGTAACCAAAAACGGTTTATGGATAAAGGATAAAATTGACAACAAAATAATTATAACAAACTCATCATTTATAAGCGAAAATTATATTATTGAAAATTTTATCACTGAATTTGACGAAAATTTTAATGTTTTAAGAAATATAAAAAGTAAAAAAATAGATATATCCCAAAAAAAATGGAATATTTTAGATGCTAGAATTTATGACAATAACACTTATGTAAACTTAGCAAATTTAGAATTAAATACTAACTTTGATCTAAAAAGAGTACAAACCCTTTATTCAAATTTATCAGCTTTAAATTTGTATGAACTGTATGAGCTTAGAAAGAATTATAAAAAATTAAATTATTCGGTAACAGAAATAGATTTGCATGCACTGAAATTAGTTTCTCATCCATTGTACCTCCTGTTTATATCAATATTTTCTGCATTAATTATGTTTAAAATAAAACAATTTAAAAGCTCAACATTTAAAATAACTATCGGATTATTTTTCTCTGTTATAATTTATTATATAAATAATTTTTCTTATGTATTGGGTGGAACAGAAAAAATAACTTTAATTTTTTCAATTTCAATACCATTGGTAATTTTATTAACAACAAATAGTTTAATGATTTATAAAATAAATGAAAAATAAATTTTTTAAAATATTTCAGTTACTATTTTTATTTATTTTTACTCTAAATGCACATAGTAATGAACAATTTAATTTTGATGTTACGGAAATTTTAATAATAGATAATGGAAATAAATTTATTGGTAAAAATAAAGGAACAATTACATCTAATAGTGGAGTTATAATAGATGCCAATCAATTTGAATATGATAAAAAATCAAATATTTTAAACGCGCATGGAGATGTTAAAATTACTGATACTGTAAATAGTTTTATAATTTTAACGGATAAAGTTATATACGATAAAAAAAAAGAGATAATTATCACTCAAATTAAATCAAAGGGAATAAGTCTCAATGATAATATCACAATAATTTCTGAAAGCTTTATATACAATAAATTATTAAACACTGTTGAGGCAAAAAATAAGGTTTTAATTGAGGATAAAAATAAAAATCTCAATTTATATTCAAATTTTGTAAAATATTTAAGAAATGATCAAATAATATATTCAGAAGGAAGCTCTAAAATAATTGATTTAAATGATAAAAGTCAAATTACTTCAGAAAATTTTGAATATAATTTAAATCAAAATATACTTAAAGCTGAAAATAATGTTAAATTAGAAAATAAAAAAGAAAATTATCAACTTTTTTCAGAATTCATTACCTATTTAAGAAACGAAGAAAAAATTTTTACCAAAGAGAAAACAAGAGCAGTAATACAATCAAAATATAATTTTAATTCTTCAGATGTGATTTTTTTAAAAAATACTATGGAATTAATGTCTCAAAAAAAAACAACTATTACTGATAATTTGAATTTTTATAAACTTGATAAATTTCATTATTTTATAAACAAAGAAGAATTAAAAGGAGAAAAAATTTTAATAACCTCAAATTACAAATTGCCTGAAAGTGATAATTTTTATTTTTCAAGTGCAATTATTAATTTAAATACACAAAATTTTATAGCTAAAGATACCAAAATCAAAATTCACAAAAGTGTATTCAATAACCCTGAGAATGATCCAAGATTGTATGGCTCATCATCAATTAAAACAGGTCATAAAACTATTGTAAATAAAGGTGTATTTACCAATTGTAAAGAAAGCGAAAAATGTCCTCCTTGGTCAATACAAGCAAAAAAAATTGTTCATGACGAAAATAAAAAACAATTACTATATGAAAATGCACTGGTGAAAGTTTACGATTTTCCAGTTTTTTATTTTCCAAAATTTTTCCATCCAGACCCAACCGTTGTAAGACAAAGCGGCTTTTTAAGACCTCAAATAAATAGTTCAGATGAACTGGGAGATTCTATCCACTTACCTTACTTTTATGTAATTTCACCAACAAAAGATATTACATTCAAACCAACTATATTTAATGACAGTATAAAAATGTTTCAAAATGAATATCGGCAGAAAAATGAAAATTCAAGTTTCATTGCTGACTTTAGTTTAACAACAGGATATAAGTCAAGTTTATCGGAAACAAAAAATAGTATTTCTCACCTATTTGCAAAATATAATTCAGATCTAGCTTTAGAAAATTTTAATTATAGCAATTTATATTTATCTGTTCAAAAAGTTACAAACGATACATATCTAAAAGTATTTGATACTAATTTACCAGAGACAAGGTTGAAACCTAATAATCAAAATAACTTATCTTCTGAAGTTGAATTAACTCTCAATGGTGAAAGCTTTTCATTCAATTCAGGGGCAAAAGTCTTTGAAAATCTTACAAAAGAAAAAAATGATAGATATCAATATATTCTACCTTATTACAATTTTAATAAAAATTTTATCTCTCAATTTAATTTAGGAGATTTATATTTTTCTTCATCTGGAAGTAACGACCTAAATAATACAAATAAACTAAAAACTAAAGTTATTAATAATTTTGATTTTAAAAGTAATGATAAAATCTCTAATAAAGGTTTAGTAAATAATTTTAATATATACTTTAAAAATTCCAATACCTTAGGAAAAAATGATGAAAACTATAAATCTAGTCCACAAGTTGAGTTAATGAATATTTATGAGTTTTCTTCAAAATTACCTTTGCAAAAGAAGGAGGAAAATTATAATAATTATTTAACACCGAAGCTGTCATTAAGATTTAATCCAAGTGACATGAAGGATTATTCATCATCAAGTAAACAAATAACTGTAGATAACGTATTCAATATAAATAGACTTGGATTAGATGACTCTTTTGAAAAAGGTAAATCACTGACTGTAGGGCTAGATTATAAAAAACAAAAACTTGACGATATTAATAAATATTTTGAATTAAAATTAGCTTCGGTTTTTAGAGATACTGAGGAAAACTTTATTCCAACAAATTCGAGTTTAAATAAAAAAAATTCAAATCTATTTGGTTCTTTTGAAAGTAAATTTTCTGAAAATTTCACTTTAGATTATGATTTTAGAGTTGATAACAATTATGATAGATTTGAATATAACTCCATAAGTGCAAACTTTATATTTAGCAATTTAGAAACAGAATTTAATTTTGTTGAAGAGAGTGGTGATGCTGGTGATACTAATTTCTTAAAAAATACAACTAGTTATAAGATTAATGATAGTAACTATTTTTCTTTTAGCACAAGGAGAAATAGAAAATTAAATTTAACTGAATTTTATGATTTAGTTTATGAGTATAAAAATGATTGCCTGATAGCAAGTGTAAAATACAAAAAGAAATACTATTCAGATAGAGACTTAAAACCTAGCGAAAATCTTCTATTAACTTTAACACTTTACCCATTTACTACATATGAACATAATGAAACAAATTTATTTAAAAATTAAATATGAAATTTAAATTTTTTTTTATTTTTCTTTTTTTTATCACATCAAAAAACTTAACTGTTAATGCGTTAGAAAATAAAATTTTATTTAAAGTAAACAACGAAATTATAACAACTATAGATATCTCAAATGAAATTAATTACATACAAGCAATGAATGTTCAAACGAATAATCTAGAAAAAAATATTC
>CABZHY010000024.1 GCA_902525565.1 uncultured Pelagibacteraceae bacterium
TTGCTCATTACAATAAATAAAACTATTCTAACATCATTATCCCAAGATTGCCCTACAACAATAGATTCTTTTATCTCTTTAAACCTCTCGACTTCTGAATATATCTCTGCGGTTCCAAGTCTAACTCCTCCTGGATTTAAAGTGGTGTCTGATCTTCCATGAATTATATACCCACCATTATTCTTTATCTCAGCATAATCTCCATGATGCCAAATATTTTTGAATCTATTGAAATAAGCATTCTTAAATTTAATATCATTTTTATCATTCCAAAACCTTAAAGGCATTGATGGAAAGGGATTTTTACAAACAAGCTCTCCTTTAATATTTTTTAATGACTTACCTTTGTCACTTAAAACATCTACATCTAAAGCTAACCCTTTGTTTTGTATTTCACCTATGTTTACTGATTGATATAAATTTCCTAATACGAAGCATGAGACAATGTCAGTCCCACCAGAAATAGATGACAAGTGTACATTTTTTTTAATATGCCTATAAACATATTTAAAACTTTCCTCTGACAGAGGCGAGCCAGTTGAACAAATTGTTCTTAGTTTATTTAGTTTAAATTTATATTTTAATTTTGGTTTTAGCTTTCTTAGAGCGTCTAAATACTTAGCGCTTATACCAAATAAAGTAATTTTTTCTCTTTTTGCTATTTTCAAAAGCAAATCGGATGATTTAAACATTGGAGATCCATCAAATAGAACAATAGATGCCTTAGAAGCTAATGAACTAACTAACCAATTCCACATCATCCATCCACATGTGGTAAAATAAAAAACATTATCATTTTCTTTAATATTGCAATGTAATTGATGTTCCTTCATGTGCTGGATTAAAACACCACCAGATCTATGACAGATACATTTTGGTTTTCCAGTAGTCCCACTTGAATATAATATTGCTAACTCTGTTTCAAAATCAAATCTTTTAAAATTAATTTTTTCAACTTTAGTTCGCATTATTTTGTTCCATTTGAAAAAATTAATTTTTTTTAATTTATATTTATTTTTATTTTTAATAAATTTTTTTCCAGGATAATTACTAATTACAACAGTTTTTATTGACGGTATTGATTTCAAAATCTCTGGAAGTCTTTTTAAAACATCTATTTTTTTTCCATTATAAAAATACTGATCTGTGATGAATAAAACTTTTGGATTAATTTGAGAAAATCTTTCTATAACCCCTTTAGAACCAAAATCAGGACTACAAGAGGACCAAATGCCTCCTAAAGAGATTGTAGCAATAAATGCTTCAACTGTTTCAGTAGTATTTGGCATATAGGCAGCTACTCTATCTCCTTTTTTAATATTTATTTTTTTTAGAAAATTTGAAATTTTATTAGTATTTAAATTTAATTGTCTCCATGATCTTTCTTCTCTAAATCCATTTTCACTAATAAAAGTTACTGCTTTTTCATTATTGTTTTTAGATAATAAATTTTCACCAAAATTTAGTCTGCTACCTGGTAAAAATAAATTTTTATAAAAAATATTTGATTTTATAAATTTTTTATTACTTTTAATTCCAATAATTTTGCTAAAATCCCAAAATCTACTCCAAAACTCAGGTGAATGATTAATACTCCAATTTAGTAAATTTTTATAATTTCTATTAAATTTTATTTTTAATTTTTTTGAAATATAATTTTCAAAAGCAAATAAATTTGAATTTTTTTTTACAATTAGAGAAGGTTGCCAAAGTTTTTTACTCATTTTATTAAATTAAATTACTGTTATAGAATTAATCTTATTTATGATAATCTCACTAACATTTAAAAGAAAATGAGAACTTTTTATCCTCCGATTCGGTCATGTTTTAGTCTATTTTTGTTCTTTAACAGTAACAATATCTGGTAGGTAAAAAAAAAGAGGCACAAAAGATAGAAATGACTAAAAATAAAATTACAGCTGTTCTCGGTCCTACAAATACAGGCAAAACCCATCTTGCTATCGAAACCATGCTTTCCTTTGAGAGTGGCATGATTGGATTTCCGCTTAGATTACTTGCAAGAGAAGTATATGACAAAGTAATCAAAAAAATAAGTTTAGATAAAGTTGCATTAATTACTGGTGAAGAAAAAATAATCCCATCTAATGCAAAATATTTTTTATGTACAGTGGAGTCTATGCCAATTGACAAACATCTTGAGTTTGTTGGCGTAGACGAGATTCAAATGTGCTCTGATCATGAAAGAGGCCATATTTTTACTGATAGACTTTTAAATATGAGGGGGGAAAAACTTACAATGTTAATGGGTTCAAATACCATTAAAAGTATTGTTTCTAAGTTAGATGGAGATATTGAGTTTATAAACAGAGAAAGATTTTCTAAACTTACCTATGCAGGTCATAAAAAAATTTCAAGAATCGATAGAAAAACAGCGATTATTGCATTTTCAGCAGAGGAAGTTTACGCCATTGCTGAATTACTAAGAAGACAAAAAGGTGGTGCCGCAATTGTAATGGGATCATTAAGTCCGAAGACTAGAAATTCTCAAGTAGAGCTGTATCAGTCTGGTGATGTTGATTTTTTAGTTGCTACTGATGCAATTGGTATGGGAATAAACATGGACTTAGATTTTGTTTATTTATCAAATATAAAAAAATTTGATGGAAAAAAATTAAGGAGGTTAAATCTTGCTGAAATAGGACAAATAACAGGAAGAGCTGGCAGATACCTTAATAATGGAAGCTTTGGTGTTACTGGTGATTGTAAAGAGATATCTCCAGAGGAAGTAGAATTATTAGAAAATCATAAATTTGAAGAAATTAAAACTTTATTTTGGAGAAATTCAAATCTAAATTTTAATAATCCATTTAGTTTAATCAGAAGTTTAGAAGAAAAACCTCAGGTAGAATGGCTAAGAAAAATTCACGAATGTGAAGACGAAAAAGCGCTTAAATATTTTTTAAAAGATCAACAAATTTTAAATACAGAGTTTGATAGAAAAAATCTAATACTTTTGTGGGAATGTTGCCAAATACCTGATTTTGTAAAAAAAACTTACGGAAATCATTTTGAGGTTATTGGAAATGTATTTAAATTTTTAACTAGCAAAAAAGGACTAATTTCTGAAGATTATATGAGATTACAGCTCATGAAACTTGATAAATTAGAAGGAAATGTTGATTCTTTATCAAATAGAATTGCAAATGTTAGAACTTGGTCATATGTTTCGAATAAAAATAATTGGGTAGAAAATCAAACTTATTGGATTGAAAAAACTAAATATTTAGAAGATAGGCTTTCAGACAGATTACATGAAGAACTTACCAAAACATTTATTGATAAAAGGGCAAGTGTGCTTGCGCGTGGTTTAAAACAAGACATGGAATTCAAAACTGAAATTTTACAAAACAATGATGTTAAAATTGATGATCAATTTATAGGAAAAATAAAAGGACTGAAACTAGAACTGGACTTAAAAAAGGGAGCGTTAGAAACTGATATAAAATCTTTAAAGAAAGCTGCTAGACAAACTATAGGACCAGAATTAGAAAGACGTGTTCAATTAATAATTGATACAGGATTAATAAATTTGAATGAAGATTTTAAAATTTACTGGAATGATTTCCCAATTGCCAAATTAACAACAGGTAGTGACTATTTAAATCCTAATTTTGATATAATCGTTGATGATATTATAGAACAAAACACTAAACAAAAATTAAACGATTACATTAAGAAATGGATACATGCAAAAATTAATAACGTTCTTAAAAGTTTAATAGATTTAAAAAATATAAAAGAAAATAATTCATCAATTAAAGCACTGGCATACCAGCTCTATGAAAATAATGGAGTATTAAAACGAGACCAAGTTTCTGAATACTTGAAGAACCTAGAACAAAATGAAAGAAAAATTCTTAGAGACTTAGGTGTAAAGTTTGGGAGATACCATGTTTTCCTTTATCAATTAATTAAGCCAGAAGCGGTATCTTTAAGAACATTATTATGGAAAAATTTTTATCAAAAATTTCATAATTTAAAACCACCAACGTTTGGTTTGAATTTTTTAGACGATAAAGAAATAAAAAATAAAAATTTTATGCTTTTGTGTGGATTTGAAAGATTTGATAATTTTTTTGTAAGAATTGATATATTGGAAAGATTATTTGTATTAATAATAAATTCTAGCTCTAAAGAAAATTCTGAAATAAAACTAGTTCCAGAAATGTTAAATCTTTTAGGATGTAGTAAGGATAACTTCAAGAAATTACTTCAAAAAATGAACTATAAAATATTTGATAAAGAAAATGAAACTTTTTTTAAATATAGTCCTACTAAGAAATTTAAAAAAATTGCTTCAAAGAAGATCACAAATGAAAATCCATTTAAAATATTAAAGAATTTAAATTTAAGTTAAAATGTTTTTTAAAAAAGAAGAAATTAAAAATAATAATTTTCTTACAAAAGTTTGTGCTTTATTAATTCATGCTGCTAAAATAGATGAGAATTATACAGATAAAGAGGAAGAAATTATTAAAAAAACACTTAAGGAGCTTGGTGTAGAAGATAAAAATATTTCTAAAACGGTTGAAGAAGCAAAAATAATTGAAGAAAGCTCAAATCAAATTTTAGATTTTACTAGAGAAGTAAAAAATTTACCTGAAGAAGACAAAATTAAAATCGTAGAGTCTTTATGGTCTATCATTTACTCAAATAATGATGCTGATATATACGAAACTAATTTAATGAGACGACTTGCAGGATTACTTTATATTGACAATAAAAGAATGGGCGATATTAAAGAAAAAATTAAACAAAATTTAAAATGACATATATCGTTAACGACAATTGTATTAAGTGCAAACTAACAGACTGTGTTGATGTCTGCCCAGTTGATTGCTTTTACGAAGGTAAAAATATGCTTGTAATTAAACCCGATGAGTGTATAGATTGTGGCGTTTGCGAGCCAGAATGTCCTGTCGATGCCATAAAAGCAGACACTGAACCTGGAAGTGAAAAATGGTTAGAGATCAATAAAAAATATTCTGAAATCTGGCCCAACATAAGCGAAAAAAAAGATCCACCAGCGGATCACGAAAAATTTAAAAATGAGCAAAATAAGTACGAAAAATATTTTAAAGAAAATCTTTAAAGGCAAAACAGACAAAAAAGTGAAAAAAAAAGTTTCCAAAAAGAAGTTTGTCAAAGCAAAAAAAACTGTAAAAGCTAAAAAAGCAAAAAAAATAATTTCAAAAAAAGTCAAAAAAGTTTCTAAAAAAGTTTCACCTAAAACAAACAAAATAAAAAAAAATGTTAAAGATGCACAAACAACTAGTGAAGCAAAAGTAGATAATTTAAGAATTTCAAAAACTAATGAGGTTAAACCTGAAATAAAAAAAGTTAAAAAACAAGAAACTGAAAAGAGAGAATACAAAATTAAAGATCATGTTGTTTATCCAAAACATGGGGTAGGCCAAATTACTGAATTTAAAAAAATTAATATTGGTGGTATTGATGTTGAAACATATGTTATTAAATTTGAAAAAGATAAAGCTAACGGAATGGTTCCTGTAAACAAGCAGTCTCACTTAAGGCCGTTAGCAACTATTAATCAAGTAAACAAGTGTATTTCGATTTTAAAAAGTAAACCAAAAATTAAAAGATCAATGTGGAGTCGAAGAGCGCAAGAATATGAAGCTAAAATATCTTCTGGAAAAATATATGAATTAGCTGAGGTTGTCAGAGATTTAAATAAAGGTGATGATCTAATGGTTGATCAATCTTACAGTGAAAGACAATTGTTTGAAAAAGCTTATGAAAGAATTTTGTCTGAATTTCAGATTGTTTTGAATGTATCATTAGAAGATACTCAAAAAAAATTGGATAAAGCACTAAAAAGAAATTTGGGTGGGCAGCCTCAACCAGTAACAGCTGCAAAAACTCCAACCAGTGAACTACCTGTAGACGAACCTATTTCCGATAACGACGAACCTATTGACGAATAAAAAAAACGCCTCTCATACAAACTGTAATGAGAAGCGTTTTTTGTAAAGAATACTAAGTTACTATTTTCTTCTTCTTTTTTTTGCTTTTTTCTTAGCTTTTTTCTTAGCTTTTTTCTTAGTTTTCTTTGCCGCTTTTTTTCTTTTCTTAGGCATCTTTAGCTCCCTTTTTTAGTTAAACGAATCAAATTGATTCGCTGTTAACATATTTTTATTTTTTTCTATAAGTTATGTCAATTCTTTAATTAAAAATTAAATTTTACAAAAATTATTTTTAAATTTTTATTTTTATAAAACTTTTTTTTATTAATTTAGTTAATGTTTATGCGGTTAATAAACAATTTTAATTAAATAGTTAAATAAAGATTTTCTAGCTGATTTTTATATTTTTCTGTAACTTTTTTTCTTTTTACTTTCATTGTTGGTGTCATTAAACCATTTTCAATAGAAAAATTTTCATCTATTAATTGAATTCTTTTTATCTTTTCTAATAAAGTTAATTTTACATTTATTTTTTCGATTACTTTATTTATTTTTTCTTTTTCATTTAAAAAATCTTTATTAGGTACAATTAAAGCTACTAAATAATTTTTTTTATCCCCATAAACCATACATTGATCTATCTCTGGTTCATTCGTAATCATATTTTCAATTTTAGCAGGTGAAATGTTATCTCCGCCTGCACTTACTATTATATCTTTTTTTCTATCAGTTATTTTTAAATAGCCATCATTTGGATCTAACTCTCCAATATCGCCTGTATGTAGCCATCCATTTATAATTACTTTTTCAGTATCTTCTTTTTTATTCCAATATCCTAACATTACATTTTCGCCTTTAACTAATATTTCTCCGTCTTCTGCAATTTTAACTTCATTTCCTTTAAATGGAGGTCCTACAGTTTCCACTTTAATTTTATGTATTGGATTGCAACTTACTACTGGTGATGTTTCTGTTAAGCCATATCCCTGAAGTGTAGGTAATCCTATAGCATTTAAAAATTCACCTATTTCTTTATCTAAAGCACCACCACCTGAAACGAAGGCTTTTAAATTTCCCCCGAACTGTTTTTTTATTTTTTTTCTAACTAATTTATCAACTATAAAATTGAGCATTTTTTCAGAAAAAGTCATTTTTTGATTTGATAATTTTTTTCTTCCCAGACGAAGAGTTGCTTCAATTAATTTTGCTTTAAAACCCGTTTGTTTTTTTAAATTCATGTTTATTTTGTTGTAAAGGTTTTGGTAAAACCTAGGGACAGCTGCCATAATTGTAGGCTTTGCTTCAGATATATTTTCTAGAAGTTTTTCAATTTTTTCGGCATAGAATACTCTAGCTCCTACTGCTATCTGAACAAATTGAAGACAATGCTCATAAGAATGAGAAAGCGGAAGCCAAGTTAAAAATACTGGTCTTGAATTAAATAATGGTTTTGTAATTTCACACGATCCAACAACATTATTTAAAATTCCACCGTGACTTAAAATTACACCCTTGGGATTTCCTCCAGTTCCTGAAGTATAAATTATACACGCTGGAGACTTTCTATTTAATTTATTATTTTCAATTTTATCGTCCTCTAATAAATTATTCTTTAAAACAGAATTATAATCTAAATATTTTTCTTTGTTATTTAAATTTAAATTATTTGTTACCTTAGCTATTTCATCTAAAGTTATAATTTTTCTAATAAATTCTTTTTCATTAATTATATTATTTAATTTTTTTAACATTTCATTATTTGAAACAATAACTAAGCTAGGTTCACAATCTTCTATCAAATACTTGTAATCATCTTCTATATAAGTTGTATATGCTGGAACTGTAATTCCACCAGCTAACATAATAGCTAAATCAGAAACGAACCACTCAGGTCTATTTTCCGAAACTAAAAGACATCTATCGCCTTCTTCTATATTTTCCTTAATAACTTTTGATAATTTTAAAATATTTTTTTCAGTTTGTTCCCATGTGTATTTTTTTTTATTACTTGGGTTTAGCCATTCTAAAAAAATATCTCTTTTATTTTGTTTATTTGATTGATTAGCAAATAATTCTATCAAATTATTTAAATTATCTAAATTCATAGTTTCTTGGTGGGCGAAGAGAGAATCGAACTCTCACTTCTTGCGAAACACGATTTTGAGTCGTGCGCGTCTACCAATTCCGCCATTCGCCCTTAGTATTCAATTAAATTATATTTAATAGTATAAGAACTAAATTTATATTAAAACCAAAAAATGTTTCAAACACTTTACAAAAAATGTTTAGAATTAGCTGCGCATAAAAGTTCGAATTTTTATTTAGGGCTTGTATCTTTTATTGAAAGTTCTTTTTTCCCTATACCTCCAGATGCAATGATAATTCCAATGGTAATTGCTAAAAAAAAAGAATATTTGAAAATATTTTTAATAGCATCAATATTTTCAGTTCTTGGAGGGATTTTTGGATATTTGATAGGTTATTTATTTTTTGATTTATCAATGTATGTAATCGAATTTTATGGTTATCAAGATAAAGTTGAAAATTTAAAATTAAGCATGTCTCAAGGGAGTGGATTCCTCGCATGGCTGAGTATTCTTTTTTTAGCTGGCTTTACACCATTGCCCTATAAAGCCTTTACAATCTCGAGCGGTTTAATTGCTTTTAATTTTCCTATTTTTATAATTGTAAGCTTAATTTCAAGAAGTCTAAGATTTTTTATAGTTTCTTATCTTTCCTATAAATTTGGGCAATTATTTACAGAGTTTATGGATAAACATGGATCAAAATGGTTCACTGGTATCGGAATTATTATAGTTATAATATTTATTTTCATATATTTATTTTTTAAATTCAATGGTTGAGATTAACAAAACAATAACATTAAAATTAATTTTTTTAATTAGCGTTATTGCTTTAACTTCAGCATTTTTTATTGAATATGTTCTAGGTCATCAACCTTGTAACTTGTGCATACTTGAAAGAATTTCATACCTATTAGCAATAATAATTGTTGTATTAAATTATAAATTTATAAATTTTGAAAAATATTTCATTCTTTCTCTTATTTTAATTTTTTTAGCTGCTACTATTTTATCTCTATATCATTTAGGTATTGAGCAAGGTTTTATTGAAGAATCATTAGTTT
>CABZHY010000025.1 GCA_902525565.1 uncultured Pelagibacteraceae bacterium
AAATATTATTTAGTCTTGAAAAAAATGAAAAATTAAATGACAAATTAAAATTAATTTTGAAATCAATAAATCAAAATGGATTTGAAAACGCAGCTTTAATATACAGTTTATCAGATACCTCAAAAAATGGTGGGAGAATTGGCTGGATTAATGAAAGTGCTGTTTCTAAAAAAATTGCTAAAGAACTGTCATTAATAAATATAAACGATTTTACGAAACCTATAAAAGTACCTAGTGGTTTTTTAATTTTAAAATTAATTGATATTAAGGAAGAAAAAAGAGAAATTAATCTTGAGGAGGAAATAAATAGAGTAACAAATATAAAAATTAATGAGCAACTAAATCAATTTTCCAACATATATATAAAAAAGATTAGAAAAGATATAAGTATTAATGCATTATAAACCAATTTTGATAGTTTCTGGGGAACCTAATAGTATTTTTTTTGAAATATTATTTAAAGCATTAAAGAAAAAAATAAAAAGTCCTATTATTTTGATTGCATCGTACAAACTGCTATGTCTTCAAATGAATAAACTAAAGTATAAAAAAAAAATAAATATTTTAGATTACAAAAAACTTGCTAGTTATAGGCTTAAAAATAATTCAATAAATTTAATCAATGTAAATTATAATTCATCAAAAGCATTTGGGAAAATTTCAAATAAATCAAACAAATACATTGAAAAATCATTTAAAATTGCATTTAATATTTTGAAAAGTGGGGTTACAAATAAGCTTATTAATGGACCTATTTCAAAAAAAAATTTTCTAAAAAAAAAGTATTTAGGTATTACAGAATATATTTCAGAAAAATTTTTAATAAACAACAATGCAATGCTAATTTATAATAGAAAACTATCGGTTTGCCCTATTACAACACATTTACCTCTGAAATTAGTTAATAAAAAATTAAGCAAAAAAGTTATAAAAAATAAAATACAATTAATAATAAGATTTTATAAAACTTTTTTAAAATCAAAACCAAATATTGCAGTTTTAGGTTTAAATCCTCATTGCGAAAGTATAGATGCTTTTAGTGAAGATGATAAAATAATTAAACCTGCAATTAAGGATTTAAAAATGCTTGGTTATAGAATTTCTGGTCCTTTTCCTGCAGATACTATGTTTTTAAAAAAAAATCGGACAAAATTTGATGTAATAGTTGGGATGTATCATGATCAAGTTTTAACACCGATAAAAACATTATTTGAATATGATGCTATAAATATCACACTGGGCCTACCATTTGTTAGGGTTTCCCCTGATCATGGACCGAATGAAAAAATGTTGGGAAGAAATAAATCTAACCCCCTAAGCTTAATTAAAGCTTTATCTTTTTTGGATAAAATTTGATCAGAGCGAAAAAAAGTTTAGGTCAAAATTTTTTAATTGATAAAAATATCTTAGAGAAGATTGTAACTACAACCGAAATTAAAGACAAAATAATTCTTGAAATTGGACCAGGAACTGGAAATCTGACGTCATATATTCTTAAAAAAAATCCAAAAAAAATTTTTGTAATTGAGAAAGATGATAACCTAGCAATAAATCTTAAAGAAAAATTTGATAATAAACTAACAATCATAAATGATGATGTTTTAAAAATAGATGAAAATATACTTTCTCAAGACAAAGTAATAGTTTTTGGTAACTTGCCTTATAATATTTCAAGTGAAATACTTAGTAAATGGATAATTAATTTAAAAGAAGGTTTTTGGTTTGAGTCTTTAGTTTTGATGTTTCAGAAAGAGGTTGCTGACAGAATTATTGCTAAATTTAATACATCGAATTATGGAAGATTATCAATTATTTGTAATTGGAAACTAAATATAAGAAAGGTATGCGATATAAAGCCTGGAGCATTTTATCCTAAACCAAAAGTAGATAGTTCTTTATTGTTTTTTCAACCAAAAAAAAAATTTATTAAATTAAATGATCCAAAAAATTTAGAAAAAGTTTCTAGAATATTTTTTAACCAGAGAAGAAAAATGTTAAAAAAACCCTACAATCAATTATTCAATGGAGATCAAAAAGTTTGTAAAAAATTAAAGATTGATTTGAGTTTGAGGCCTCAAAACTTAAATTTAGATACTTATTATAAATTAGCTTACGAATACGAAAATTTAAGAAGTTAGTTTTTCAATATGATTTCTAATGTATTCTAAATCATAATCTTTTGAACCATTATTTATCACTGCATCAATCAAATTTATAATTTTGGAATAACACTCATCCAAATCATTGTTAATCACAACATAATCATAGTTTATCCAGTGCAAAACATCTCTTTCAAATTGTTTCATTCTTTCTTCGGCTATTAATCTTTCATTTTTATGACGTTTAGTCAGTCTTTCAAATAAAACTTCTTTACTTGGGGGTAATATAAAAAAAGTAATTAATTTATAATCTAATTTTTTATTCTTAATTTGATCAGCACCCTGCCAATCAATATCAAAAAGAATATTCTTACCTTTATTTAATTTGTCTATGACTGGTGTTCTTGTTGTACCATACAGATTATCAAAAACTTTTGCATATTCGAGAAACTCTTCGTTATTAATTAATCTTTTGAACTCTAATTCATTAACAAAAAAATAATCTTGATTTTGATTTTCGTTAGGACGAGGTTGTCTTGTAGTATGAGATATAGAAATTTCAAAATTATCATTTTCGGATAATTTTTTAACTAGAGTAGTTTTACCTGCTCCTGATGGAGAGGATAAAATGATCATTACCCCATCTTTTTCTGAGGGCATTAAAATTTCTAGTTAGCTTTACCTTCGATAAATTTAACTGCATCACCCACAGTTAAAATTTTCTCAGCTTCACTATCAGAAATTTCAGATCCAAATTCTTCTTCGAAAGCCATCACTAATTCAACGGTATCTAAACTGTCGGCCCCTAAATCATCTATAAAACTCGACTCCTCAGTTACCTTGGCTTCATCAATACCCAAGTGATCTGCTACAATTTTTTTTACCTTGCTTGAAACGTCTTCTGACATATTGATCCTTTTAGTTATAAATTCTTAATAGTTTAAATACCTATTTTGTCAAGCCATATACATGCCCCCATTAACATGTAAGGTCTCTCCATTAATATAACTTGATTGATTTGAGCATAAAAAAAGCACTGCATTTGCAATATCATCTGGATCCCCTAGTCGTGCTGAAGGAATTTTTGATATTATTAAATCTTTATATTTGTCATCTAACTTGTCTGTCATTGCCGTTTTAATAAATCCTGGTGAAATACAATTTATATTTATATTTTTTTTAGCATATTCTATAGCCAAACTCTTAGACATCGCAATAATACCTGCTTTAGATGCAGTATAATTTACTTGTCCTAAATTACCTGTATGTCCAACAACAGATGTAATATTTACAATCTTTCCTGATTTATTTTTTAACATTTTTTTTATTGCAGACTTACTCATTAAAAATGTTGATGTTAAATTAATATCAATTACTTTTTGCCATTCCTCAAAGCTCATTCTTATTGCTAGATTATCTTGAGTAATGCCTGCATTATTAACGAGACAATCTAAACTGCCACCAAGTTCTTTTGTTGCGTTTTCAACAAATTCTTCAATTTCATCCCTTTTAGTAATATCAAACTTTAATATTTTAATATTTCCATACTTTCCTTTTAGTTCCTCAAGTTTTTGTATTCTTGTTCCTGAAGCTAAGATATTTGCTCCAGCTTGATTTAATTTTTCAATTATTGAATTTCCAATTCCTCCAGATGCGCCTGTAACTATAATGTTTTTACCATTTAAATCTGTCATATTTTTAAACTCTCAATGTCATTTTGGGTGTTAATTGTATCAATTTTTACATCCCTACTGATTCTTTTTACCAAACCTGACAGAACTTTCCCAGGTCCAATTTCAATAAAATGATTAATGTCATTTTTTATCATATTAATCACACTTTCTCTCCATCTAACTCTATTCTCTATTTGCTTAATTAAGAGATTTTTTATGTCATCCGTATCTTTAATTTCACTAGCAGTCACATTTGAAATTAATTTATTTTGTCCATTTTTAAAATTAAGTTTATTTAACTCTTCAGTCATAATTTTTGTTGCATTATTCATCAATTCACAATGAAAGGGTGCACTAACTGGAAGTATAATATTTTTAATTGAATTGTCCTTTAAAATTTGAATTAATTTTTTTAAATCTTCATTTTTTCCACTTAAAACAATTTGACCTTCTGAATTATCATTTGCAATTTGTGCTTTTAAATTTTCTTTATTTTCCATCAGTATTTTTTCAATAATTTCGACTTTTGAGCCTAATACCGCAACCATTCCTCCCTCCCCTTTGGGTACAGAATTTTGCATAGCATCTCCCCTTATCCTTAATATTTTTAAAGTTTCTGAAAAATCTAAGTATCCTGCACATGATAGAGCAGAATATTCGCCTAAAGAATGTCCAGCAAAATATTTTGCTTTATTTAAATCTAGATTAAATTCATTTTTAACAACATTAAATATTGAATAACTAATTAAAAATATTGCTGGTTGTGTGTTAGCTGTCAAATCTAATTCTTCTTTTGGACCCTCTAAAATCAGCTTAGAAATAGGAAAATTTAGTGTGTAATCTGCCTGCGTAAACAGATCTTTAACTATATTAAATTTATCATGTAACTCTTTTCCCATACCCACTATTTGAGATCCCTGGCCTGGAAAAATTACTGAAAACATATAAAAAAAAACTAATTATTTTGCCTTTTTAACTATTGTAATTGAACTTTTATAATAGTATATCCTCACTTTTTATTAAAGAACTTAAATGAATTTATACGAACATACTATTATAGCTAGGCAAGATACTTCACCCAGTGAATTAAAGCAATTAACAGAAAAATATTCTAAGATTATTGAAAAAAATGATGGAGAAGTTGTTAAAACTGAAAACTGGGGGCTACTTAATTTATCTTATTTAATTAAAAAAAATAAAAAAGGTAGTTACATTCATTTTAAAATAAAAGGCAAAGGCGTTGTGATTGATGAATTAGAAAAAAATGAGGCTATTGATAAAAAATTACTAAGATATCTAACAGTAAGAGTAAAAAAATTTGACTTAGAAACAAACTATTTTGGAAAAAAAGAAGATAGTGAAAAAAAAGAAAGTTTTAAAAACTAATGCCAAAGAGACAAAGCGGTAATAAAAAAGGTAAACAAAGTAACTTTGCAAAATTAAGTATTTTTCAACCAAATAAATATAAATTTAAAAAAACTTGTCCGTTATCTGTAAAAGGTGCTCCAGAGGTGGACTACAAAAATATTAAACTTTTGAAAAAATATGTTTCTGAGAATGGTAAAATTTTACCTTCAAGAATTACAAATGTATGTCAAAAGAAACAAAGAGAGTTATCTCTATCAATAAAAAGAGCTAGAAACTTAGCATTAATATAATATGAAAGTAATATTATTAGAAAACGTAAAAAGAATAGGATCTATTGGTGAAGTCATAGATGTTAAAAGAGGATTTGCTAGAAACTTTCTAATTGCTAACAAAAAAGCTCTTTATGCATCAAAAGAAAATATAAAAGAGGTTGAAAAAATTAAAGCTGAGTTGTCAAAAAAAGATAACGAGATAAAAAAAGAAGCATCTCAAATTGCTGATCAAATTCATGGCAAAGAGTATTCTGTAAAAAAATTAAGTACAGAAAATAATGAATTGTACGGTTCGGTTAAACCAACTGAAATTTCAAAAATTATTCAAGAAGAAAACAAAATTGATATTAAACCTTCAATGATACAACCAGTTGAAGAAATAAAAACTTTAGGAAAATTTAAAGTTAAAATTTCTTTACACTCAGAAGTTGATGCTGAGATTACAATTGATGTTTCTTCAGCTGATACAATTCAATAATTATACATTCTTTTCCCCAGCACCAATTTAGAATTTGATTTAATCAATTTTAATGTAAATTTATTTTTATGGAAAATAATTTAAGTATAGTCAAAGATCAATTTAAAGAATTACCGAATAACATTGAAGCTGAACAAGCAGTCATAGGATCTATACTTGTTAGTAATGATATTTTTGACGAGATAAATACAATAATTTCCAGTATTAATTTTTACGATCCTATGCACCAAAAAATTTTTGAGGCAGTAGAAAGTCTTATCTACAAAGGAATGTTGGCGAACCCAATTACTCTAAAAAATTATTTTGAAGAAGAAAAAGATGATCTAAATGTTCCTGAATATCTGGTTAAGATTACAAAATTTTCAACATCAGTAAGGCAAGCAATAGAATATTCAAAAATTATTTACGACATGTTTGTAAGAAGAGAATTAATAAAAATTTCGGAACAAACTATTGATAGTGCAAAAATAAATGATCTTGATACTAATGGACAATCTATAATCGAAAGTTCTGAAAGATTATTATTTGATTTAGCTGAAAAAGGTTCCTTTAATTCTTCTTTAGTAAAATTTGATGAAGCAATGAAACAAACGATTGAAATGGCCTCAGCAGCATATAAAAATGAGGAGGGAATCGTTGGAGTTCCAACTGGTTTAAGGGATCTAGACGATAAGCTTGGTGGTTTACACCAATCAGATTTAATTATTATTGCTGGTCGTCCATCAATGGGGAAAACCTCGCTAGCAACAAATATTGCATTTAATGCTGCTCAAAAACTACAAGAGAGTGGTAAGAAATCATCTGTAGCTTTCTTTTCACTTGAAATGTCTTCAGAACAATTATCTACCAGAATTATTTCCGAGCAAGCTAGAATTAGTTCTAATGATATAAGAAGAGGAAGAATATCTGATGAACAATTTGATAAGTTTTTAGAAACATCCAAAAATATTTCTGAACTACCTCTTTATATTGATGAGACTCCAGCAATAAGTATTGCTGCTTTAAGTAATAGAGCAAGACGTATTAAAAGACTTTTTGGTCTCGATATGATTGTAGTTGATTACATTCAATTAATGAGAGGTACTACATTAAACAAAGATGGAAGAGTTCAAGAGATATCACAAATTACCCAAGGACTTAAAGCAATAGCCAAAGAACTTTCTGTTCCTGTAGTAGCTCTTTCGCAGTTATCGCGACAAGTCGAGCAAAGAGATGATCATAAGCCTCAATTAGCAGATTTAAGAGAATCTGGTTCTATTGAGCAAGATGCTGATGTTGTAATGTTTGTTTATAGAGAGGGATATTATTTACAGAGAAAAGAACCAAGAGAAGCGACAGTTGAGCATGCAGAGTGGCAAGCAAAAATGAATGAAGTTGCACATTTAGCTCAAATTATAATTGGGAAACAAAGACATGGTCCTATTGGCAATGTAACTCTTGAATTTGAGGAAAGATTTACAAAATTTAAGGATACTCAATTAAGTTAATTTCCAATATAAAGAGCTTGAATGATAGCTCATTTTTATCAAAATGTTATCCTTAAAAACCCTAAAGCAATATTTGTATTATTAATTATTGCTATTTTAAGTTTTGGTTACTATTCAAAAAATTTTAAATTAGATGCTTCATCAGAAACTCTATTAATAGAAGGTGATCCAGATCTAGCATATCTTAAAGAAGTATCCGAAAGATATGGATCTAAAGAATTTTTAATTCTTACCTATACGCCAAATCAGGGAATGGTAACTGACTCCTCAATTAATAATTTATTAAGTTTAAAATATAAAATTCAGAGCCTCAACTGGGTCCACAGTGTAATTACATTGTTAGACATTCCTCTTTTAAATAATTCAGATGCTCCTCTTCAAGAAAGATTAGAAAGCTTCAAAACCTTAAAAGATGAAGATGTTGATAGAAATCGGGGTTTTAAAGAAATTTTAAATAGTCCTGTTTTTAGAAATTTTGTAATAAGTGAAGATGGTAAAACTAGTGGAATTATCGTTAATATTAAACAGTCTCAAAAGTTAGAAGATTTAGAAAATAAATCAAAAGAACAAGTTGAGCTAATTAAAGATCAGATCAAAAAACAAAACCATCAGAATATTTTAGAAATTAGACAAGTCATTCAAAGTTATGGTGATGTGGGGAAAATTTATCTTGGAGGAATACCAATGATTGCTGATGATATGATGACTTTTATTAAAAGTGATATAATTGTTTTTGGTTTGGGAGTTCTATTATTTATTATTGCTACTTTGTGGTTTATTTTTAGAAAATTTCTTTGGATTATAATTCCAATAAGTAGTTGTCTTTTTTCTGTAATAATTATGATGGGACTACTTGGAATGCTTGGATGGAAAGTGACAGTCATCTCATCAAATTTCATTGCACTTATGTTGATTTTAACAATGGCAATGAACATTCATATGAGTACTAGATTTCTTCAGCTAAAAAGAGATTTTCCATCAAAAAATAATTTTGAAATTATTTCTTTAACTACTTCAAAAATGTTTTGGCCAATTATTTATACAGTTCTAACAACAATTTTTGCATTCTTGTCTTTAATTTTTAGTGAAATAAAACCTATTATTGATTTTGGTTGGATGATGACTTTTGGATTAATTACATCGTTCATTATTACATTTACATTGCTGCCTACTCTTTTAAACTTTGCACCCACAAATAATATTTCAGTTAAAAAAGAACAGAAATCTAAAATTACAAATTTGCTTAGTTTAATTTCTATAAATAATAAAAACTCGATCTTCTTAGTAA
>CABZHY010000026.1 GCA_902525565.1 uncultured Pelagibacteraceae bacterium
AATAGAAGAATTCATTAGAGTTGATCATGCTGGAGAACGTGGTGCTGTTAAAATTTATGAAGGACAGTTGCTAGCTCTTAATACATTGGTTAAAGATGAAGCTTTAAAAAAAACAATTGAAGCAATGAAAGTTCATGAAAAAGAACATTCTGATTATTTTGAAAAAGAAATTAAAAAAAGAAATATAAAACCAACAAAATTTTTACCCTTATGGGATTTATTAGGTGTAGGATTGGGGTTTGGTTCAACTTTACTTGGTAAGAAAGCAGCTATGCTTTGTACTGCTTCCGTTGAAGAGGTAATAGATGAGCATTATTTAAACCAAATAAAACAACTTGATAATAGTGAACCAAAACTAAAAAAGAAAATAATTAAATTTAGAGAAGATGAATTAAACCATAAAGATATTGCTTACGAAAAGGGTGCCACAAAAAAGGGTCCGTACTCTATATTAGATAAAATTATTAAAACTGGATCAAAAATTGCAATAAATATTTCTGAGAAAATTTAAGACTCTAGTTCTACATCCCAATATAGGTAATCCATCCAACTTTTATGTAAAAAATTTGGTGGAAAATTTTTACCATTTTTGTGTAGATCCTCCGTTGATGGTCGATAAGGGTACTGATGTAACTTCATGCCGGAATGTTTTAACAGTTTTCCACCCTTTTTTACATTACATGCAGAACAAGCCGTCACAACATTGTCCCAATTAGTTTCTCCCCCTTTTGATCGAGGTAATAGATGATCAAAAGTCAACTCCTCTTTGCTTCCACAATATTGGCATGAAAATTTATCTCTTAAAAACACATTAAATCTAGTAAAACTTGGCTTGCTTTGAGGAACAATGTAATCCTTTAAAGCGATTACACTTGGTAATTTCATATTAAATGATGGACTTCTTATAGTTCTATCGTAATTGCTGACAATAATAACTCGATCAAGAAAAACAGATTTAACTGTATCCTGCCATGACCACAATGATAAAGGATAGTAACTCAAAGGTCTATAATCCGCATTGAGTACTAGCGCAGGGCACTTTTCTAAAGAAACATTTTGTTCGATAAAGTTATTCATTAGTTTAATTTTAACTTAGTTAAACAATTTTATCAATAATTAGAGATATTAAATTTTTTTAATATAAAATTTAAAGCTGTACTTGATGCTGCAATAGGAATATGATGATCACAATTTTTTATTAATAATGTATCAACTTTAATATTGTTTCTAATTAAAAAATCTTTTGCTTCTAGTAAATGTGTAGATGAGACAATTTGATCAGCATCACCATGTATAAGTAATATCTCAGTATTATTTTTGATTCTATTTTTTAAATTTTTTTGATTTATTATCTTTCCAGAAAAACCAACTATACATAAAAATTTTTCTTCAAGGGTAAGACCAACATTTATAGACATCATACATCCTTGGCTGAAACCTGCTAAACATATTTGATTATTTGATAACTTAAACTCTTGTTTTATTTCATTAATAAATTTTATTAATACTTCTTCAGCTTTAATTGATTGATCTAATATGTAATCAGAATCCTCTTTTGTTAAATCAAACCATTGATAACCTGAGGGATTTATAACACATGGCTCGTGTCCATTTGGACAAATAAAGACTGTATTAGGCATATGTCTCTTCCAATTTAAAGATAACATGCTTATATCCTTTCCATCGCCACCATAACCGTGAAGCAAAATAATTGCATTTTTGATTTCAACACCGTTTTCTGGTTTAATAATTATGGAATCTAGGCAAAATGTCATAGTAGATAAATTATGTTTTTTATGTCAAAACACAATCTAAAATAAAAAAATGATTTCAGGAATATTAGTAAAAGTTTTATCAATAGCACTTTTGATTGCTGTTGGAATAGTTTTAATTTTAGGCATAGGCACTCTTTTTAAGGGAGGAGAAACAAGTAAGAAATATTCAAATAAATTAATGCAGTTAAGAGTTATTTTACAGTTTATTGCTATTATTGCTTTAGTTGGCTTTGCTTATTTTTTCAAAAATTAGTTATATTTTTTTATCCAATTAATAAAATTTTTATCTTCAAAATTTATTGAACCTATTACCCTAGCAAATTCTTTGCCTTCTTTATTAATCAAGATTGATGTGGGTATACCTCTTAAAGAAAACACTTTTGCTAATGTTTTAGGTGGATCAAAATAAGATTCGAAGTTTTTAATATTAAGATCATTAAGAAATTTATTAACTTTGTCTAAATTTTCTTTCCCAATATTTATTGCAAAAATTTTTATTTTATCTAATTCTGGGTTGGTTTGAAGTTTATCTAATGATGGCATTTCTTGTTTACAAGGTTCACACCAGGTTGCCCAAAAATTCAATAATAATAATTTACCCTTATATTCATTGATATTAATCTTTTGATCTTTTTTGTCTAAAAAAATAACATTATCATATGTTTTTGGTATTTTATGGATTACAATATTTTTAATACCTGATAGTTCTTCAGCTACAACATTTGTTATCAAAAAAATAAATATTATTAAAAATCTCATGTTAAATAGGTATAATTAAATATCATGGCAAAAAATAAAAACAACCAAGCAATCTGGAGCACACGGATAAAAAAAAACGCTTCAAGTTTGTTTCAAAAAGTCGGTAATTCAATAGATATTGATAAACGACTTTATAAAGAAGACATCCAAGCATCAATTGCTCATGTTGAAATGCTTTTTAAACAAAAAATAATTTCATTTAAAATTAAAAATAAAATTGTTTATGGACTAACAAAAATTGATAAGGAAATCGCAAACAATAAATTTGAATTCAATAAAAAATACGAAGATATTCATATGAATATCGAAAAGAGACTGTTTCAGATTATAGGTGAGGAAGCTGGCTATGTTCACACTGCAAGATCAAGAAATGATCAGGTAGTTACTGATTTTAAAATTTGGATGAAAAATTCAACTAACGAAATAAATAATAATATTAATAAAGTTATTAAAAGCACCATTAAGTTAGCTGAAAAAAATATTGAAACCATTATGCCTGGATTTACACACCTCAAAAATGCTCAAGCTATCTCTTTTGCACATTATTTGATGTCTTATGTAGAAATGTTTAATAGAGACAAAAAGAGATTTTCTAATAATTTAGACAGTTTAAATGAAAATCCGTTAGGTGTTGCAGCTTTAGCAGGAACATCATTTTATATAGATAGAAATTACACAACGAAAAAACTTGGTTTTAAAACACCAACAAATAATTCTATTGATACAGTTTCGGATAGAGATTTTGTACTAGATTTTTTATACGCATCATCTGTATGTGCAATGCATATTTCTAGAATTGCTGAAGAGCTTATTATTTGGAATTCAGATGGTTTAAATTTAATTACTTTATCTGATAAAGTTGTGACTGGATCATCTATAATGCCACAAAAAAAAAATCCTGATCTTCTAGAATATTTACGTGGAAAATCGGGAAGTGCTTACGGAAATTTATTTTCAATGCTTACAATTTTAAAAGGTTTACCATTGTCTTACTTTAAGGACCTACAGGACGATAAAGAGCTTGTTTTTAAATCTAATGATAATCTAAATAATTGTTTAAAAATATTTGATGAAATATTAAAAAATTGTAATCCAAATAAAAGTAAAATGTTAAAACTTGCTAATTTAGGCTATACCACAGCAACCGATTTAGCTGACTATCTAGTAAAAAATCACTCGATGTCTTTCAGAAAAGCATATCAAAAAACTGCGGCAGTAGTTAATTTTGCGGAAAAAAGAAAAAAGAAATTAAATGAATTAACATTGGAAGAATTAAGAAAAATTGAACCAAAACTTGATGATAATGTTTTAAAAATATTTAATTTAACTAATTCAATAAATTCGAAAAAATCTTATGGTGGAACCGCTTTTGATAATATTAAAAAAATGATAATAAAATATAAAAAAAATGATTAAAAAAATTTTATTTATAATATTAATTTCAGTTTTATTAACTTCTTGTGGAAAAAAAGGTTGTCCTAAATATTCTACTAATGAAAATGAAAAGTGTGATCCATTGTTTAAAACTTAATGAAATATATAAATAAAAAGCTAACAATAGAAAAAATTAATTTTCAAAAAATTGCATATAAATTTGGAACACCTTTTTATTCTTATTCCTATTTTAAATTAAAAGAAAATATCAGTAATTTTAAAAAAAGCTTTAGATCTTTTTCACCACTCATATGTTTTGCTGTCAAATCAAATACAAATGTTAATATAATTAGAGAAATCAAAAAATTCGGACTGGGTGCTGATGTTGTTTCTAAAGGTGAATTGATGATGGCGCTGAAAGCAGGAATTGCTCCAAACAAAATAGTATTTTCTGGAGTAGGGAAAACATCAGATGAAATAAATTTTGCGATAGATAAAAAAATTTTACTAATTAATGCAGAATCCTTAAGTGAAATAAAAGAAATAAACAGAATAGCAAAAATAAAAAATAAAAAGGTTATAATTGGAGTAAGAATTAATCCTAACACAGATGCGAAAACATTGAATCAAATCTCTACTGGAAAAAAAGAAAATAAATTTGGTGTAAATAAAAATACATTCTATGAAATTATAAATTATTGTAATAATTCCAAAAATATTGATTTAAAATGTTTAAGTGTTCATATAGGCAGTCAAATTTTAGACTATAGACCTTATGAAAAAATGCTTAAAACTGTTAGTCAAATTCTCAACAAAACAAATCACAAATTTGAATTTGTAGACTTAGGTGGAGGTATGGGCATTACTTATAATGATAAAAATAAACAACTTAATTATAAAAAATATAATACAGCCATACTAAAATTTTTAAAGAGACATAAAGTGAGAATCATATTCGAACCAGGTAGATCAATTATTGGTAACACCGGTACATTAATATCAAAAATAATCTATGTAAAAGATAGTGGAAGTAAAAAATTTATTATTTTAGATGCAGCAATGAATGATTTAATGAGACCTGCTTTATATGGTGCTTTTCATAAAATCTTGCCTGTTACAAAATCTAACAAAAAATCTAAAAAACCATATGAATTTGTAGGTCCTATTTGTGAAAGCACAGATAAATTTATTACATTAAAAAAGTTTCAAGTGTTGAAAGAAAGAGATTTGATAGCAATATGTGATGTAGGAGCTTATGGAATGTCACTTAGTTCAAATTATAATTTAAGACCTAAGCTAGTAGAATTATTAATAAAAGGACCAAATATTAAAGTAATAAGAAAAAGACAAAAGCATAAAGATATTATTTAGCTTTTGACAAAAATGATAAGAAACTTTTTATTTTCAATATTATTTTTCTCTGGAATAATTTTTATTTCAATAATTTTTTTACCATCATTTTTTTTGCCTAAACAGGTTGTTTTGATAGGAGGAAAATTAATGGGTCATTGGGCTAGTTTTTGTTTAAGGTTTATTCTTTCAGTAAAAATTTCCATCAAAGGAAGAGAAAATATTATTAATGATGAAAAATTTTTTATAGCTGCGTCTCATCAATCAATGTTTGAAACTTTTTATTTACAAACAATCTTTAACTCACCAGTATTTATTCTAAAAAAAGAATTATTGTTAATTCCAATATTTGGTTGGTACTTAAAAAAAATTGGATCAATTTCAATAAAAAGAAATAAAGTTACAAAAGATAACTTGGGTTTTTTTCATGATATTTCAAAAATGATGGTTACTTCTAATAGACCTTTAGTTATTTTTCCTCAAGGAACTAGAGTTCCTCCAGATGAAAGACCACCTTTTAAAAAAGGAGTATCGAGAATTTATGAAGAGCTAAATGTTACTTGTCAGCCAGTTGCAATTAACTCCGGATATGTATGGCCTAAAAAAGGTCAAAAGAAAGTTAATAAAACGATTACAATCTCTATTCTAAAACCAATTCCCTCTGGATTAACAAAAGAGAATTTTATGCAAATTCTTGAAAAAAATATTTACTCAGAGTTAGACTTAATTAATTAGCCCTTCATAGGCATAACAACAAAAATACTATCAAAATCACCTGGGTCTTTTATTAATGCTGGTGAACCAGTATCATTTAAGAAAATTTCAACTCTGTCGCCATCTAATTGTGAGGCAACATCAATCAAATATCTTGAATTAAAACTTATCTCTAAATCATGATCAAATTTAACACTTAAAGCTTCTTTACCATCTCCACTGTTAGTATTATTTACGGACAGATCTAGAGTGTCTTTAGATAAATTGAATTTAACACCATCTTTTTTATCTAATGAAACTGACGCAACTCTATCAACAGAATTTAAAAATAATTTTAAATCTATATCTAATTTTTTTTGATTATTTTTAGGTATAACTTGAATGTAATTCGGAAATTTTCCATCAATAAGTTTTGAAATTAAAATACTATTATTTAATTCAAATTTAATTTTTGATTTCACGTTTGATACTTTTACGTCTCCATCATAGCTATCTAATAAGGAACAAAGTTGAAAAATTGTTTTTTTAGGTAAAATTATTGGATCAAAATCAATCTTATCTTCTAATCGTATTTTTGAAATAGACATTCTATGACTGTCAGTTGCGACAGCTGTCAAATAATTTTTATCCTCAACTTCAGTTTGATGAAAATAAATTCCACTTAAGTAGTGTCTTGTTTCATCATTAGAAACAGAAAATTTACATTTATTTAATAGTTTTAGAAGTTGTTTTGATTTAATTATAAATTCATTTTGATTAAAATTTTCATCAGTCAATGGAAACTCTGTTGCACTTATGCAATTCAAATTAAAAATAGATTTTTCAGACTCTACTTGTAATTTGCTAATATCTGTTAAAGAAAGATTTATTTTTTTTCCTGAATTAAACTTTCTTATAATATCATACATAATTGATGAAGTTGTGGTTGTTTTGCCCTCCTCTAGAATTTCTACATTATTTAATTGATGTATAAATATTAAATCTAGATCAGTCGCTGTGATAGTAAGTTTTGAATTACTTACATCTAACAAAATATTAGAAAGTATTGGTAATGTGCTTCTTTTTTCAATAACGCCTTGGCAATAATTTAATGCTTTCTGAAGGTCTTGTTGATTAACGTTAAATTTCATTTTCTTTATTATATAAAATCTGGTTTTTTAATTTATTTATATTATCAACCATCTCAGGGTCTTTTTCTTTTATCTTTTCAATTGTTTTTACTGAATGAATTATTGTCGTATGGTCTCGGTTAGAAAATTCTCTTCCAATTTCAGGTAATGATTTAGATGTCAAAATTTTAGTTAAATAAATTGCTGTTTGCCTAGGTCTTACTAAATATCTTGATCTTCTAGATGATAACATTTCATTTTTGCTGATTTTGAAAAACTTACAAACAATTGTCTGAATTATATCTATTGTAACCTTGTTTTCTGCTAAATTTAATAAATCCTTTAAAACTACTTTTATTTCAGCAAGATTTGGGGCTTTGTTATAAATTCTTGAAAATGAAACAACTCTGTTTATTGCTCCAACTAGTTCCCTTATACTTCCATTTATTTCATTACTTATAAAATCTTGAATTTCTCTAGAAACTTGTAATTGGTCAGAATACAAAGCATTCAATTCTTGAGTTTTTTTTTCAACTATTTTTTTTCTTAGCTCAAGGTCTGGCTTTTGAATATCAACAACTAATCCGCCAGAAAATCTTGATTTAATTCTTTCTTGAATCCTTGATAATTTGTTTGGTGATCGATCAGCTGATACAATTATTTGTGATCCCTTATCAAGTAATGCATTAAATGTATGAAAGAATTCCTCCTGCATTGCCTCTTTTCCACTTATAAACTGGATATCATCGATTAATAAAATATCTGTATTTCTAAAATATTCTTTAAACTTAACCATGTCGTTTGATTTAATTGATTTTACAAACTGATACATAAAACGTTCGGCAGAAATAAACATTACTTTGTTATTTTTTTTAAGCTCTAAACCTATTGAATTTAATAAGTGAGTTTTTCCCATTCCAACACCACCATAAATATAAAGAGGATTATAATGAGATATATTTTCTGAAACTTTTAAAGAAGCTTCATAAGCTAATTTATTACTTGAACCTGTTATAAAATTATCAAATCTCTTATTTGGGTCAATTCGATTATATTGAAGGTAAGAATCTTTTATAAATGAAACATTTTCATTAGTATTCTTCTCATTAACATTATTTTCCTTTAAAGTGATATCTTGAGCTTTTTCAACTATTTTGAACTCAATTCTAATAATATCTTTTTTATATGCTTTAATTATCTGTAATATTTGGTCTAAATACCTTGATGTAATCCAATCTCTAATAAATCTTGTCGGAACTGATAATAATAAATAATTATTGAATTCCTCTACAAAAGAAATCTTTTTTAACCAGCTCTCATAAACTTCTAAGCCTAGTTTATTTTTCATTTCATTCTGCACCTGACTCCATTCAAAGCCTTCAGAAGAAAAATTGTTAATATTTTTTGTATTTGTTATTTTATTCATAACTTA
>CABZHY010000027.1 GCA_902525565.1 uncultured Pelagibacteraceae bacterium
TTCATGCAGTTAACTTCCCAGGCGACCCTTATCCAATTCATATTGATGCAACGTTTACACCAATAAAAGAGGGTTTAATTATTAATAACCCACAAAGAAGACTTCCTAAAGAACAAAGAAAATTATTTGAAGACAATGGTTGGGAAATCGTAGACAGTGCACAACCAGCACACAACGAACCACCACCATTATGCTATTCATCAACTTGGCTATCAATGAATGTTTTAGTTTTAGATCCTAAAACAGTATGTGTGGAAAAAAGTGAAAAATATCAAGCTGAACAGTTAGATAAATTAGGAATGGAAGTTATACCAGTGGAGCTTAGAGATGCATATGCTTTTGGAGGTGGTCTTCATTGTTGTACAGCTGATGTTTATCGAGAGGGCGATTTAAAAGATTATTTTCCAAAGCAATAATTTATTTGAAAATAAGATTAATTTGGATTTTGTTTTAAAAATTCAATGTACTTAATCACATCATCATATTTTTCATCAGGAATATCTTTGTAGCTAGCATTGAATTTACTTTTTACACAAATTGCAACATGAGCATAAGGGTTTCTTCCTTTAGGATGATTTGGGTGATCAGGTAATTGACCCACCAAATAATCGCCAGCTTCCTGAATAATTTTCCACAGTTTACTTGCGTTTTCTTTGTTCATATTTTTTAATATCTTGTTTATAAGAAAACACGATAAATTTTAATAAAAATGATTTGGGCGATATATAGAATTCATTATGGTATAGATTTCTTAGAGTCATCTATAAACTCAATAACAAGTGAAGTTGATAAAATTTTTATTTTTTATTCAAAAAATCCATGGGTGAAAGCAAAACATGTAAATTATAAAAATCAAAATTTAGATTTCCCAAAAAACCCTGAGGATGTTGAAAATTTTTTGATTAATAAATTTAATAATAACAAGAAAATTATTATTAAAAATTATGAGTGTAATACACCAAGGAATCAATTTGGCGATTTATTTAATATAGCCTGCAGTATATCTGGATCAAAACCTAATTACACTTTATTCATGGAACCCGATATGGTTTTTGGTTATAAACAATTAAGATTATTGAAAATTGAATTAGATTTAAAGTTCTGGATTAAATCTATTATTGCCAAACAAATAGAAATTTGGAAATTTGATAAAGTCTCTAAAGATATAAATACTTACAGGATTCCATTTAGAAAACGGATAGGACCGGTATTATGGAAAATTAAAAAAAAAGATCACGATATATCGACTGGATTTGGTGGAGCTCCAAAAGAAAAAAATAATCAGCATTATTCAATGATAAAAATTTTAAATTTAGGATTTTCTCTTAATAAAGAAACAATGTTATACAAACATTTGACAGCTTTAGTGTTCTCAAAAGTTATAGGAGACTCTGAACCAGATGAAAAATGGTATGAAGATAAGTGGCTTAATTGGAAACCTGAAACAAAAAACTTAGAAATTAGTGATGGATTCCAGCATAAAATTAAAAAAGCTATAAATTTTAAAATTCCAGATAGATATTTAAAATATTTAAGATAATTAGATAGAAATCATGAAAATAAAATTTGATAAAAATTATTATGAAGATGGAATCTCCAAGGGCTTAAGCTGTTATGAAAATTACAGGTGGATACCTGAATTAACTTACCCAATGGCTCATAAATTTTACAATTTTTTAAAGCTTGGAAAAAAATCAAATGTTTTAGAGTATGGTTGTGCTCATGGTTTTTTAGTAAAATGTTTAAATGATTATGGGGTGAATACTTACGGAGTTGATATATCTGAGTTTGCTATAAAAAATTCTTTAGCAGATATATCTGATAAAGTTACAATTATTAAAAACAACAATTTAATCAATGCTATAAAAAAATTTAAGTTTAATAAAAAAATTTTTGATTGGATTATTTCAAAAGATGTTTTTGAGCACATACCTCAAAAAGAACTTAAAAAAATATTAAATCAAATGAATAAAATAACTAAGAATTTATTTGTGATTGTACCGCTTGGTGATAAGTCAAAATATAGAATTCAACAATATCATTTAGACAAAACCCATATAATTATTAAAAATGAGGAATGGTGGATAAATTTATTTAAAAAAAACGGATTTAAAGTAGAACAAATGCTTTATAAAGTTGATGGCATAAAAGATAAATGGTTCAAAACAAATAAACGTGGTAATGGTTTTTTTGTATTAAAGTCAAAATTAATTAAATGAATTACGAAATTATAAAAGGTACAGACAGAAAAGGTTTTTTTATAAGAGTTAGATCTTTAAATAAAGCTAAACACTTTGCTGTTCACAGAACTTTTTTAAAAAGAGATAAAAATGGACAAACTACCACCCATCAAATAACCGAGAGTAATTGTGAAAAAATAATTCAATCACTTGAAAAAAAAGGTATTACCGAAGGTTTCATTATTGTTGAGAATGAAACAAATAAAACTATTGAACCTTCAGATATCACACACAAACTGCAAGAAAAAGAAATAAACTTTACAAGCACAGGTGATAAATTAAATCACCACTGGCCAATTTTTTGGAAACTAAAAGAAACAAATTTTTCAAGTATAATTAGAGCAACTATGACTCTTCACCAAGTATGTTCTTCAAGATGTCAATTTTGTTCAACAATAAATAGAAATAAAAAAGATAGCATTACATTAGAAGAAGCAAAAGATTTCGTTAATAAGTTATATTTTGATCAAGCCGAATATAATGAGCTAAATTTTTCAAAATATAATAATGAATACAAAAAAATACATGGCTCAAGCATAAGATTAAAAGGTTTAATATTGTCAGGAGGTGGGCAACCAAACTTATGGCCTCATTTTAGTGAATTTGTAGAGTGGGTTTCTAAATTTGATATTGACTTAGGCTTAATTACTAATGGTTTCCCGAAAAATATAGATGATAACATTTATAAAAAATTCAAATGGATAAGATTATCAATTACACCAGAGGACGCTTCCCCTTTTTATCCAGATCAAAAATTTAATTTACAAAGAATTCCAGAAAACATACTAGCCTCTGATCTCACTTTTGGTTTATCTTATGTTTACGGACCTTGGACTAACAATGAATTTTTAAATCGATTAAAAGAAACAGCTAAAGATTGGAATGTAAATTATGTTAGACTTCTAACAGATTGTAATTTGGGTAGGACAGAACAATTAAAATCTCATAATAATTTATCAGAAAAATTACAATCATTGAATTTAATTAGTAGAAACGGAGAAAATAAGGAAAAATTTTTCCATCAATTAAAATTTCATGGAACGAAAGAGGAAGCTAATATTTTGTGGGATGAGGGAAAGTGTTTTTTACAAACATATAACGTATTTTGGGACACTACTGGCCATGAGACAAATAAAAAATCTTATTGTTACCCTTGTGACTCAGTTACAGTTTTACAAGAGGACAATACAAATAATGAGGCTGAGAGAAAATTTAATCCCACTAAATGGGGCACAGTTACGAATGATGAAGTTGAAAGATTATATACCGAAGAATGGAAAAAGTTTTTTGATACTAGAGAAAACTGTTCAGCGTGTTTATTTATGAAGAATAATCAGAAAGTTAAAGAATTAAAAAATATAAGTTACAATGAAAAATCAATTAAATTAGATAATAAGATAGAACATATTAATTTTCCTTAAAATCCCAAATTTTATCTAAAAAATAAACTTTTTCTAATATCTATTGTTTCTCTGATCTTTTTTTCTTTAATAGCATTCCAAGAAAGGAATAAAGTACACAATTGATATAAGGCAAATATCTCATTTTTTTGAATTTGAGACAAATTACTATCTGCTTCTACATAGTTTTCAAAATAAGAAATATTATTTTTTGCACACTTTAAATAATATTTACAAGCATCTGTTACTGTAGCAGTTGACCACCAGTTAGAGTCTCTGAAAAGATTAGATATTTCTTTATAAAAAAAACTTGTTTCAGAAATAGCTAAATCCTTTCGAACATTTTCTGAAAATTGATCTAATTCAAATTGAATTAAAGCTAATATCTTTTTTTCACTACTTCTCTTCACAAGCAGTTCAATGACATTTTTATATGACATTGATTGGATTTTATCCCAATTTTCAAAAAAATCGTTTGGTGCTTTGTTGAGATCACTCATATTTAATAAAATATTTATATTTACTATTGAAATTACACTAAATTAACTATGCCAATATTAACAGTTTTAATTTTAAATATTTACTTTATTTAAAACATTCAAAAATTAATTAATTTAATTAGGGAGCCAGGAATTATAGAGTTTATTTTTTTTATCTATTGGAATTTCAATTGTTCTATTTTGTCTTGATGAAGCATAGACTGCGGTGACAAATTCTAAAGAATTCCTAGCATCTACTAAGGTTACCTCATCACTAGGCAAACCGTTAAGTTTATTTGCTATTTCCTCAAACATTCCAGCATACCAGGATTTACCTTGTTTTACTTTAGATAATACATCTTCAATTTTACTTTGTGTTATTGGTGTTCTTGGTAAAAAAGTCCACTCATCTTCTGCTGGGCTATAAGGTTTTTCAGGAGAAGCGGCAGACTCAGCAGTTAATCCCTCAAAACAAAATCGAAGCCTACTAGTATCGTTTGCAGCGCCTAATGTAATAGAACTTGTAACAAGAGTTCCATTTTCCATTTCAATTGAAAGTGCAGCACAATCCTCAACCTCAATATCATTTACTCTGGTTGATAGTTTGGCAAAAACATTTGAAACAGGACCTAGGATCATACTAATTAAATCATGAATATGAATAGAGTGACTTAAAATAGCCCCACCTTGTTCACCTTCCCAGGTTCCCCTCCAGGGTTTTGAATAGTAATCTTTTCCTCTATTCCAATGAGTTTCTAAAGAAGCAACCAATGGTTTGCCTGCTAAACCAGATTTAATTAATGCTTTTAACTTTGAAAATCCTAGACCATATCGATATTGAAATACTGGAAAAATAACTTTACCAGTTTCTTTGCTGATTTTTTCTAATTCATCTACTTCTTTAAGACTTGAGACTAAAGGTTTTTCACAAATTACATGCTTTCCAGCCTTCATGGCTTTTTTACAAGCAGAAAAATGTAAATGAGGTGGCAGACATATATCAATGATATCAATTTCTTTAACTTTTAATACATCGTCAAAATTTAGAGAAACTTTTGTCTCAGTATTTGATTGTAATATTTTATCAATAGCTTCCCTAGTTAAACCGCATAATGTGTGAACATTAAATCTCTCAGATACTTTTTGAAAATCTTCAAAATGTTTTGCCCCTATATTGGTTCCTATTATTGCAACTTGATATTTTTTCATTTTTTTTCAGCTTCCTTTTGAGCTTTAATAGCAAGTTCCATTGAAAGATAAGTAAGTTCTTGAGGACATGCAGTATCTGTTCTGTTTAAAACATCATTAATTAAATTATTAAAGTAGGGTAGTTTAACATTAGAGCAATCGATGTATTTCACTTCATCATTATTTGCTAAAAATAAATGATTACCTTTTTTTGATTTTGCTAAGTCTGTATATTTTCTTATTTCAATAAAGCCTTTGTCTCCAAGGATTAACAATCTTCCATCTCCCCAGGTTGGAAGGGCATCTGGAGTAAACCAATCCAGACGAATATAGCCATGCCCACCGTTACCAGTAAGGTTCACTTCACCAAAATCTTGAAAACCAGGCATATCTTTCTTTGTCGTATTTTCTGCTAATGCATGGTTGATTTTTGCCTGATTTGAGTTTGTAAAAACTAAAAATTGATGAATTTGGTGAGAACCAATATCGGTAATAATTC
This sequence comes from uncultured Pelagibacteraceae bacterium, assembly GCA_902525565.1. Taxonomy (GTDB): domain Bacteria; phylum Pseudomonadota; class Alphaproteobacteria; order Pelagibacterales; family Pelagibacteraceae; genus Pelagibacter. The sequence continues at coordinate 5,807 of CABZHY010000027.1, forward strand.
CTCCATAACTTTGACGATTATAAAACCAATCAGGTCTTTCATAATTACCCTGTCTATGGGGACCAGTTCCAATCGTTTGCTTTACTTTACCAATTTTTCCATCATTTACTAATTCTTCTGCTTTAGCAACTGCAGCAACGTGAAATCTTTCAGAAAAATTTACAGACCATATCTTTCCAGTTTCTTTAACAGTGTTTTTCAAATTATTTAACTGATCTAACGTAGTACAGCCTGGTTTATCTACCATAACATCTTTCCCAGCTTTTAATGCATTAATTGAATGACTAGCTCTATCTACAGGAATTGAAGATATTAAAATCATATCAATAGATGAGTCATTTAATATTTCCTCTTTATTTTCTTTTCTTTTAATATTTGGATATTTTTTATTAAATTCTTGAAGAGTTAAAGGATTCCCATCTGTCCAAAAATAATTACAGCTACAACCTTCTTTCATCATTTCATCTAGCATATCAAAAATATGACCATGATCTATTCCGATTACTCCAAGCTTAAGTGTTTTTTTCATAAACTAATAAGAACCTTTTTGTTTTGCACCTTTATAAAAAATTTCTTGCAAGTAATCATTTTCTCTTTTTCGAAGTAAAATACTTTCTTCATTCATTAAAGAATTAGTTCTATTTATAATTTCATGATGATGATATTTATCCTCTCCTCTTGCAATTTGAACACTATTTTTACCTAAGGTTTGTTTCACGTTTGTCCCTATATAACTCTGGATAACAAATCCTATTCTTCTATCATTACTCTTATTTATTCCTGACCCATGCACTACTCTTGGATGATGTAAAGACATTTGACCAGCTTTTAGTTCTATAGATTTGACCTCGTCTTCAGGCACATTTTCTATTGTTTGTCCTCTGGTAAGTAAATTTCCTTCATTAAATTTTTCATTGTGATGTTTAATATTTATATGTGATTTAGACCACATTTTCATACATCCGTTGTTTTCATTCGAGTCTGTTAATGCTACCCATGCTGTGACCCAATTATGAGGTTCTAATCCTATGTATTTAGCATCTTGGTGATAGCTTACAAAATCTTGCTCTTTAGGGTTTTTAATAAATAAAGTAGTGCTGCAAACTAAGATATTTTTTCCAATAATACTTTCTACTGCATCTAAAATTTTTGAATTATGAACGATCGAATCAAGTTTTGGTGAAATTAAATGAACATTATATCTTCCCGACTTATCTATTTCATTTGGCATATTTTTTTCAATCAATTCTATTTCTTCTCTTACCTCTAATGCTTCACTACTAGACAAAACTTCAATAGGGGATATGTAGCCTTGATCTTCATACTGTTTAAGTTGATTTGATGATAGATAAGTCATATTATTTTAAAAGATTATATGAGCTCAACTATTTCTTCAATAATTTATGGCTGAAGTATTTAAATTAGGAATTACCGCTAAGAACAATCAACCAATTCAGGAAGTAAATTCAATTGAGGTTTTAGCTAACAAGGGAATAGTAGGTGATCGACATTTTCATGATTTTAATGACCCTTATAATCAATTATCATTAATAGAATCAGAGAATATTGATGAATATAATATTAGATTTGGTCTTAATATTCCCTATGTAGATTTTAGACGCAATGTTATTACAAAAGGTATTCAATTAAACGATTTAATTGGAAAAAAATTAAAAGTAGGAAATGTTAAATTAGAGGGGATTGAATTATGCCGTCCTTGTAGGCATTTGACTGAAATGCTTGATCAAAAAAATATTCTTAAAGAATTTATGAGAAAAGGTGGACTTAGGTGCCAAATTATTTCTTCATCAAAAATTAATGTTGGTGATAAAATTGAAATAATTAATGCTTAAGGTTTTCCAGTTTCATTAACTAGATTTTCATCAAGTGTTGCAGGTGTATCTGGATCAAGTTCTAATCCTGCAGGTGTAATGGTTGCTGGAACTGGTGTAAAAGATGAGTCTGGATTTTCAACAGTACTTCTAACTTTCATTCTATACAAACCAAATCCGCCGATTATTGCATGCGCAATAATTAAAAAAATAAACAAACCATTTAATCCAAACCATTCCATAAACACAGAACATAAAATAGGACCGCTAATTGCACCTACACCAAAGATAAACTGCAAACCACCTCCAGCTGCTACGAATTTTGACTTTGGAACAAAGTCATTTGTGTGAGCAAGATTTAGTGAAAACAAAGGAAGGCATAAGCTGGAATATAATCCAACTGAAATAAAAAATATAATTTTTCTAAAACTAAATCCGTGTAGGTTATAAATATTTTGAAGAGGATCATTTGAAGTTAAAATTGAGATAAATGCTAAAAAACAACTTCCAAAAGTTGTTATTACTATGACTTTTCTTCTATCAAAAGTATCTGAAAAATAACCAATTGGTCCTTGACCAATTACTCCTGCAATTGTTGCTATAAATAAAAGTATTGAAGTTTCAATTAAAGTAAATTTTGCAAGAGTTGCATAAACAGAAATCAAAGAAAAGAATGCTGCATGTATAATACCAGTAAAGAATGAGCTCAATGAACCTAGAGGAGAAATTTTATATAACTCTTTAATACTTATTGTTTCTATTTTTTTAAATTTAGGTGCTGGTCTCTTTGTTAATAAAATTGGGACCAGTGCAACTGATA
>CABZHY010000028.1 GCA_902525565.1 uncultured Pelagibacteraceae bacterium
TTTTCATTAAAAGATGCAGGTTTTGAGACTATTATGGTTAATTGTAACCCTGAAACAGTATCAACAGACTATGATACAAGTGATCGATTATACTTTGAACCTTTAAAAGAAGAATACGTTTTTAATATTATTAAAAAAGAACAAGAAAAAGGAAACCTAATAGGGGTGATAGCTCAGTTTGGTGGGCAAACTCCAATTAAACTTGCTAAGTTTTTACACGATAACAAGCTTCCAATTTTAGGAACTCAATATACTTCTATCGATTTAGCAGAAGATAGAGACCGATTTAGAAATTTATTAAATAAATTAAAACTCAAACAGGCACAGAGTGGAATTGCAAAGACATTTAATCAAGCAATAAAAATTGCAGATAAAATAGGCTTACCATTAATGGTAAGACCCTCTTATGTTTTGGGTGGAAGAGCAATGGAAATTGTTCATGAAAAAAATCAGCTTAAAAAGTTTGTTGAAGAAGCATTTAAAGCTGCAGAAGAAAATCCAATTTTGATTGATAAATTTATTGATCATGCAATGGAAGTGGATGTGGATGCCATATCAGACGGAAAACAGGTTCACGTTGCAGGGATTATGCAACACATCGAAGAAGCTGGAATTCATTCAGGAGACTCAGCGTGTAGCCTACCCCCTGTATCGATTAAACCGTACCTTCTTAAAGAAATAGAAAATCAAACAAAAAAATTAGCTATAGCTTTAAATGTTAAAGGTTTCATGAATATACAGTTTGCAATTAAAAAAGATAAAATTTATGTGATTGAAGTAAATCCTAGAGCAAGTCGAACAGTTCCTTTTGTATCAAAAGCAAAAGGTCTGCCTCTAGCTAAAATTGCATCAAGAGTGATGGCTGGTGAAAAATTATCTAAGTTTAATTTAAAAGATAAATCTAAAGGTATGTTCGCGGTAAAAGAAGCTGTATTTCCATTTAATAAATTTCCAAATAGTGACTTATTGTTAGGACCTGAGATGAAATCTACTGGAGAAGTTATGGGATTTGATAAAAATTTTGGAATGGCTTTTGCCAAAAGTCAGATCGCGGCAGCTAACTCATTACCTAAGCAAGGATTAGCTTTTATATCTCTCAAAGATAGTCACAAAGATGAGGGAATTGATTTAGCAAAACAACTTCTTAAACTTAAGTTTACATTATGTGCTACTAGAGGAACTGCAGAATATATTCGAAAATATGGGATGAAATGTAAAATTATTAATAAGGTAAGCACTGGTTCGCCTCACATAGTAGATGTTTTAGACTCTAAAAAAATTGCATTAGTAATAAATACTGGAGGTGGAAATAGTGAACATAGATTAAGCGATGCAATAGCTTTAAGAAGAGCAACGCTTAAGAATAAAGTTCCTTATTGTACTAATATGTCAACTGCTCAAGCTTGTATAGAAGCAATTAGATCTTTAAAAACAAAAAAAATGGAGGTTAATTCGCTGCAAGATATTTAAGTAATTTCTAAACATCAACAATCATTGTATCTTTAGATCCTCCACCTTGTGAACTATTTACAATTGTGCTCCCTTTCCTTAATGCAACTCTTGTTAAACCGCCAGATGTTACGTAAGTAGATTTTCCACTTAACACAAAAGGTCTTAAATCAACATGTCTTGGCTCTATATTGCTGTCAGTAATTGTAGGAAGAGTAGATAAAATTTCTAAAGGCTGAGCAATAAATTCTCTAGGTTTACTTTTTATTTTTTGAATCATTTCATCTTTTTCTTTTTTTGATGCTCTTGCACCAATTAAAATACCATATCCCCCAGACGCATTAGCTGGTTTAACAACTAATTTTGAAATGTTTTCAATAACATAATCTCTATCTTTTTTCTCATGACATAAAAAAGTTTCAACTTGATTTATTTTGGGTTGCTCACCTAGATAATAAACAATCATTTTATTTACATAAGAGTAAATAGCTTTATCATCTGCTATGCCTGTTCCAATTCCGTTTACTATTCCTACGTTTGCTTTTTTCCAACACTTAAAAAGTCCAGGAACTCCAATAAGTGATTCTTTGTAGAATACTTTGGGATCTAAAAAGTTATCATCCAATCTTCTATATATACAATCTACTTTAAGTTTACCTTTAACAGTTTTCATGTATACAGTATCATTTTCCACGAACAAATCTTTACCTTCAACAAGAGCTATTCCCATTTGTTCAGCTAAAAAAGAATGTTCAAAATAAGCAGAATTATAAATGCCAGGAGTAAGTACTACCATGTGAGGATTTTCAGTTCTTTTAGGTATACATTCCTCCATGCAGTGGTACAGTTTATTTGCATATTGATGTATTGAAGAGACTTTATATCTCGTAAATAACTCTGGAAAAACATCCCTCATCACCATACGATTTTCAAGCATATAAGATACACCTGACGGAACTCTCAAATTATCTTCCAAAACCAAGTATTCACCATTTATATTTCTAATAAGATCAATTCCAGAAATGTTTGACCAAGCTTTATACTTTGGAGAAAAACCATCACATTCTTTGATATAATATGGCGAGTTAAAAACTAATTCCTTAGGAACTATATTATCCTTAAAAATTTTTTTTTTATTATAAACATCATCGATAAATAAATTAAGTGCTTTTACTCTTTGTGCCAACCCTTTTGAAATTTTGTTCCATACAGATTTAGGAATTATTCTGGGAATTATATCTAAAGGCCATTTTTTTTCTTCTGCTCTGTTGTTGGCTGCATAGACTCTAAAATTAATTCCTCTTGCACTAATTGTACTTTGGCAATTTTTTTCAATTTCTTGTAATTTTTTCTTTCCATTCCTCTCTAAAATACCAGAAATAATTTTAGCATGTTTTCTTATTTTACTATCATCAGATATATAACCGTCATAAGAGGACTTTGAGTCATAATTTTTCCAGAACTGAGTAACCATAATAACTAATATTTTAATAAATATACAAAATAGACAAATGCGAAGAATGAATGACAGTTATGCTAAAAATAGTTTGTAAAAATGTTTATTTTTAAATATCAATTACACCTATGACATATTGTATAGGTATTAAAACTAACGAAGGTCTTGTTTTTGCGTCAGACTCAAGAACCAATGCGGGTCTTGATAATGTAAATATATATTCAAAAATGATGACCCATGATGTTGGTGACAGAACTATTGTAATAGTAACTTCAGGAAATTTAGGTACTTCGCAAGCAGTTTACAAATCAATTGAGAAAGATTTAAAAAGCTCAACTGGGATAATGAACTTAAACACTTGCTCTGATTTCGAACAAATAGCTTCTTACATTGGTTCACTTAATATTGAGCACTCCTCACCTCAAGGAATTAATACAGATAATGTCTTACTAGGTTCAACATTTATAGTTGGAGGACAAATCAAAGGTCAGCAACACGAACTCTATTTAATATATCCACAAGGAAATTATATAAGACCTGCAGATAGCAAACCTTATCTTGTAATTGGAGAAGTAAAATATGGTAAACCAATATTAGATCGGGTAATCAAACCAAACGTATCTATTGGGGACGCATCACGTTGCGCATTAATTTCGATGGACTCAACATTAAAAAGTGATTTAACAGTAGGCCCACCAATAGATTTTGCTGTGCACAAAAAAGATGCTGAAAGATTGGCTTCACTTGAATGTTTAAATCTTTCTGACGAAACTTATTCCCGAGTTTGTAACCAGTGGTCAGAAGGAATATTTAAAGTTTTCGACTCATTTCCAAGATTTGATTGGGAAAAATAAAATTATTTAACTTTCCAATCGGTTTCAAAGGTAACATAATTTACTTGAATACATCTTCTTTCTTTAACAATTTTTTTTTTTTCCATACCATGCCAGGTATTTGGTCCACTTGTAAAAAGATAACCATAATTATGTTTGTAAGGAAGTGTCTTAACTTTCTCTAATTTTTCATTGTAAAAATCAGTTCCTAAATCTTCAGATTCATTTGTATTATTAACAAATATTAAGCCTGACATAAGTTTTTCTTTTATATCGCAATGAGGTTTTAACCAAAAACCCTCTCTATCACATATAACCTCAACTCTAACATAAGAATTTGATAAATCTTTATTTATCATTTTAGAAATTGTTTCGTATGTTTCTTTAGATTGAAGTTCGTTTATAAATTTTACTAAATTTGGAAATTGTGATGCATTTTCTTTATTAATAAAACATCTAAACTTTATTGCTTGTCCACCTGAAGCTATACCTTGTCTAAATTCTGCAGCTCCACCATCTATTGCTCTTGTTCCATCATAATTAAGATTATGTTTACTAACATCAGGAATGTCAGCTTTAACTATTTCATCAATTGCTCCTTCTGACAGAGCATCACTATACTCCCAGTGATCAAAAGGGAAATTATGTTGTTTTGAATTATTTTTAATTGAATTTAAAAATGACATTATGATTGTATTTTTTCTTTAATAATTTTTGCTACTCTATTAGTTTCATCTAATTTTTGATAGTTCCAATTTTCAATTTCTTCACCTAGGTTTCTAGTAATATTTAATTCTCTGAATAAATTTCTAAAATTCTGAAATCTGACGTCTTTTCTTTTTGGTAAAATATTAGCAACATAAATTGGTTTTCCAGTTAAAGCAGCTTCAGATATCATTGAGCTAGAGTCACATGTAACAACTATATTTTCCGAAATTGCTAAAGCTGAAAGATAAGCTTTTTTATCAACATTCATAATCACAGTGTGATTTTCTCCAAAAAACTCTTTTGCATAATGTATAGTATTTAATGGTGTTCTCATTGAAGGTATCACCACAAGTTGAAAATCATGCTTTTTCAATAGTTTGTAAAAAATTGAAAATATATGCTTCATATTTTTTGTTGAGTAGTCATAATATTTTGTAGGACCACCCATTATCAAACACCAAACTTTTCTATTATCCTGTTTGATATATGAATTTAAATAACTTCTATTTTCTTCAATTTCATTTTCCGTTAAATAATGAATTGCACCCTTTGTTTTAATTATATTTGTACCGTTTATCCCATCATGTTCGGGAGCAACAATAAAATCAAAATGATTAAAATCTACCTTTGGGTCTTGAATATGAATATTTGAAACTTTTTTTTTTGAGATACTTTTTAAGTGGATTGAAGGAATCACACTTTTTCTTCCACATGAAATAATTACATCAAAATCAGACTCGTTTATTTTTTTGTAAACATTTTGTGATATTGGCGTTAATCTTGGTGGAACAATTTTCCAAAAATTATTTAGTTCAACCTTGTGGTGAGTAAAATCAATATCTAAGGCTTTTGCTAAACCTTCTACCTGGCTTATCATGCCATGCATACCTTGAGTTAATAAAATACCTTTTAATTTAGTCATTAATCACTATATAGCTTTCATATGAGTCAAAATCCAACTAAACACACAAAAGTGTTAATAATTGGATCAGGTCCAGCTGGATACACTGCAGCAGTTTATGCTGCTCGTGCAATGTTAAGTCCTATTCTTGTTTATGGAGCTGAGCCTGGTGGACAATTAACAACTACAACTGATGTAGAGAATTATCCAGGATTTGCAGATGTAATCCAGGGTCCATGGTTAATGGATCAAATGAAAGATCAAGCTAAAGCAGTTGGAACAGAAATGATTGAGGATCATATTGCATCTGTGAATTTGAAATCACAACCTTTTGAGGCAATTGGTGATAGTGGACAAAAATATACTGCAGATAGCATAATTATTTCAACAGGTGCTCAAGCAAGATGGTTAAATATTAAATCAGAACAAGAATTTAGAGGCTTTGGAGTATCGGCTTGTGCAACATGTGATGGATTCTTTTTCAAAGATAAAGAAGTTGCTGTAGTTGGGGGAGGTAATGCTGCTGTAGAAGAAGCAATGTTCCTAACAAAATTTGCATCTAAAGTTAAATTGATCCACAGACGTGATAGTTTGCGAGCAGAAAAAATGCTTCAGAAAAAATTGATGGAAAACAAAAAAATAGAAATTATTTGGGACTCCGTTTTAGAAGATGTAATTGGTGACAAAGAGCCCAAAAATGTAAAAGGAATAAAAATTAAAAATGTTAAAACTAATAACGTTGAAGAACTAAAACTTGATGGAGTGTTTATTGCTATTGGTCATGACCCAGCTACCTCTTTGTTCAAAGAACAATTAGATATGGATAATGAAGGTTATTTAATTACAAAACCAGACTCAACTGAGACTAATGTACCAGGCGTTTATGCTGCTGGAGATGTTAAGGACAAAACATTTAGGCAAGCAGTTACAGCTGCTGGAATGGGATGTATGGCAGCTTTAGAGGCTGAAAAATATCTTTCACATAATTAAATGTCAGAAAAAGTATTACTCACAGGCATTAGTGGATTTGTTGCAAAACATGTTGCTATTGAATTACTAAATTCAGGTTACGAAGTTATAGGTACTGTTAGGAATTCAAACTCAATTGAACAAACAAAAAAAACATTAGAAGAAAATAATGTAGCAATTAATAATTTATCTTTTGTAGAATTAGATTTGTTAAAAGATGAAGGTTGGAATGAAGCTGCAGAAGGCTGCAAATATATAATTCATGTAGCCTCTCCTTTCCCTCTAAAAGTTTCAAATGACAGGGAGTCGCTTACTCCAGCTGCAAAAGATGGAACTTTAAGAGTTTTAAATGCTGGAATAAATGCAGGAGTTGAACATTTTGTTAAAACTTCTTCCATAGTATGCATGTTCAGAAAACCAAACAGGTCAAACCCTTATACATTTGGTGAAAATGACTGGACTGATTTAGACTGGGATAAAACCACTGATTATTTTGTATCCAAAACAAGAGCTGAAAAAGCTGCGTGGGATCTTATGGAAAGCAAAGGTCTTAAAAGTAGTCTTACTTGCATCAATCCTGGCTTTGTTTTAGGAGATTTTTTGAACGAAAAAAATTGTACTTCAATGGAATATATCAGGCAATTGCTTCAAGGAAAATTTCCAGCCGCACCAAAGTTTTCAGTAATGATATCTCACGTAAAAGATATTGCAAAAGCACATGTTCTATCTTTAAAAAATAAAAGTGCAGGTGGTAGAAGGTTGATTGTTGGATCTGAAGTAAGAAGTATTCTTGAATTATCACAAATAATGGCAAAAAATATTCCAAGCCATGCAAAAAAACTTCCTAAAAGAGAATTACCAAATTTTATGGTTAAACTTCTAAGTTATATAGATACAAGTGCTAAAAATATGGTTCCTGATCTTGGGCTTAAAATGCAAACAGACCAAAGATACGCAGAAGAGATTCTTCAAATGAAATTCATTGCATCTGAAATTGCAGTTGTTGATGCAGCAAAATCAGTAATAAGACTAAATTTAGCTTGAAGTTAATTCAACTATTTCATCAGACTCAAAAATAGTTTTTTCTAAATTTTCATTAGCAATTTTTATCATAGCTTTTGCAACCTTTTCTGAATTGATCGGTCTCATTTTTTTAATTGGTCCAAGTAATAAAGGTGACAATAATCTAAAAATCAAAATACCTATTTTTTCACCTGCTCTATTCTCTTTTCTATCTCCTATTAAAAAAGAAGGTCTTAATATTCCTAAATTTGAAAAGTTTAATTTTTTTAATTCTTCTTCAACTAAACCTTTGAACTTTACGTAATCTCCTGAACTTTTTGGATTAGCATATATTGAGGAGATGAAAATAAATGAATTTACTGAATTGGTTCTTGCAATTTGTGCTATTTTTTTTGGTATGTCTAGCTCTACTCTTTGGTATTCATTTTTATCAGGAGAGTTTTGTTTTGTAGTTCCAATGCAAAAAAAACAGTCATCTCCTTTGATATCTTCTTTATGATTTTCTAAATAATTGAAATCAGTTTTAATAATTTCAATTTTAGGTTCATTAATAGATGTTTCTGAACGTACAAATAATTTTATTTTATTATAATTGTCATTTTCAATTAATTGATAAAGAAGATGCCCACCAATTAAGCCTGACGAGCCAAAGACTAGGGCTGTTTTCATTAACTTAAGTTTTTACAAAAAGAAGATATTTTTTCTAGGGCTTTTTTGAGATTATCCATTGAGGTTGCATAAGAAATTCTGAAAAATCCCTCAAGCCCAAACGCAGAACCTTGAACAACAGCGATACCACTATTCTCTAAAAGAGATTGAACAAAATCTGTGTCTGACTTAATTTTTTTTCCATTGGTATCTTTTTTTCCCATTAAACCTTTGCAACTAGGGAAAACATAAAAAGCACCATCAGGATTTAAGCAATCAATTCCATCAATATCATTTAGGGCTTTAACGACAAAATCTCTTCTTTCTTGAAATGAATATGCTC
>CABZHY010000029.1 GCA_902525565.1 uncultured Pelagibacteraceae bacterium
GAACTGCTGAAGATGCATCAATTAAATCTAAACCGGTATATGTAATACTATATTGCAACGTATTAGCTACTAATGATGCAGCAAAAATTCTTTTTAAATATCCTTTCGGAATTGGAAACCACCAAATTAACAATGAAGCAGCAAATGAAAATCTGATTCCCATTAAAAGAATAGGAGGGAAAGACTCAAAAGCTGGTTTAGCTATAACAAAACCAAAGCCTAAAAAAATAGGCACCAAGGATGCTATGAAAGTATCTTTTATATTCATACCTATTTTTTATATTAATGATTATTAAAGAACTTCTGATATATTCACCTTTTAAAATATGAATTCAACAAAAATAGATCCTAAATACATTAGCAAATCTAATCCAAGAATTGGTCTTATTGCGCTTGCAAGCGATTTTATGATTGAAAGAGATTTTATAAACGTCATTAAGGATAGAGAAGTCGATTTCTTTGTAAATCGTATCGAATGCTATAATCCACTAACAAAAGAAAATTTGATTAAAATGTCAAACAAAGTTACCGAGGTAACAAAAGATATATTACCTGATCAGAATATCGATTGTGTTGTTTATGGTTGTACATCTGGAACAATAGCTGTCGGTTATGAATCAATTGAAAAAAAAGTAAAAGCTGCAAAGCCCATGGCGGAAGTTACAACTCCAAGTACTGCTGCAATTAAAGCTTTAAAGAAATTAAATATAAATAAAATATGTCTATTTACACCATATAGCAAAAAACTTAACGATGAAGTTTTAGAATATTTTAAAGAAGAAGGATTTGAAGTTACATCAAATTCTTACTTTGATATAGAAGCTGATTATGATATTGGAAAAGTTGATCAGAATTATTTATATAATGTTCTATCTGAAATAGATTTGAACGGGGCAGAGGCACTCTTTGTTTCTTGTACCGCATTACCAGTATTGCCAATAATTGATAAGTTAGAGAAAAAATTAAATACTACAGTTTTGTCTAGCAACCAGGCTTTAATTTGGGATACCCTTGTTAAAATAAATAAAAATAATTCTGTCGAAGGATTTGGTAAATTATTTAAAGAAAATTAATGCTTTTCACAAAAGAAGAATACAAGCAAAGATTAAAAAATGTTAAAAAAATGATGCAAGAAAAAGGCATCGAACTTTTAATCTCACATGACACTAACAATATGAATTATCTAACAGGTTATGATGCTTGGTCTTTTTATTATGCACAATGTGCAATTGTTCATATAGATGCAGATGAACCTTTATGTTTTGTAAGGGCTCAAGATGCAGGTGGTGCATATATTAAAACTTATTTAAAGGATGAGAATATTTTAGTTTATGACGAAAATTATATTCACACATGGCCAAAACATCCTTATGATAATTTGGTAGAGATTATAAAAGAAAGAAAATGGGATAATTTATGCATTGGTCTGGAGATGGATGCCCATTATTTTACCGCATTCTGTTATGAAAAAATTAAACAAGGATTACCAAACGCAACTATTAAAGATAGTGATCGTTTAGTTAATTGGGCAAGGTTAGTTAAATCAGATGTAGAAATTGGTTATATGAAATCTGCAGCAAAAATATCAGAAAAAGGAATGAAAACTGCAATGGAAGTAATTAAACCGGGCATCAGACAGTGTGATGCAGTAGGTGAAATTCAAAAAACATTATTTTATGGTACAGAGGAATTTGGTGGTGAGTATTCAAGTATAGCAACATTGCTTCCAACAGGGAAAGGCACTTCAGCTTCGCATCTAACTGCAACACAAGAAAAATTTGTAGAAGGAGAGGCTACAATTATTGAATTATCTGGGGTTTATAAGCGATATCACGCTCCAATGGCGAGAACAGTTCTGCTTGGAAAACCTAATCAATTAAAGATTGATACAATGAACAAAACCATTGAGGCACTAAATGCTGGAATTAGTGCAATCAAACCTGGGAATACAGCAGATGATGTTGCCCAAGCATTTTGGAAAATATTAGATAAATACGGAATAGAAAAAAAATCTAGAACAGGCTATTCGATTGGAATTGGTTATCCACCTGATTGGGGAGAACATACTCTTAATATATATAAAGGAGACATGACTGTTCTTGAGCCCAATGTATGTTTTCACATGATTGCAGTGATGCAGTTTGGAGATTGGGGTGTCGAAGCATCCGAGGCTATTAGAGTTACAGAGAATGGATCAGAATTGTTCTGTAATTTTCCAAAAGAGCTTCATATTAAGAGCTAATTAGCTATTGAAATATATATATACAAATGTTTTATATTCATCTTTATGTCTAAAAATCCAGAATTCGTTAAATTCGACAAAGTAGATAAAAGTTATGATGGCAAGGTTCTTGTCGTAAAAGATTTGCAGTTAGATATTGCAGAAGGTGAATTCATAACAATGCTTGGTCCATCTGGATCAGGTAAGACAACTTGTCTGATGATGTTAGCTGGATTTGAAACACCAACTCATGGTGAAATATTACTAGACGGAAATATAATTTCGAATATTCCACCTCATAAAAGAGGAATTGGAATGGTGTTTCAAAACTATGCATTATTCCCGCATATGACAGTTTATGAAAATTTAGCTTTCCCTTTAAGAGTAAGAAAAGTTGAAAAAGACGAAATTGATAAAAAAGTTGATAAGGCTTTGTCAATGGTTTCATTAAAAGGATTTGAAACCAGAATGCCAGCACAACTTTCAGGCGGTCAACAACAAAGGGTTGCTGTAGCAAGAGCTTTAGTATTTGATCCAGCAGTCGTATTAATGGATGAACCTCTAGGAGCACTAGATAAAAATTTGAGGGAGAGTATGCAATATGAAATTAAACATATACATGAAAGTATCGGTGTAACAGTTGTATATGTGACTCATGATCAAAGTGAAGCTTTAACTATGTCAAATAGAATTGCAGTATTTAATGATGGAAAAGTTCAACAACTTTCAGATCCTGCCGAACTTTATGAGAAGCCAGTCAATTCTTTTGTTGCAGAGTTTATTGGTGAAAATAACACTTTTAATGGAGAAGTAACTGATATTTCTAATGACAAATGTAAAGTAAAATTATCAAATTCAGAAATATTAGCTAACCCTATTTCGGTTAAGTCCAAAGGAGAGAAAACAACAGTTTCTTTAAGACCCGAAAGAGCATTGATAAATCCAACTGATAAGATGGACAATATGTTTACTGGAAAGATTGAGGAAGTAATCTATCATGGAGATCATACAAGAGTTAGATTAAATCTTCTAGGAAGTTCAGAATTTATTCTTAAAGTTCCTAATAGTACATCAAATTTAGAATTAAAAGTTAGACAAGATATAAATATTGGCTGGAATAGCATTGATGCAAGAGCGTTAGACCCAAAATAAATACAATTAAAATACGTATATCTGCTATATATATTTATAGACAAAATCAGCTGTTGACTTCACATTAGCTATTTGTTGTACTTTTACTTATATAAATTAATTTATATCAACGTTTAAACGGAGGAATAATGAAAAAAATAAGTAAATTATTACTTGCTCTTTCTTTTGTACTTTCAATAACTTCATCAGCATTTGCAGTCACTGTTGCATCTTGGGGTGGAGCTTATACAGAGTCACAAAAGCTTGGGTATGGTGATCCCACTGCTAAAAAACTTGGAATAGACATCAATTGGGTTGACTATTCTGGAGGTTTATCAGAAATCAAAGCACAAAAAGAAGCTGGTGCTATAACTTGGGATATTATAGACGTATTTGCATTTGATACTATCAATGGATGTGATGAAGGTTTATTTGTTAAATTTGATTTTGACAAAGATTTTCCAGCTGCTCCAGACGGAACTCCTGCAAGTAAAGACTTCTTTGCTCCAATGCCAAGTGAATGTGCAGTAGGAAATATTTTATATTCTTGGAACTATGCTTTTGATACAAGAGCATTTGGTGGTAAAGAGCCAAAAACAATTAAAGACTTCTTTAACACTAAAAAATTCCCTGGAAAAAGAGCAATCTACAAAAGTGCTTTAACTAATTTAGAAATTGCATTAGCTGCTGACGGTGTAAAAATGGGTAAAGGCGGAGCCTTAATCTATAGAAAACTTGAAGCTGAAGGTGGTTTAGATAGAGCAATGAATAAGATTAAGGAACTTTGTACAGATCCTAATGGTGGATGTGTATTCTGGTCTGCTGGTGCTCAACCGCCTGAACTATTAGTTTCAGGTGAAGTTGTAATGGCAACTGGTTGGAACGGAAGGTTCTTCAATGCTGAAATAGGTGAAGGGGCTCCAATTAAACAAGTATGGGATGGTCAAGGTCTTGACTATGAATATTTCGCACTTGTTAAAGGTGGTCCAGATGAAGCAAATGCTAAAAAAGCTTTAGCTATGATGACTAACACTGAAATGTTAGCAGGTAGTGCGAAGTATATTGCTTATGCTCCATACAGATTATCATCTTTAGATATAATCAAAGCTAATGAGCCATGGTATAAAGATGGTAAAACAGAGATGATGCCACAAATGCCAACAGCTCCTGCAAACACTAAGAACTATTTCTTAGTTGATCCTTTCTACTGGGCAGATAACGGAACAGAGATCGGTGAAAAATGGGAAGCAATGAAAGCAGGCCTATAATTCAGTTTTAATCACTGAATTTGTATAATATATTTAGGGCGGTTATAACTAACCGCCCTATTTTTTTATGAGCTCTGAAACAAAACAAATATTAACAACTGACGGAATTCCCTTAGAAGTCAGTTTAAAAAAAGCTGAGAAGAAAAATAAAATTAAAGCATTTCTTCTTGTAGCACCATTACTTCTATTTTTAATAATTACATATGTCTTTCCTATAGGGGAAATGTTTAGCAGAAGTATAGACGATAAAATGATTACAAATATGCTTCCTAATACCTTTAAAAAAATGGAAAAATGGGATGGACAGGAATTGCCTTCAGAAGAAGTTTTTGCAGCTTTTTATTATGATTTTAAAGTTCTTGTTGAAAAACAAGAGCATGGAAAACTTGGTCAAAGACTAAATAAAGAAAAAAATGGTTTTAATTCCATAACCAAAAAACTCTTTAGACAAGTTAAAAGAGAAAAAATTGATGAAAGCATAAATATTAAAGAACAGATAATGAAAGTTCACAAGCGTTGGAGAAATGTTGAGTATTGGCAAGCAATTAAAAGAACAGCTCCACCTTACACAATGTCAAAATACTTAAAAGGTATAGATATGTATTATGCTGCAGATGGAAGCATCACACAGGTTGACGAGGATAGAAGAATTCATAGAATTCTATGGTTGAGAACTCTTGAAATTGCATTTTTTGTTACTCTTTTTTGCTTTTTAATGGGTTATCCAATAGCACATTTGCTTGCAACTTTGCCTATGAAATATTCAAATCTTCTGATGATATGTGTACTTTTACCTTTTTGGACATCATTATTAGTTAGAACTGCTAGTTGGATGATTTTGCTACAACAACAAGGTGTAGTAAATGATTTCTTTGTTATGATTGGGCTTGTTGCAGACGATAGCAGACCAGAGATGATGTATAATAAGGTGGGAACTTATGTTGCTATGACGCAAATATTGTTACCTTTTATGGTTCTTCCACTTTATAGTGTTATGAAAACTATCTCTCCCAGTTTAATGAGAGCTGGAAAATCTTTAGGAGGCACACCTTTTGTTGCTTTTTGGAAAGTTTACTTTCCATTAACCATTCCAGGAATTGGAGCAGGTTGTTTATTAGTATTCATTTTAGCAATTGGTTATTACATTACACCAGCATTAGTTGGTGGTGCCTCGGGAACTTTAATTAGTAATCAAATTGCATTTCACATGAAACAAACATTAGATTGGAGTTTTGCCTCTGCAATGGGATTGATGCTGCTAAGTGGAGTTTTAGTTATTTACTGGATTTACAACAAATTGGTTGGAGTTGATAATATCAAATTAGGATAATTATGGCATTACCAAGTTATACAGAAACAAGATATAGAATTTGGCATTATGTTTATATTGCAATTTGTACCTTTGTATTTTTCTTTTTGATTGCACCTTTGTTCGTAATTTTTCCATTATCATTTAATGCAGAAGAATTTTTAGTTTTTTCTGAAGGAATGAAAAATCTTGATCCAGATGCGTTTTCTTTAAGATGGTATAAAGATATGATTTATGGAACTAAAAATCCTTGGGGATTAGCTGCAAAAAATAGTTTTATAATTGCAATATTTGCAACGATTGGCTCAATAATTTTAGGTACTTTAGCTGCATTAGGTTTAAGTAGCAGGCATATGCCATACAAAGGAATTATAATGGCTACTTTAATTTCTCCAATGATTGTGCCGTTAATTATTTCTGGAGTTGCAATTTTCTTTTTTATGGCAAAGGTTGGTTTGGCTGCAACACATACAGGAATAGTACTAGCGCATATAATTTTAGGTACACCATTTGTTGTGATTACAGTAACAGCTACACTTTCGGGTTTTGATCATAGCGTAACAAGAGCCGCAGCAAGTTTAGGAAGTAACCCTGTAAATACATTTATGAAAATTACTCTTCCTCTAATTTTACCAGGTGTGATCTCGGGTGGATTATTTGCGTTTGTAACTTCTTTTGATGAAGTTGTAGTTGTATTATTTTTAGCAGGTTTAGAGAATACAACTATTCCAATACAAATGTGGACAGGTTTGAGAGAGCAATTAAGTCCAACAATTCTCGCCGTAGCCACATGTTTAATTATTCTATCTACGTTAATCTTAATTAGTGCTGAATTATTAAGAAGAAGATCTGAGAGATTAAGAGGAATAAATAGATAATTTACCCAAATAATTTAATCATATATAGAGTTGTTATGGAAATTAAAAAAGTTGTAGTTATTGGCTCTGGTACAATGGGAAGTGGGATAGCTGCCCACTTATGCAATGCAGGTATTCCTGTTACCCTCTTAGACTTGACTACTGAAATCAGCGAAAAAGCCAGAGAAAGAATTCATAAATCTAGACCACCTCTATTGATAGATAAAAGTAAAATTAACAATATTAATATTGGAAATATTAAGGAAAATTTTAATGTTGTAAAAGATGCAGATTGGGTTGTAGAGGCTGTAGTAGAAAGAATTGATATTAAACACAATATTTACGAGAAGATATTTAAGAATAGAAAAAAAGGTGCAATAGTTTCGTCAAACACATCATCAATTCCAATTAAAGTTTTATCAGAAAAACTAAATGACGAAGAAAAAAAAGACTTTTGTATCACTCACTTTTTTAATCCAGTTAGGTATATGGGGCTGTTAGAAATTGTTAAAAACGAAAATAATGATTTAAATAAAATTAATTCTTTAAAAAAATTTTGTGAGGTAGAGCTTGGTAAAGGAGCTATAATTTGTAATGATACTCCTGGCTTTTTAGGTAATAGAATTGGCGTTTATGCTATGCAGGTTGCTATGACTGAAGCTTTCAAAATGAAACTTTCA
>CABZHY010000030.1 GCA_902525565.1 uncultured Pelagibacteraceae bacterium
TGAAATTTTACTATTATATCTTTAAGAATCTTATTCAGAGCTGTTCCCATGTGAATATTCCCGTTTGCATATGGAGGACCATCATGTAGGACAAATTTTTCTCTACCTTTACTCGCGTTTCTTAATTCATTGTAAAGATTTATTTTTTTCCAATACTCAAGAATTTCTGGTTCTCTAGTAGGCAGGTTGGCTTTCATGGAAAAAGCTGTTTTTGGAAGATTTATTTGTGATTTAGTCATTTAGTCTTTTTTGCAGTATTTAAATCTTTTTTAATTTGAGCTCTTAATTGATTAACATTATTAAATTTTTTTTCTTTTCTTATAAACTTTAAAAACTCTACTGATAAAAGTTTATTATAAAGATTTCCAGAAAAATTAAATAAATGAACTTCTAACAATATTTTTTTTTGATTAAATGTTGGCCTATATCCAAGGTTTGCAATTCCTTTGAGATATTTGTCACTACTGTTTCTTAATACCTTGACGGCATAAACTCCTGGTTTTGCTAAAACATAATCATCAATGTCTATGTTGCAGGTTGGAAAACCAATTTTTTTTCCTACTTGTCTTCCTTTTTTAACTATTCCTTGTATCGTCCATTTTCTTTTTAAAAGATGATTAGCTTTGTCCAATAGACCTTTTTCTAAAAGACTCCTTATTAAAGATGATGATACGATTTTTTTACTTTTAATTAATGGTTCAGGTTTAACAACTTTATAATTAAATAATTGTTCATATTTTTTTAATAAATAAACATTTCCTTCTCTTTTATTTCCAAATCTAAAATTATTACTAACAAAAATAAATTTGGAACCTAATTTTTTGTTTAAAATTTGAGAAATAAAGTTTAGTGCTTTTATTTTTGAAAATTTTTTATCAAATTTTTTTGTAATAACAAAATCTACTTTGAAATTACTAAGTAATTTAATTTTTTGATTAATATTAGAAATTTTAAAATTTTTTAATTTTTTATTAAAAAACATTTTTGGCATAGGATCAAAATTTACAACACCAATCTTTAAATTATATTTTTTCTTATATGATTGTGCCAACTGAAATAATTTTTGATGTCCCAAATGTAAACCATCAAAATTACCTATTAAAATAATTGATCCTCTGTGTAATTTTTTAATATTAAAATTTTTATAATGTTTTACCATTTTAAATCTGATTGAATAAAATTAACTATCACTTCGTACTCTTTTGAAACGTCTTGGATTCCTTTATTTTTTATTTCATTTCTATGTATGCCATTGCCAATTAATAAAGAATCATAATTTAAAAGATTTGCACCCCTAATATCAGTATTTAAATTATCACCAATTGCTAATATTTTTTTATTTTTATTGTTAATTGACTGATTATAAACCTCCGGATATGGTTTTCCAAAATATACTACTTCTCCACCCATTTTTTCAAAAACCATTGCAACAGAACCCGCACATAACTCTCTAACATTACCACGATCAACGATTAAATCTGGATTTGTACAAATCATTTTTTTGGCAATATGTTTTTCAAGTAAATCTTTGTAATATTTTAAATCCTTATCATGACTATCAAATAACCCTGTGCACAATAAATATTCACTATCACTAATATCTTCACACTTATTTTTCTCAAATAAATAAAATAAATCAAAATCTCTAGGTGGACCTATGTGATAAAACGTTTTTGATAAGTAAGATTTTTTTAAATAATTCAATGCTGCCTCTCCTGATGTAAATACGTGATCTCTAAGTGCTTTATCCATGCCCATCTTTTCTAAAAAATTTTGAACAGTTTTATTTGGTCTTGGGGCGTTTGTTAACAGTACTAACATTTTCTTTTTTTTTAAAAGTTCATTTAAAACAGCTATTGCTTTTTCATGAAGATTAACCCCATTATGAACAACGCCCCACAAGTCTATATAAAAAAGATCGTAACTATCAGCAATTGATTGCAAGCCATTTAAATCTAAATTTCTTGTCATATTTTAAGGTATAAACCATAAAATCCCGAATTTACTAGCAATTTTAATATCATAAAAATTTTCTGATCTTGAAATAGACGGTGAAATATCTATATGAAGCTCATATTTATAAAGTTTTATAAAGGAGAATTTATGAAGTTTAAACCGTTACATGACAGAGTTTTAATCGAAGTATTAGATGGCAGCGAAAAAACTGCTGGGGGAATAATTATCCCTGACACAGCTCAAGAAAAACCCCAAGAAGGTAAAGTGGTTGCTGTAGGTGGTGGAGCAAAAACAGAAGATGGAAAGATAATTCCAATGGATGTTAAAGTTGGTGATAAAGTTTTATTTGGCAAATGGTCAGGAACTGAAGTCAAAATTAATGGTAAGGAGTACAGCATAATGAAAGAGTCAGACATTATGGGTATTTCTGGTAAGTAATTTAATTTAAAGGAGAAAAATAATGGCAAAAGTTGTTAAATTTGATGCTGAAGCAAGAGCAGCAATGATAAGAGGTGTAAATATCCTAGCTGACACTGTTAAAGTAACTTTAGGACCAAAAGGAAGAAATGTCGTAATGGATAAATCTTATGGTGCACCTAGAATTACTAAAGATGGTGTATCTGTAGCTAAAGAAATAGACCTTGAAGATAAATTTGAAAATATGGGTGCACAAATGGTTAAAGAAGTTGCTAGCAAAACTAACGATGAAGCTGGTGATGGAACTACTACTGCAACTATACTTGCGCAAGCGATTGTCAAAGAAGGTGTGAAGTATGTAACTGCTGGTATGAATCCAATGGATGTAAAAAGAGGAATCGATGCTGCTGTAGAAACAGTAAAAGATAGTCTTGTTGCATCTGCAAAAAAAGTAAAAGACAGTGATGAAATTGCTCAAGTTGGAACAATTTCTGCAAATGGTGATAAAGAAATTGGAACGATGATTGCAAAAGCAATGCAAAAAGTTGGAAATGAAGGGGTAATTACAGTTGAAGAAAATAAAGGTATCGAAACAGAATTAGATGTAGTTGAAGGTATGCAGTTTGATAGAGGTTATCTGTCACCATATTTTATTACTAATAGTGATAAAATGACTACAGAGTTAGAAAATCCTTTTATTTTATTACATGAAAAGAAATTAACTAATTTGCAGCCAATGGTTCCTCTTTTAGAAGCTGTTGTTCAAGCTGGCAGACCATTAATGATTATTTCTGAAGATGTCGAAGGCGAAGCTTTAGCTACTTTGGTTGTAAACAAACTAAGAGGTGGTTTAAAGGTTGTAGCTGTTAAAGCTCCAGGATTTGGTGATAGAAGAAAAGCTATGCTTGAAGATATTGCTATTTTAACAGGAGGTCAGGTTATATCTGAAGACCTAGGTATTAAACTTGAAAATGTTAAACTTGATGATCTTGGATCTTGTAAGAAAATTAAAGTTGATAAAGATAACAGTACTATCGTTAATGGTAGTGGTAAAAAATCTGATATCGAAGCTAGATGTGCTTCTATCAAACAACAAGTTGAAGAAACTACTTCTGATTACGATAGAGAAAAACTTCAAGAAAGACTTGCTAAGTTGGCTGGTGGAGTTGCAGTTATTAAAGTCGGTGGAGCGACTGAAGTTGAAGTAAAAGAAAGAAAAGATAGAGTTGAAGATGCTTTAAACGCTACTAGAGCTGCCGTTGAAGAAGGTATTGTAACAGGTGGTGGATGTGCTCTTCTTTATGCTGCTCAAGAACTTGATAAAGTTAAAGCAAAAGGTGATGACCAAAAAGCAGGTGTTGATCTAGTCAGAAAAGCATTAGAAGCTCCAATTAGACAAATTACTAAAAATGCTGGCGTAGATGGTTCAGTAGTAGTTGGTAAATTACTAGAGCAGAAGAAAAAAACTAACGGTTATGATGCTCAAAACGAAGAGTATTGTGATATGTTTGCAAAGGGTATCATAGACCCAGTTAAAGTTGTGAGAACTGCTTTACAAGACGCTGCTTCAATCGCTGGATTATTAGTAACTACAGAAGCAATGATCGCTGACAAACCAGAGGAAAAAGATGCTGCTGGCGGAATGCCTGGTGGAATGCCAGGTGGTATGGGCGGCATGGGAGGAATGGGTGGAATGGGTATGTAATCCCCTATTTTTCTTAACAAATTTTAAAAGGCCATCTCAAGATGGCCTTTTTTTTATGTTAAGCTTAATTATGTCAAAAAGATATAGTGGTAAATCATTTAAAGACTCTAGTGTTAAAAAAAAACCTAAATTGAGCTTTAAAGAAAAAAGAAAATTGAAAAAAGACAAGCAAAAAAAGACAAATTAATCCTAAATTTTGAAAATTATTCAAGCCAGTTATGAGTTTTTTTGAGTTTTAATATCCTTTTAAATATGTATAAGAGCCAGAATTTATGAGCAATAATATCAGAAACATCACAATCATAGCCCATGTTGACCATGGCAAAACTACTCTAATTGATAATTTAATGAAACAGAGTGGTTCATTTAGAGATAATGAAGTAGTTGATGAAAGATTGATGGACTCAGGTGAGCTCGAAAAAGAAAGAGGAATTACAATTTTAGCAAAACCTGCTTCAATTAATTGGAACAATTCAAGAATAAATATAATCGATACTCCAGGCCACCGAGATTTTGCTGCAGAAGTTGAAAGAGTTTTAAGTATGGCAGACGGAGCGTTGTTGTTAATTGATTCTGCAGAAGGTGTTATGCCTCAAACAAAATTTGTATTATCCAAAGCGCTTAAACAAGGATTGAAACCAATTGTTGTTATTAACAAATTAGATAAAGCCGATCAAAGAGCTAATGAAGTTTTAGATGAAACATTTGATTTATTTGTGAGCTTAGATGCAAATGAAGAACAATTAGATTTTCCAGTTCTTTATGCAAGTGGAAGATCAGGTTGGGCAGACCATGAAGTTGATGGTCCAAGAGAAAATTTAAACCCTTTGTTAGATTTAATTATTGATCATGTAAAACCTGCTGAGCTTGATAAAACTAAACCTTTTGCAATGTTATCAACGCTACTTTATGCAGATAGTTTTTTAGGAAGAAGTTTAGTTGGAAGAATTACACAAGGTACTGCAAAAGCTAATCAATCTATAAAAGCAATCAATTTAAATGGCGAAAAAGTTGATGAAGGAAAATTAACTAAAATTTTTAGATATGAAGGGACAAAAAAAGTTCCGATAGATGTTGGTGAAGCTGGAGATATTGTAGTTGTTGCTGGGTTAGAAAAAGCAAACGTTGCTGATACAATATGTGACCTAGAGGTAAATGAACCGATCCCTGCTACTCCTATAGATCCTCCTACAATGTCAATTACAATTACTGTGAATACTTCACCTTTAGCTGGAACTGAAGGTAAAAAACTAACTAGCACACAAATAAGAGATAGATTAGTTCAAGAGGCACAAAATAATGTTGGTATTACATTTTCAGAAAACGAGGGAAAGGACTCTTTTGTTGTTAGTGGTAGGGGTGAGTTGATGTTGGAAATTCTTTTAACTCAAATGAGAAGAGAGGGTTTTGAAATGACAGTAAGCCCTCCAAAGGTTTTATACAAAACTGATGAAAATGGAAATAAACTTGAACCAATAGAAGAAATTACTATGGATCTTGATGAAGAACATTCGTCAAAAGTAATTGATTCAATGAACAGGAGAAAAGGTAAATTAATAGAATTAAAAGATACTGGAACGAACAAAAAAAGATTAATTTTTCATGCACCTACTAGAGGCCTAATGGGGTACACAAGTAGATTTCTTACACTTACAAAAGGAAATGGGGTGATCAACAGAATATTCTATAGCTATGGTCCTTTTGAAGGACAAATGGAAGGTAGAAGAAATGGTGCGTTAATCTCAATGGAACAAGGAAAAGCTGTTGCATTCGCTATATTTAACTTACAAGCGCGAGGAGAAATGTTTGTAACACACAATGACTCTGTTTATCCTGGAATGATTGTTGGTCTTTCACCTAAACCAGGTGATATGATAATTAATGTTATGAAAGGTAAAAAGTTAACAAATATGAGAACTCAAGGTACTGATGAAAATGTTGTACTCACACCCGTCAGAACAATGTCTATTGCTGAACAATTAAGTATGCTTAATACTGATGAAGCTTTAGAGATAACTCCAGACTCTTGTAGATTGAGAAAAGCGATTCTTGATCCCCACGAAAGAAAAAAAAGCGAAAAAGCTATAGCTGCAGCCTAATTAAAAGTTTTATCAACTAAATAAAGTCCTAACGCAACGCAAGGACCTATTCCAAACGCGAACAATAAAGTTCCAACCCCTACTGTTCCTCCTAAATACCATCCAATACTTACAACTGAAATTTCTAATGTTGCTCTTACTACAGCTATAGG
Organism: uncultured Pelagibacteraceae bacterium; assembly: GCA_902525565.1. Classification (GTDB taxonomy): domain Bacteria; phylum Pseudomonadota; class Alphaproteobacteria; order Pelagibacterales; family Pelagibacteraceae; genus Pelagibacter. Next base: position 6,330 of record CABZHY010000030.1, read on the forward strand.
AAAATTTGTTACTTTTTGTAATCCTATCATAAGCCCATCTCTAGGACCGGCTCCTAAATTTGATACTAAGTAAATACCCCCACCTATTCCAACCATGATTACAGAAATGACAGCTAAAGATAATTTATGAATATAATTTGATGGTGTTGGAACATATTTGATACAAAGATCAATCATTATTGCAATTATCAAAGCATTAAATATTGTGCCCATCCCTGGTTTTTGACCAAGAGGAATCCATAAAATTAAAACAGCAATACTTATTAATAAAGTGATTGTTCCAATACTTAAATTAACATTTAAAGAAATACCTTGGGCTAAAACACTCCAAGGAGAAGCTCCTGTGAATGAAACAATTAATAATCCTTCACCTAATCCAAATAGAGACAAACCGAAACATAAGAAAAAAAATGTAGAAAACTTAGGTTTAAAATTAAATGGTTTTTCTGAGCTCCATTTTACTTTTGGAATTTTTTTAATTTTTAAAAACATAATTATAATAAGCTATATCTATTAATGGAAAATTCTAATATTGTAACTAGCAAATGAAAAAGTTTACAATTGTTTTACTTGTTGTATTTTTCTCATCAATTTCTTTAGCTCATATAGGTCATTATAATAAATTTGACAAAATAGAAATGGAGATCTTGAGAAATGATGAAGTAATTGGATATAACAATTATTATTTTAAAAGAGATGATGAAAAAACGATAGTAAAAAATCAATATAAATTTGAGGTAAAATTACTATCTGCAACAATATTTAAAGTAGAGGGATATGGGGAAGAAATTTATTTAAAAAATAATTTAATATCTTTTCAATCAAAGACACTTCAAAATAAAAAAGAAAAATTTGTAAACTTAAAATTAAATAATAATAAAAAGTTTGATATTAAAGGATCTTCATATTCTGGTGAAGCTTCTGTTAAAAATATTATTGGAAATTGGTGGAGTCATAAAATTTTACAAGCAGAAAGCCAAATAAGTCCTATTTCTGGAAGTATTAAAGAGCAAATTGTTACTTTTATTGGTAAGGAAAACATTTCAATTAATGGCAAACAATACGAAACAGATCATTTCAAACTTACATCTAAAGATATGTCTCTTCCTGAAGATAAA
>CABZHY010000031.1 GCA_902525565.1 uncultured Pelagibacteraceae bacterium
GATTGATTTTCAAACAGAATATACCAAAGAACTTCATGAACTATCTGATTATCCTAAAATTGATTTTGAATTAATTAGAAAACATTTTAAAGAATGGGAACATCATAAAGTAGAGGATATTCTAACTTATAGAAATAAATCATTTTCATCTCCTGTGACTGGATCGGTTGCACCAATTCATCATACACCTTGGGAAAAAGCGATGGATGACTCTATGGAAACTTTTTTAGATAAATAAAAAATTAATAATTTATTTTTAATTTTTTATTTTTATTAATTGCATTTAATAATGCAATCATTAGTGGGATTTTTTTCTTATTAATTTTTTTTAAAATATAGGGTGCAATTTCATTGGCTAAATCAGCTCCTTCAATAGTGTCATTTCTCATAAATTTCTTTTTAGCATTTTTAAAAGAAAATCCTTGACCTAAGTATTCTCCCATTTTGCTATTTCTACCGCCTACAGCACTCACATAAAGATCTCCAATACCAGCTAAACCATAAACTGTTTCTTCTCTTCCTCTAAAAAATTTAATTAAATATTTCATTTCATCTATAGATTTTCTGAATAAAGCAGAGGAAGTGTTATTTCCTTGACCTGATCCAATTATCATTGAATAAATATTCTTAATAGCTGAGGAAAACTCAACACCTTTTACATCTGATGAATATTCTGTTTTGTAATAATGAGTTGAAATCATTTTTCCAATTTTTTTAGCAATACTTATATTTTTATTTGCTATTACAGTATAACTTTTTACCTTCCTCGCTAATTCTTTTGCTAAACAAGGTCCTTTTAATATTGAAATGTTTAAATTTTTTTTATTTAAATTTAATTGCTCAGACATACTAAATAATTTTTTACTTTTTTTTTGAAATTTCAAACCTTTTGTTAAAACAAGTATTAAGGTTTTTTGTTTAAGATCTTTTAGATAATTTTTTATCATATCTATACCTACTGAGCTTACAGCAACGACTATTAAGTCCCATTTTTCATTTAGAAGCTCAGGATTAAATTTTTTTAGATTAAGTTTATTTGATAAGTTAATTTTTAGAGCCGGATGAAATTTTTTTTTATTTTTTAATTTTTTAAGTAAATTTAGGTTATATGGTTCAGTCAAAGTTACTTTTTGATTATTGTCAATTAAAGGAACAGAAAAAGCTGCACCCATTGCTCCTGCTCCAATTATTAAAACTTTTTTCATAAATATTATGCTAAAGTTTTTTTAATTGCTTGCTGCCAACCTTGCAATAAGTGATTTCTCAATTTTTTATCAATTTTTGGTATAAATTCCTTATCTTTTCTCCATGTTTTTTTAATATGATTTAATGATTTAAATTCTCCTATTTGGTAACCTGCTAACAGCGCGGCTCCGAGAGCAGTTGTTTCTAAAATTTTAGGTCGAATTACTTTTAAATTAATTATATTTGCCAAAAATTGTGAGAACCAATTATTAGCTACCATACCACCATCAATTTTAACTATTCTGGGATTTAAACCATCTTTATTCATTGAATAAAATAAGTCATTACTTTGATAAGCAACTGACTCAACGGTTGCTCTTACTAAAGTTTTCCAATCACTATCTCTTGTAAGTCCTGTTATTATACCTCTTGCATCAGGTCTCCAATAAGGTGCACCTATTCCGCTAAAAGCTGGGACAACATAAACTTCATTGTTAGTTTTTGTTGATTTAGCTATTTTTTCAGTTTCGTAAGCATTGTTTATTAGTTTAATTTTATCTCTCAACCATTGTACCCCTGCTCCTGCTATGAAAATAGATCCTTCAAGAGCATACGTAGTCTTATTGTTCAATCGATAACAAATTGTAGTTAATAACTTATTTTTTGAATTAATTTTTTTTGATCCAGTATTCATTATTATAAAAGCGCCTGTACCATAGGTGCTTTTAATAGATCCTTTTTCAAAACAAGCTTGACCTACAGCAGCTGCTTGTTGATCTCCTAGAACAGCTGAAATAGGTATTTCTTTTCCTATAACTCTCTTGTCTGTTTTTCCAAAATTATCTGCAGAATTTTTTACCTCTGGCAAGATGCTCCTTGGAATTTTTAATTTCTGTAGAATTTCATTATCCCATTTATTGTTATTGATATTAAACAACATGGTTCTACTTGCGTTGGTAGCTTCAGTTAAATGCTGTTTACCATTAGTTAATTTCCAGATTAAGAAGGTATCTACTGTACCAAATAATAAATTATTAGTTTTTAGTAACTTTTTTGAAACCATTACATTATCTAAAATCCATTTTATTTTAGTGGCAGAAAAATAAGGATCTATAAATAATCCTGTTTTTTTTCTAAATATATTTTCATAATTTTTATTCTTTAGAGATTTACAATATTCCTGGGTTCTTCTATCTTGCCAAACAATAGCATTATAAACAGGTTTTCCAGTTTTTTTATTCCACAAAATTGTAGTTTCTCTTTGATTTGTAATTCCAATTGTAAGTATATGACCCTTTAAACTTTTAGCTTTTTTGATTACTTGTTTTAACGCTTTAAATGTTGTCGACCAAATTTCATTTGGATTGTGCTCTACCCAACCATTTCTTGGAAAGAATTGTTTAAATTCATATTGAGATATAAATTGAATATTGCCTTTAGTATCAAATAGCACTACCCTCGAGGAAGTTGTCCCCTGGTCAATCGAGATAATAAATTTTTTCAAAATACTAATCTATGCCAAGATGTTTTTTTCTTTTTCCAACCCAAGTTCTTATTAAGTTATCAAAAATTAAACCAATAAATGCAACACAAATACCTAAAGTTAATCCTATTCCTGCTCCATTTTTATCTGAAAGTGCTTTTAAGATATACTGACCTAGATCCTCTGTTCCAATGAAGGCTCCTATTATCACCATGAATAAAGCAAAAACAATTGTTTGATTTAGACCAAGCATCATGTGTGGAAATGCTAATGGAAACTCAATTTTTGTTAATCTTTGAAATTTATTTACACCAGACATTGTTGCAGCCTCATGTAAGCCGACAGGCACACTTCTTAGGCCCTCAATTGTGTATCTTGTTGCAGGAATTGTGGCATAAACAATCACAGCAATTAATACAGAAGTATCTGTAATTCCAAAAAGCATCATTACAGGAATTAAATATACAAATGATGGGAATGTTTGAAATATATCACAAACACCTAGCATGAATGCAGCTGATTTTTTATTTTGGAAACATAATGTTCCTACTGTAAATCCTATCAAACAAGAAATAACTACTCCAAAAGTTGCCATATATAATGTAACTAGCGCTCTATCCCACCATGGGCTTAATGCTATAAATAAGGTTAAAGCAGCAACAACTAATGCTGAACGAACTCCTCCAACTAAATATCCTGCACCAACTGCTAGTACCAATGTAGCTACTGCAGGCATTCTCAAATATAAAGCTCTCATAGGCTGAAGTACATCTTGAATTAACCATGTATTGAATGCTTTAATATACACGAAGAAAGTATCAAAAATCCAATCAACTCCTTTATTCCAAAAATCAGCAGTTGATATTCCTTTATTGTGAGGGATTTCAAACAAGTAATTAAAACTACCTTTGAAAATAATAGTCCCAACATATGCAAGAATTATTCCTATCACAAATGAAGCTACAAAAAATATTAAGTTTTTATTTCTTTGGAAAAATGTCAAATTACCAAAATAATCTGTTTGTTTATTTGCCCAAGCTAAAGACATTTTATCAAGAAGAATTGCAATCAAACTAATACACAATCCTGCTTCTAATGCTAATCCAATATTTAGTTGGTTCAAAGCTAATAATAAATTAAATCCTAATCCTTTGGCACCAATAAAAGCAGATATAACTGCCATTGAAAAACAAACCATGATTACTTGGTTAACTCCAATTAAAATATCTCTTCTTGCTGTTGGAATTAACACCTTGAACATTAATTGCCAATTAGTACAACCGCTCATTCTCCCAGCTTCAATAACTTCTGGAGGTATAGCTCTTAATCCTAATATTGTTAATAATATCATTGGTGGAACCGCAACAACCATAGTAATAATTACAGCTGCGTGATCACCTACTCCAAATAAAACAAGTGCTGGGACTAATACAGCGTATTGTGGCATAGTCTGCATTACTAGAAGAATTGGGTACAATGCTTTTTCAACACGTTTACTTTTGTATGCTGCAATACCCAGGCCTAAACCAAAAATAAATGAAAGTGGAGCTGCAACAAGTATAAAAGAAAGTGTTTGCATTGAAGGTTTCCATTGACCAAATATAGAAATATAGATCATTGTTAAACCTGCAAATAAAGCTAATCCTTTTCCACTTAATTTGTAAGAAAGTATCGCCGCTCCAGCTGCAACAATGGTCCAAGGTAAACCTGGCAACTCTAACCAAGGATAAGCATCAATAAAATCCCAACTTGTAAATGCAACAATAGTTTCTAAACCTCCAAGTAAAATCTCCCTAATTAACTCAATTAAAAAAGTCATAAATGAAGTTAAATTTCTACTTATCTCTAATAATAATGGTCGAGTTTTAAATTCTTGAGTATCTTCGTTCCAAAACTCCATTGGCATCCATTCATTCATTAAGAAAAATAAAGAGTCGTTTATCCAAATAGGCAGCCATCCTAGAAGTGGAGGCAATCTCCAAAATACATCAAAGGCATAATACCTAACCTCTTTACCTAGAAAAAAGTAAACACTTTGGTTTGGATCTTTAACAAATTCAGCCTGGCCTCTTATAAATTTATAAGTTTCAGGTACATCAATTGCAAAACATAAAGCAAAAAATACAATTAATAAAAAAAACCATTGAAATAATTTTGGATATTTTTTTAAATACTCCATATTTTAACTACCGTTTTTTCTTCCTCCAAAAACTGTATCTATTATTTTTGAGGGTTTAATTGATCCTACAATATTATTATTTGAGTCAACTACTCCTACTAATTTTTCTTGTGTAAGTATTTTTTCTGCAACATTTTCTATAATTTCATCTTTTGATACTTTTAAATCTCCTAAATTATCTTTACTTGAGGCATCCATTACATCCTCAATAATCAACACTTTCTCTCTCGGCACTTCTTCAGTAAACTTTCGTACATATTCAGTTGCTGGATTTAGTACGATATTTGCAGGTGTATCTAATTGTTCAATTATACCATCTTTCATGATTGCTATTCGATCAGCTAACTTTAATGCTTCATCAAAATCATGAGTAATGAACATGATGGTCTTCTGTAATTTTTCCTGAAGTCTTAAAAACTCATCTTGCATTTCTTTCCTAATCAATGGATCTAATGCAGAAAAAGGTTCATCTAAAAACCATATATCAGGCTCTACAGCTAATGATCTTGCGATCCCTACTCTTTGTTGTTGTCCACCTGAAAGTTCTCTTGGGAAATAATTCTCTCTTCCATCTAGGCCAACTAGTTTTACCATTTCCATTGCTCTACTAATACTCTCTTCAGTATTAGTGCCTTTTATCTGAAGTGGAAAAGCAATATTTTCAACAACTGTTTTATGAGGTAATAAAGCAAAGCTTTGAAATACCATTCCCATTTTGTTTCTCCTAAGCTCAATGAGCTCTTTATTATTTAATTCTAATAAATCTTGACCTTCAATAAAAATTTTTCCACCGGTAGCATCCGTTAATCTTGAAATACATCTAAGGAGTGTTGATTTGCCTGAACCAGATAAACCCATTACTACTAACATTTCTCCTTTTGTAACTTCAAAAGAAGCATTATTAACTCCAACTATGCATCCTCTTTCCTGAAAGGTTTTTGCATCTACATTGCCATTAGATTCTTCAAGCATCTTTTTGGCATTTTGTCCAAAAATTTTATAAACCGACTCGCATTTTATTACAGTCTCAGACATAAATTGTTTTAAAGTTATATTAAATCCTATAAAATTAAAATGTTAATAATTGTTACCTTTCCTCATTAAAAATTTTTAATAAAATAAACCCTTGTATCAATTCCTGTACTTAAAAAACTTAAAGCTTCTCCACTTATAGTAATACTTTCATCAACACCTACATTATTTCCACTGACTGTAAAACCCGCAAAACATTTATCTTTTTCTTCATCCCATTTTACAAAAGTCTTATCAATTTTATTTCCATTAATTGTATAAAGCTCATGTGCTCTAAAATTTAAAAAGTTAGCACCCATTATTGCTCTTTGTGGAATTAGTTTAGTAGCTTTACATACTTGCTCATATACTTCATCTGTTAATTTGTAGTGATCGGTTCCATCAAATGAAACTAATATTCCAGAGGGTAGTTTAGATATTAACTCACTTAGTTTTTTTTCTTCAGCAATTCTCTCTTCCTCTAACTTCATTCTTTTTACTAAATCATCACCTTGTCCAAAAATTCCATTTAAAATACTAAAAGATACAATTACTATTAGAGTAATAAATATAAGACCAATAAATTGCCTTAGAGACTCAGGTAAATCTTTTATTCTATTAATATAATTTTCTTTAGACATTATTCTTGTAACTTTCCGTTCTTCCAAATACCTGTTTTTTGTTTTCCATCAGCCCAAGTAAATGTTCCTTGACCATTCATAAAACCGTTAGCCCACTCTCCTTCGTAAGTAGAACCATCAGGAAATGTTAATGTACCTATTCCGCTCCAGACACTGTTTTTAAATTCTCCTTTATAAATATATCCATTTGGCCAAGTCTCTACACCTTGTCCTTGTTTTTTTGTTGAAACCCATTCTCCTTCATAAGTTGTTTTATCGGTATAAACCCACTTACCATAGCCATTATCACAATTACCTTCTTTACAGCCTGTACTTCGTGCAAAGACTGATGAGCAAACCAGAAAGCTTAAAAGAAAAACAAAAATAGATCTTTTCATAAATATATTTTACACAAAATTATTTAAAAAAAAATCCCCCCCAACAATGTTGGGGGAGATTTAAAATTTTAACTTTTATCCTTATTTAGTAAAAGCTTGCCAAACTGACTTGTTATCAGCTAACCATTTTTTAGCTGCATCTTCGTGAGTCATTTTGTCAACGTCAACTAAAGCTGCCATTGCACCAATTTGACTTGTAGAGAATGACATTTTCTTAAACATTGCTGCTGCATCAGGATGAGTTTTTGGGAAATCCTCATGAACTGCTTTTTTCAAGTATCCATCAGGAGAACCACATTTACCATCTCCACCATCTTCTGGTCTGCAACCAGCTGTGTATGGAGGGAAGTCA
>CABZHY010000032.1 GCA_902525565.1 uncultured Pelagibacteraceae bacterium
CTGGAAGTATTTTAAGCGCTGACCTTTTTCTTCTAACTATTTCTTCAGACGTTTTAGTTAATTCTGAAAGTTTTTTATCTGAAAATCCTATTGATTTTATTCTATTAAATTCTGCAAAATCTCTAGGTAGTCCTTTAGTTTTTATTTGTGTTTCACAATCAACTATCTCTTTAATTTGTTCTAAAAACCAAGGATCAATTTTTGATAAATTATATATTTTCTTTAAGTTTATTTTTTTTCTAATTGCTTCAGCAACTAGTAATATCTTATTTGGAATAGTTTCTTTAAGCTTCTTTTCAATTTGCTTTTTATTTAAATCAAAAATTCTGTCTAAACCTGAAAAACCAGTTTCAAGAGATACCAGCGCCTTTTGTAAAGATTCTTTAAAGTTTCTTCCAATAGCCATTGCTTCTCCTACTGATTTCATTGATGTCCCTAAAATTGCAGGAGAAGTAGAAAATTTTTCAAATGTAAATCTTGGAATTTTGGTCACCACATAATCTATACTTGGTTCAAATGATGCAGGAGTAACTTTAGTTATTTCATTTTTTAATTCATCTAGAGTATAACCAACAGCTAATTTTGCAGCTACTTTAGCAATTGGAAATCCAGTTGCTTTTGATGCAAGTGCTGATGATCTTGATACACGTGGATTCATTTCAATAACAACCATTCGACCATTTTTAGGATTGATAGCAAACTGAACATTTGATCCTCCAGTTTCAACTCCAATTTTTCTTAAACATGCGATAGATGCATTTCTCATTACTTGGTATTCTTTATCTGTAAGTGTAAGAGCTGGTGCGATTGTTACTGAGTCGCCCGTATGAATTCCCATTGGATCTATATTTTCAATTGAGCAAATGATGATACAGTTATCTTTCTTATCTCTTACAACCTCCATCTCAAATTCTTTCCACCCCTCTAAACATTCTTCTACAAGAACTTGGCTTACAGGAGACTCGTGCAATCCATTTTTAACAATCTTAAAATAATCTTTTTTAGTTTTAGCTATTCCTCCACCAAGTCCACCAAGTGTAAAGGCAGGTCTTATAATTGCTGGTAAACCAATTTTTTTTAAAACTTTTGAAGCTTGTTTATTGTTATTTACGATTTCAGACTTTGGTAAATCTAAACCAATATCAATCATATTTTTTCTAAACTTTTTTCTATCTTCGGCGTTAGAAATTGCTTTTGAATTTGCTCCTATCAACTCAATTTTGTATTTTTTTAGAATTCCTTTTTTCTCTGCTTCCATTGCAAGATTAAGTGCAGTTTGTCCTCCCATCGTTGGAAGAATTGCATCGGGTTTTTCTTTCTTAAGAATTTTTTCCAATACATTTAGTGTAATTGGTTCAATATAAGTTTTATCTGCAACATCTGGATCTGTCATAATAGTTGCAGGATTTGAGTTTATTAAAACTACTTTATAACCCTCATCTTTTAGAGCTTTACATGCTTGTGTGCCTGAATAATCAAATTCACATGCTTGTCCTATAATTATTGGACCAGCTCCTACAACTAATATTTTTTTAATATCTTTTCTTTTTGGCATTTTTTCTCATGTTCTTAATAAATTCTTGAAACAAATAAGCACTATCTTGAGGTCCTGGGTTAGACTCCGGATGATATTGAACTGAAAAGACTGGTTTATTTTTTAATTTGATACCTTCTATACTATTATCAAATAAAGATTTATGTGTGACCTCAATATTTTTTGGCAATGTTTCTTTAACTACTTCAAATCCATGGTTTTGGCTTGTTATTTCTACATTATCATGAATTAAATTTTTAACAGGGTGATTTGCCCCTCTATGACCAAGCTTCATTTTTTTTGTTTTGCCACCTAATGCTAATGCTAAAATTTGATGTCCCAAACAAATACCAAATATTGGTAAATTTTTTTTAATTAGATCTTTAATAATTTCTATTGCATATTTCCCTGTTGCAGCTGGATCACCAGGACCATTTGATAAAAATATTCCATTTGGTTTTAAAGCTAAAATTGTGTGGGCACTAGTTTTACAGGAGACAACTGTAACTTTACAGTTGAAGTCAGAAAAATATCTTAAGATATTTTTTTTAATTCCGTAATCAATTGCAACAACATGAAATGAGTTCTTATTATTTTTTTTATATCCAAACTCTTTTTTCCAGGTTTTAAGACCTTTCCAAATATAATTTTTCTGTGTTGAGACTACTTCAGCTAGATCAAGATTTTTTAATCCACTCCATTTTATTGTAGAGTTGATCAATTTATTAATATTAAATTTTCCTTTTTTTGAATAACTAATAGTGCCTTTGGGGGCGCCTTTGTCTCTTATAAAGTTTGTTAGGCCTCTGGTGTCTAAGCCAGTAATTCCAACAATTTTATTTTTTTTAAGCCAAGCATCTAAATGTTGGAATGATCTATAGTTTGAGGGTGAAGTTATTTCAGAATTGATTATCACTCCTCTAGCCCATATCTTATCAGACTCATGATCCTCTTTATTAGTTCCAACATTTCCAATATGGGGAAAGGTAAAGTTAATAATTTGACCTGCATATGATGGATCAGAGATGATTTCTTGATAGCCTGTTAAGGAAGTATTAAAGCAAACTTCGCCTGTGGCTTCTCCTTGGTATCCAATTCCAATTCCTTTAAATACCTTTTTGTTTTCAAGAACTAAAACGCCTGTATTGATTTGAGATTTTATTTTTGAGTTAGTTTTTTTTGCTTTTTTGATCAATTACAACTCATGAGTTAAAGGTTAATACAATAATTGCTTTATTATCGCAACAGAGATGTAATATAAAATTGTAAAAAAACAATTTTTCTTTTGAAGAATTTTTTCTTTAAAGTAGATTAAAAAATTATGTCATTAAAACAGACTATCGAAAACGAATATAAAAATGCTTTAAAATCTAAAGATAAAAATAAAATATCAACCTATAGGTTAATATTATCCTCCATTAAGGATTTAGACATTGTAAATAGATCAGGCCCTAACAAAAAAGAAACTGATGATGATGATATTAAGATACTTTTAAAAAAAATGGTTAAACAACGAGCCGAATCAATCGATATTTATAAAAAAAATAATAGAACAGATCTTTTAGAGATTGAGCAAAATGAATATGATATTTTAACAAGTTTTTTACCAAAACAGCTTAGTGAAGAGGAGACCAAGAAAATTTGTGCAGATGTTATTTTGAAAATTGGAGCAAATTCATTAAAAGATATGGGAAAAGTTATGGGCGAACTTAAAAAAACTCATGCAGATGAAATTGATTTTTCTAAAGCAGGATCGTTTATCAAAGAATTGTTGAACAAATAATGAAATATCCAAAAGAGTATCTTGATGAAATTAAAAATAGGTTGAAAGTTTCAACGGTAGTATCAAAGAGCGTTTCTTTAAAAAAAAGAGGCAAAGAATATGTAGGTTTATCACCTTTCAAAAATGAAAAAACACCCTCATTTACTGTAAATGATGAAAAAGAATTTTATCATTGTTTTGCAACTTCAGAACATGGCAACATTTTTGATTTTGTGATGAAAACTCAAAATTTAAAATTTGGAGAGGCAGTTAAATACTTAGCTCAATTGGCAGGGATGCAGCCATACATGTTTTCAAAACAAGATGAAGAAAGAGAGAAAAAATGGAATGAGTATAAATCTATTTTTAATAATTACGTAGATTTTTATCACAATGAACTTTTAAAAAATGAAAATTATTCAATTGCAAGAGATTATTTAAAAAATAGATCACTAGGTAAAGATGAAGTAAAAAAATTTAAAATAGGGTATATAGAAAAAAATCCAAATTTTTTCGAAAAATTAAAAAAAGTTCATAGCGAACAGACTTTAGTAGAAACTGGTTTATTTTATTTAGATGAAAAAAAAAAAATTTATATCGAAAGATTTAGAGGTCGATTAATATTTCCAATTAATAATATTTCAGGTCAACCAATAGCACTAGGCGGAAGAATAATTGAAAAATTAGACTACTTAGCTAAATATATAAATTCACCTGAAACAAACTTTTTTAAAAAAGGATCAAATTTATATAATTTAGACATAGCAAGAAAACTTTCTAATACAGTTGATCACATTTATCTGGTTGAGGGATATATGGATGTAGTAGGTCTAAGTAAAAATGGAATAGATAATGCAGTAGCAAATCTTGGTACGTCTTTAACCGACAAGCAAATTTTAACTTTAAACCAATTTTTTGATGATATTATAATCTGCTTTGATGGTGATGAAAGTGGATACAAAGCTGCTGTTAGAGCAGCAGAAAATTCAATTAAAGAACTTAAACCAGAAAAACAAATTTCATTTTTGTTTCTTCCAGATAAAGAAGACCCAGATAGCTATGTAAATAAAAATGGCAAGGCTGATTTTGTAGATTTTACAAAGCAGACCAAATTATCAATTCATCAATTTATTTTTAGTCATTACAAAAAACAAACTAAAAATAATCCATCATCGATGGCTATTTTTGAAAAAAAACTGAGAGGTATTGCCAATACAATTAAAGATGATTTTATAAAAAAATATGTTTTAGAATATTTTTTAGAAAAAATTGCAGATTTAACTCCACACTCTAACCAAAATAATAAAAAATTTTTTTTAAAAAAGACAAAATCTTTAGAAAGTACAAAAAAATACTTTCAAGAAAGTCAGTCTTTGACTGGAGTAGAATTAAAAGAGTTTTCACTCTTATATTTGTTGATAAACAACTTAAATTTATTTCAAGTTAATATCCATTTGCTTGAAGACATTAAATTATTTACTGAAACAAATAAGAAGATATTTAATCAAATAATTCAAAAATTGAGAACTGGTGAACTAATTACAATTCAAAATTTGAATTTTGATGATCAGTTGATAGAAAAAATCAATAAATTTGCACCAATTAAATACATCCTTAAAAATCAATCAAATGATCAACAAAAAATTATTGAATTGCTGGAGGACATATCCAGAGATTTAATGAATTACGATCTACAGTTTAGAATTCAAGAGTTAGAATCAAAGTTTTCAGTAGATATGAGCGAGACAACATTTAATGAGTTAAAAGAGCTCAAAAAAAAGCAGAATCTCAATTAAACTGACTAAATTAGTAATGGATTTTTATATAATTGACATTATATAGGATTTCTAAATTCAAAATATCGTGGAAAGAATTATTACAAAATCATTCGCAAGACTAATGGGGAGAGGAACCCACAGAGGTTTTATAACTCATGAAGAATTGAGTAAATCATTAGGAAAAAGAAACTTATCAGATCAAAACTTAGCGCAAGCATTTATTCATATTTTAGATGAAAATATTGTTTTAGTTGAAAAGAAATCTGATTTTAAAGTTTTAAGGAAAAAAGAAAGCACAAATAAAGAAGAAGGCAGAACAATTGAAAAAAGCGATGATCCTATAAGGATGTATTTGCGCGAAATGGGAGGAGTGGAGTTACTTTCAAGAGAAGGTGAAATTGCAATTGCAAAAAGAATAGAAGCTGGAAAAGATATTATGTTAATTGCACTTTCTCAAAGTCCTATAACAGCACAACAATTTTTTGAATGGAATGAGAAGTTACAAAAAGATGAAATCTTAGTAAGAGAAATCATTGATATTGATACAAATTATATGGAAGACGAGACTACTGGACCAAGTGCAAAACAAAAAAATTCAGGAGAAGCTGATAAAGACGAAGGTTCATCTGACGATGAAGATGATTTTAATCCAACTCTTGCAGCAATGGAAACAGAAATTAAACCCAAGGTCTTAAAAACAATCAATATACTAACGAAAGAATACCTTAAATTAATTAAATATCAGAAAGAAAAATTATTTTGCGTTTTAAATACTCAAAATTTTTCGGCCTCAAAAGAAAAAAGTTATGAAAAAATAGTAAACGACATTTTAAAAAATATTAAATCTCTTCAGTTATCACCTTCAGTTTTGGAGGAATTAGTTCAGAAACACTATGTTGAGAATAAAAAAATAGTCTCTTTGGAAGGTAATCTTTTAAGGTTAGCATTGGATCACAAAATATCTAGAAATGAATTTATAAAATTTTATATTGGCAATGAGATAAATCCAAATCTTAAAAAATTTTTAGATACTAACACAGTTTGGAAAAGTTTTTTTAGCAAAAATAAGGAAGAGTTTAAAAATATAAGAGAAAGATTAGTAGAGATTAGCAATAAGCTTGGTATTTCTGTAACAGATTTTAAAAAATTAGTGAGCAGAGTCCAAAAAGGTGAAAAAGAGTCCAGAATAGCAAAAAAAGAAATGGTTGAAGCTAATTTAAGATTGGTAATTTCTATCGCAAAAAAATATACAAATAGAGGTCTTCAATTCTTAGATTTGATTCAAGAGGGAAATATTGGGTTAATGAAAGCAGTTGATAAATTTGAATATAGAAGGGGTTATAAGTTTTCGACGTATGCAACTTGGTGGATAAGACAAGCTATAACGAGGTCAATCGCTGACCAAGCTAGGACTATTCGTATACCTGTGCATATGATTGAAACAATAAATAAAATAGTAAGAACACAAAGATTAATACTAAGTGAGTTTGGAAGAGAAGCCACACCAGAAGAGTTAGCTAAAAAACTAAGAATGCCTTTAGACAAGGTTAGAAAAGTTTTAAAAATTTCAAAAGAGCCAGTTTCGTTAGAAAAACCAGTTGGTGATGAGGAAGATAGTAGTTTGGGAGATTTTATAGAAGATACAAAAGCTTTAGCCCCTCTAGAACAAGCGATCAAATCAAATCTTGGTGAAGCAACTACTAAAATTTTATCTACACTTACCCCAAGAGAAGAAAGAGTTTTAAGAATGAGATTTGGTGTGGGTATGAA
>CABZHY010000033.1 GCA_902525565.1 uncultured Pelagibacteraceae bacterium
ATCCACAATCGCCACCTGGGCAAGCGGAAAGAACACCTAATAAATCTGTTTCAGCAAAAAACTCTAAATAATCACCAGGTCTAACAGGGCTTGCTTTCATAAAGTATTGTTTAGTATCATTAGTAAATCCAGTTAACATAAAAACATTTAATACATCATGAACTATCTTTTCCGCATTGTCTAATTGGATTTTTTTTTCTTTGACTAAAGCTCTCGTTAAATTTGAATGACAACAATAGTGATAATCAATATCGCTCAGAAGTTTAGAGGTATACGGGTCGCATCTTGTGCCAATTACATCATGAACTGACCCCCCATCTTTGTCATAATCATACCAATCTAAAGTATCCCAAGTTATCGTTGCTAAAGATCTAAGATATGGAAAACTACTAAACATTTTATCTCCTACCGAAAGATGGGTTCCATAGAGAGCTCTAGTTTTACCAGAATAAAATTTTTCCTCTAAATTATTTAAATTAAATAAATTTAAATCTCCTACTTGAGGTCCCTCTACACTCTCAATTCTAAAAAACTCTCCGAATTTAACGTTAAATGTTTTTGCGTCTCTAGGAGGAATAATAACTTCATTTTTTTTAACCAAGTGTTTTCTGGCAGAATGTAAAATACTTAAATTTTTTTCTTCAATGTTTGTATTTGGATAACAAATAATAGGTTTAGCTCCAATTCTTGTATTTATATCTAATGGTTTTTTTGAAAATTTTTTAACTTTCATCCTTACAAACTGCCAGGAGCTTTATCTTTAAATAACTTATAATCCAGACTATCAATTAAAGCTTTAAATGAAGCATCAATTATATTTGGTGATACGCCAATAGTAAACCAGTTTACACCATTGGAGTCTGTACTCTCAATACTTACTCTTGTTACAGCTTCTGTACCAGTATTTAAAATTCTTACCTTATAATCAACGAGTCTTAAATCTTTTAAATATTCTGAGTATTTAGCAAGCTTATTAACATTCTTTCTAATTGCATTATCTAGAGCATTAACAGGTCCGTTTCCTTGCCCTTCACATAAAATTTTTTTTCCATCTACCTCTAATTGAGCTTTTGCGTATGAAACAATTTCTCCTGAATTATCTTTCTTCACCGAAACATCATATTCATTAATAGATATATATCTTGGTATTTCTCCCATTAATCTTCGAGCTAACAACTCAAAAGATGCATCTGCACCATCATAACTATAACCAATAAATTCTCTATCCTTTACCTCTTCTAAAAGTTTTTTAATTTTTGGATCACTTTTTTTAACATTTATTCCTATAAGGTTTAATCTAGACATAATATTTGATTGACCAGACTGATCTGAAACAACTATATTTCGTGAATTTCCAACTTCTTCTGGATTAATATGTTCGTAAGTTTTTGGATCTTTTTGAACAGCAGAAACATGCATGCCACCTTTATGTGAAAAGGCAGAAGCACCAACATAAGGAAGATGTTTGTTTGGTTTTCTATTTAATAGTTCATCTAATAATCTTGAGCATTGAGTTAGTTTTTTCAAATTTTCACGTTTAATATTTAGTTCATAATTTTCATAAAAATCTTTTTTTAAAAAAAAAGTTGGAATTAGTGAAACTAAATTTGCGTTTCCACATCTCTCTCCTAATCCATTTAGAGTACCTTGAACTTGTCTAACTCCTGCTTGGACAGCAACTAAACTGTTAGCTACTGCATTTTCAGTATCATTATGAGCATGAATTCCTAAATTTTTACCAGGAATATATTTGGTAACTTCTTTAATAATTTTAGATACTTCATGAGGAAGGGTTCCGCCATTAGTATCACATAAAACAATCCATCTAGCACCATTATCATATGCTGCTTTTAAGCAAGAGATTGCATATTTAGGATTCGATTTATATCCATCAAAGAAATGTTCCGCATCAAAAATGAATTCTTTACCAGATTTAACTATGTGTTTTGCACTTTCGCTAATATTTGAAAGATTTTCATCATTTGAAATACCAAGAGCTATATCCACTTGAAAATCCCATGATTTACCAAACAAACAAACTGATGAACTTTTTGAATTTAACAATGAAGATAGCATTGGGTCATTCTCAGCGCTATGTTCATTTTTTTTTGTCATTCCAAACGCAGTTAAATTTGCTGATTTAAAATTATGTTCCTTGTTAAAAAATTCAGTATCTGTAGGATTTGCTCCAGGCCATCCCCCTTCTATATAATCAACACCTAAAGAGTCTAGAGAGGCTGATATCTTTTCTTTATCGTCAATTGAGAAGTCCACACCTTGTGTTTGTGCACCATCACGCAGCGTTGTATCAAAAATATATAACCGATCCTTACTCATTTAAATTTCCAGACCGTTTTACCATCTTTATCTTCTATTAAAACACCTTTGTCTAAAAGTTCGTCTCTTATTTTATCAGCTTCCTCATAATTTTTATTAACTCTAGCTTCATTTCTCTGATTTATTTTAATTAAAATTTCATTTTCAGAAATTGATAGCTTGCTTTTCTTAAATTTAAACCAATCCTCTTTAGTTTCATTCAATAATCCAATAAAATGACATGCTGAAATAAAGAGTTTTTTATCTCCATCGGAACCTTTTAATGCTTTCTCATATAATTTATGTAGATTAGCAATATAACCTGGTGTGTTTAAATCATCTAGAAGAGGTTTTAGAATTTCTTCTGAAATTTTGAGTTTTGTTTGAATGTTTAGATAAACATTATACCACTTACTAATTGTGTTTTCACAGTTCTCTAAAAGCTTGTCATTCCATTCGAGTGGCTGTCGGTAATGTGCACTCATTAAAGCCAATCTTAAAACTTGACCACTTTTATTATTTCTAAAATCTTTAATTTTTAAAATATTACCTTGGGATTTTGCCATTTTTTCATTAGACATTGTAATAAAGGCATTATGCAACCAATAATTAGCAAAAACATTGCTATCATTTGCACATCTAGATTGAGCTATTTCATTTTCATGATGAGGAAATAACAAATCAACACCTCCTCCATGAATATCAAATTCTTTTCCTAAATATTTTTTAGACATAGCTGAACATTCTAAATGCCAACCAGGTCTTCCTTTTCCCCAAGGTGAGTCCCATGATGGCTCGTATGTTTCCGAGGGTTTCCATAGAACAAAATCTTCAGGATTTTTTTTGTCATCACTTACTTGAACTCTTGATCCTGCAACTAATTCTTCAAATTTTTTTACCTCAAAATAAACATGCTTCTTATTTTCATATGCAAATCCTTTTTTTATTAATTCAGAGATCATTTCTATCATCTCAGAAATATGCTCGGTTGCTTTTGGCTCATGATTTGGTTTTTCACAATTAAGATAAATACAATCTTCGTTAAAACTTTTAGTAATTTTTTTTGTAAGATCTAAAATTGAAATATTATTTTCCTTTGATGATTTTATTATTTTATCATCTACATCTGTAATATTTCTTACATAAGTTACATTTGGATACTTATTTTTTAAAATTTTAAAAAGAATATCAAATACAACTACTGGTCTAGCATTCCCAATATGCGGATCATCATAAACAGTTGGACCACAAACATACATTCGTACATTATTTTTATCTTTAGGAACAAATTTTTCTTTTTTGTTAGTAAGATTATTAGTTAAAAAAATATCTTTACCCATAGTTGAAGAGATATACTTAAATTATAGATTTGTGAATCTATTTGATTAATTTGGAATTATGCATACAGGAATGGGCTCCATTTTATGCATATTTTGTTTTCTAATATTTTCGTATTTAGCACGATTCGGAGAATTTGGATTCTCCATAGCTTCTTCTAGTTCATTATACTTTAGTCCAAGTTGACCCTCATCCGTTCTGCCGTCATCCCATAATCCGTCGGTTGGAGCTGCATCAATAATCTCTTGTAAAATTCCAAGCTCTTTTCCTAACTCCCAGACTTGTGTTTTATTGCAGTCAGCTATTGGCGAAATATCAACTCCCCCATCACCATATTTAGTATAGAAACCTACTCCAAAATCTTCTACTTTATTACCAGTTCCTACAACAATTCCTTTATTGGCAGCAGCTACTTGATAAAGAGTTGTCATTCTTAACCTTGCTCTTGAATTAGCCATTCCATGCTCGCTATCAAATTTTGATAAGCTTGCATTAAAGGCTAAAAATAATTCGTCTAAATTAATTGTATGCGCTTCAACATTTTTAAAATTTTTCACTAACCATTCTTGATGCTTCAAGCTTAAGTCATGTTGATGTGATTTTTGTTTGATTGGCATTGACAAAACAATAGTTTTTAAACCAGTCATTGCACTAAGTGTACTTGATACCGATGAATCTATTCCTCCAGATATTCCAATTACCAATGATTCTGCCTTAATTGGCATATTTTCAACGTAGTTTTTGATCCAATTAGAGATAAATTTTACTTTTTCTGAAATATTCATGATTATTTATTGTTTATTATTTATTATTTAAATTTTTACAATGTATTAAGATGCCGCTCTGTCTGCATTTTTTGAATAAGAGCTATTCTTTTTTATCTCGTCAGATATCAAAAATGCTAATTCTAAAGCTTGATTTCCATTAAGTCTTGGATCACAATGAGTATGGTATCTAGAGGATAAATCTTTTTCAGATATTTTTTGAGCACCTCCTATACACTCAGTTACATCTTGACCAGTTAATTCGATATGTAGACCTCCTGCGTAACTTCCTTCACTTTGATGGCATGCAAAAACTTCTTTTACTTCTTTTAAAACACTGTTAAATGGTCTTGTTTTGAAACCTGTAACTGCTTTAATTGTATTCCCATGACAAGGATCGCATGACCAAATCACATTCAGTCCCTCTTTTTTTATTGCTCTAATTAATTTTGGTAAAAATTTTGAGACATTATCTGCTCCAAATCTTGATATTAAAGTAATTTTGCCTTTTTCATTTTTTGGATTAATTCGATTACAAAGATTAATTAAGTCATCAGCTTTTAAAGTCGGTCCACATTTAATTCCGATTGGATTTTCAATACCTCTACAAAATTCAACATGACCACCATCTAATTGTCTGGTTCTATCCCCAATCCAAACAAAATGAGCTGAAGTATCATGATTTTCACCAGTAGTAGAGTCTGTTCTGGTCATAGATTCCTCAAAAGGAAGTAGTAAAGCTTCATGCGATGTCCAAAAATTTACAGTGTACAATCTATTATTAAAATCTGAGGTAATTCCACATGCTCTCATGAAAGCTATGGCATCAGCAATTTTGTCTTCAAGATCCTTAAACTTTTTAGCCTGTGGGCTTCTTTTAATATAATCTAAATTCCATAAGTGTACTTTATTTAAATCTGCAAAACCACCTTTTGAAAAAGCTCTAATCAGATTAAGAGTTGCAGCTGATTGCGAATAAGCCTTGAATAATCTTTTAGGATCTGGAACTCTTGCTTTTTCAGTAAATTCCATCGCATTTATATTATCACCTAAATAACTTGGTAGCTCTACTCCATCTTTTATTTCAGTTGGTGCGCTTCTAGGTTTTGAAAATTGGCCAGCAATTCTACCAACTTTTACAACTGGTAATGAAGCAGAATATGTCAAAACTAAAGACATTTGTAACATTAGTTTAAAAGTATCTCTTATGTTATCTGGATTGAATTCTGCAAAACTTTCCGCACAATCACCACCCTGAAGTAAAAAAGCTTTTCCATCTACCACGTCTGCTAATTGACTTTTTAGATGTCTTGTTTCTCCTGCAAAAACTAGTGGTGGAAAAGTTCCAATCTTATCCAAAACCTTATCCAGTTCTTTTTTATCTGGATATTCAGGAATGTGTTTAACAGGGTATTTTCTCCAGCTATTTTTTTTCCAATTTTTCATATTCAACCTGAAGATGTTTTATCAGAGTTTAAAGTTTATTCAACAGTGACAGATTTAGCCAAATTTCTTGGCTTATCAATATCATAACCTTTTTTAAGTGCAGAGTAATAAGCAAGTTTTTGTAACGGAATTGTTAAAAGAAATGGAAGTAAATCGTCATTTGTATTTTCAACTTCAATTTTTTCCCAAATATTTTCTGAGACAACTTCATCTTTACTTTTGTTTGTTATCAATAATACTTACGCAGCTCTAGATCTTTGCAATAAAAATAATATGAAGACTTGTGCTGTTGTAAACGTAATTGAAAGCTCAATTGCTAGAGACTCAAATTTTGTATTACCAATTCATTGTGGTCCTGAGATTGGAGTTGCATCTACCAAAGCATTTCTTGGACAAATACTTGTTTTATACATTTTAGCTTTAAAATTAGGTTTTTTGAGAAGTGAGATTAAAAAAAAAGAATACCAAGAAAAGATTAATGATTTAAAAAATCTTCCAAGATTAATAGAAAAAACTTTGTTACATGATAATGATATTCAGGCAATATCCTCGACATTTAATGAAGCGAAGGGTTCTATGTTTTTAGGAAGAGGTTTTTCTTATCCCATAGCTTTAGAAGGT
>CABZHY010000034.1 GCA_902525565.1 uncultured Pelagibacteraceae bacterium
TATGGAAAAAGGTATGAAATGGTGGAAAGAGGGAAAATTAACAAACAAAAAAAACACTTTTGAAGATTATATTTACGCAGCAAAATATTTGATTGAAAAGAATTATACGTCAAAAGGAAATATTATTGGAATGGGTGGATCAGCTGGAGGATTATTAATGGGAGCTGTTGTCAATCGATATCCTGAATTATTTTTAGGAATTATTATGGCTGTTCCTTTTGTAGATTCTTTAACAACAAATCTAGATCATTCTTTACCTTTAACTGTTGGAGAATTTGACGAATTTGGAAATGCAAAAGAGAATAAAGAACACTTTGATTATATTTTTTCATATGCACCATACAACAATATTAAAAAAATGGATTATCCACATATCTTTATTACAACAAGTTTAAGTGATAATAGAGTTTTATTTGATGAACCTGCAAAGTTCACAGCAAAACTTAGAGACTATAAAACAGATAATAATTTGCTTCTCTTGAAAACCGAAATGAATGCTGGTCATGGTGGAAAATCAGGAAGAGATGGCGCAATAGAAGAAATTGCTATTGACTATGCATTTGCATTAAAAATTTCAAAAAAAATTTAGTAACTTTAAATCTTGAAAAAAACAAATTAATTCCCATATAAATTTAGTAAGTCGCCTAATGGGGCTTACATAAATAAACTTGCTTAACAAAGGAGGATATTATGACAAGTAAGGATCTATCTATATTTAACTCACTTAGACCTTTTTCAATTGGTTTTGATGATATGTTCGACCAATTTGAAAATATGTTGGGAAATGGGAATTTGACGATGCAGTCAAATTATCCACCATACAACATACGAAAGACAGGCAAAGACAACTATGCAATTGAAGTAGCATTAGCTGGTTTTAGCAAAAAAGACGTCGAGGTTGAGTTTGAGGACAATTTATTAACAGTAAGAACAAAACAAGTTAATAAGCCTGAGGACAGTGATGTTAATGGAGAAATTATTCATAAAGGTATTTCTCAAAGACAATTTGCAAGATCATTCACTATTGCTGATGATGTAAAAGTTAATGGTGCTGAACTTAAAGATGGTCTTTTAACAATATCTTGTGAAAGAATAATTCCAGAACATAAAAAAAAGAAACTTATTGAAATTAAATAAGTCTTAAACCTTGCTTGTGGGGAGAGGTCCCCACAAGTATGAGTAAATCTTAAAAACTGATTAATTTATATAAGTTCGTTTTGTATAATTAAAAAACCTATAATGAGCAGATTTTTTTCTAGCATCGAATTTAAAAACACCCGTTTGATACAAAACCAACGACTATGTTTTCTGAATTAATCTCAAACCTTCGTTCACAAGGAACTAGGTATTTTTTGCTATTATAAACTAGTTCAAAATTACCTTTAGCATTTTTAAAATCTTCGTCTGGTTTTCCAAGTTCCATTTGAAGTTCACTGGCAGATTTTCCTAAGAATTTACTTAATTTTTCATTTTCTTTTTCAACAATTGCATCTGTTTTTTCCTTTACAGTTTGACACCCTGAAAAAAAAATTATGATAATTAATAGGCTTATTGCTGATTTAAATTTTAACATAAGTTCAAATTAACATTTTTGCTTTAATAAATTATTAACTTTTAAGTTGTATAAATAATTTATTTCTTATTACTTTTAAGTTTAATTATAGTAACAATTGTGTTCTTTATTTGATGGTTCAAGCATATGAATGAAAAAGCCTTAGAAAAAATACTAAATATATTTTTAGAGAAAGTCTTACCTCTTACTGAAAAGGGTGTTGCTAGAGGTAGTAAAATATTTGGGGCCGCAATAATTAAAAAGGATGATTTATCGGTTGTAATTGCTGAAACAAATAACGAAATAGAAAATCCGTTGTGGCATGGAGAGATGCATACACTAAAGAAATTTTATGAATTAGATGCAAACACAAGGCCCAATGAGAAAGACTGCATGTTTTTAAGTTCACATGAACCCTGTAGTATGTGCTTAAGTGCAATCACTTTTTCTGGATTTGATAATTTTTATTATTTGTTTCCATACGCAGCAACAAATAATGATTTTAATATCCCTCATGACCTGAATATACTAAAGGAAGTTTTTAATGTTAGTGACGGAAAATATAATAAAGAAAATTTATATTGGAAAAGTCAAAACATAAATTTACTTATTGATAATTTACCTACTTCAGAAAAAGAAAAAGTTTTAAACATATTAGACGAAATTAAAAAAAAATATTTAATTTTATCGAGTCAATATCAGAAAAATAAGGATGGAAATTCTATACCATTAAATTAATTAATGAATACAAACCTTAAAATTTCAAATGTAACTAAAATATATCCTGGGTGTGTTGCAAACGACGATGTTTCACTCGAGTTTAATAGTGGTAAAATTTATGCTCTTCTTGGAGAAAATGGTGCTGGAAAATCTACACTTGTTAAAATTCTCTCAGGTGTAGTCATTCCTGATGAAGGTAAAATTTATTTAAATAAAAATATTCTAGAACTTAATTCACCATCAGATGCAAAAAAAAATGATATTGGGATGGTATTCCAGCATTTTAATCTTTTTGAAACTTTGTCTGTATTTGAAAACTTAATAATAGACTCAGATGAGCAAAGAGAAAATTTAAAAGAAAAAATAGATACAATCATGAAAAAATACAATTTTTCAGTTGATCTTGATGTTCCTGTTCTCAATTTATCAGCAGGTCAAAAACAAAAAGTAGAAATAATAAGATGCCTAATAAGAAGCCCAAAAGTTTTAATTATGGATGAACCCACATCGGTATTAACAGAGCAAGAAACCAGTGAATTATTCTTATCATTAAAAAAATTTTCAGAGGAAGGAATTTTAATTATTTATATAACCCATAAACTAAAGGAAGTTATGCAACTTTGTGATGAAGTTGCTGTGATGAGAAGAGGAAAATTGGTCTCTGTAAGTCAAATCAATAATGAAAATATAGAATCTCTTGCTAACAAAATGGTAGGTCAGGATTTAAAAACAATTAAGAAAAAAAAGGAAAATACTTCGTCAGAACAATTAATTAAAATAACAAATCTTAATTTTACAAGTGAAGATCCTTTTGAAACAAACTTAGTTGATATTAATTTTTCTCTAAATCGAGGGGAATGTTTAGGAATCGCCGGTATTTCAGGAAATGGCCAAAGTGAATTATTTCAAGTGTTAAGTGGTGAAATTATATCAAATAAGAATTCCATAGAATTTAATAAAAATTTTATTGGGAATTTAAATCCTCAAGAAAGAAGAGAATATTTAATGGCTTTTTCTCCAGAAGATAGGCTTGAACAAGCTGCTATTCCACAAATGGCAATTTTTGAAAATGTAGCTCTAAACAATTTTAAATCCTCAAATTTTTTTAATAATGGATTAATAAATGAAAGCAAAATTAAAGAGCATTCAAAAAAAATTATTTCAGAATTTAATGTAAACACTAACAATATAGATTTAAAAAGCCAATTTTTATCTGGAGGAAATTTACAAAAATTAATTATTGGAAGAGAATTAATAACATCTCCAGATTTATTAATTTGTTTTAATCCTACATGGGGTTTAGACGTTGGAGCTATAAATTATATTCATGAAACATTAATTAAAATAAATGAACAAAATAAATCAATAATATTAATATCAACAGACACTGATGAGTTGTTAAAATTAAGTGACAAAATTTCAGTAATCCATAGAGGAAAATTATCAAAAATAATGAATGCTGAGGATGTTACCTCTGAGAAACTTGGGATACTTATGGGAGGAGGAAATTGATTAAAATTGTAAAAAGAGATCAACCTTCTAAAGCTATATTTTTCTTTACACCTGTCCTAGCTATTTTTCTCACATTAATAGCGGGAGGTATAATATTTTATATTTTAGGTTTTAAACCATTTGAAGCCCTAAAATTTTTTTTCATAGTTCCAATTGCAGATAAATATGGTTTTAGTGAATTACTATTAAAAGCCACACCACTTTGTTTAATAGCAATTGGTTTATCTTTTTGTTTTAAAAGTAACAATTGGAATATTGGAGCAGAAGGTCAATTAACTTTTGGGGCTATAGTTTCAGGAGGAGTTGCATTATTATTTTATGATCAAGAAGGTTTCTTTATTCTACCAATAGTAATATTAGCTGGCGCAATTGGTGGTATGATATATGCGTCAATACCTGCAATATTAAAAACTTACTTCAATACTAATGAGATATTAGTAAGTCTTATGTTAGTATATGTTTCAAAATTAATTTTAGATTATCTTGTTGTCGGTCCTTGGAGTAATCCAGAAGGATTTAATTTTCCTGAAACTAGACAGTTCAGTGACTCTGCAAGACTTCCTTTATTATTTGAAGGACTAAGAATTCACGCAGGAATATTTTTAGCATTAGCCGCAGTGGTTATTAGTTGGTTTGTTTTTTATAAAACATATTTGGGTTTCCAAATGAAAGTTTCAGGTTTTAGTTTAAAGACAGCAAAATATGCTGGCTACAAAGGTAAAAAAATGATTATCCTAGTTTTTTTAATAAGTGGAGCTTGCGCAGGTTTAGCTGGAGTTGGAGAAATAACTGGACCTATTGGACAGCTTCATAGAGAAGTATCTCCAGATTATGGATTTACTGCAATTATTGTTGCATTTTTAGGTCGCTTACATCCTGTGGGAATAATTTTTGCATCTCTAGTTGTTGCAATCACTTATTTAGGTGCAGAAACTGCACAAATATTTATGCAAATACCAAAATATACAGGTCAGGTTTTTCAAGGGATGATTTTATTTTTCCTTCTTGCTTCTGACTACCTACTCTTTTTCAAATTTAAATTAATAGGTTCAAAAAAATGATTGTCGATGTGAATTTTGTTGGTCTAATAATTGCATCAATAATGGCCTCTGCTGTTCCATTGATTTTAGCGTCTTGTGGTGAACTAATTACTGAAAGATCGGGGGTTCTAAACCTTGGTGTTGAAGGAATGATGATCATAGGAGCTATTTCAGGCTTCGCACTAATGACGGTTACTGGAAGTTTAATTATAGCAGTTTTTGGTGCAATGTTAGCTGGAGTTTTAATTTCAACAATTTTTGCATTTCTTACCCAAACATTAATTACAAATCATGTCGCTACTGGTTTAGCTCTCACTATTTTTGGAATAGGAATTTCTGCAATGATTGGAAAAAACTTTGTGGGTATTCCTGGAAAAGAGTTTCCTGTTTTGTTTGAAGGTTTAAAAGACACAATACCACTTTTAAGTCCAATATTATTTGGTCATTCAATAGTTTTTTATTTTGCTTTTGCCCTACCCTTCATAACTAGCTACTTTTTAAAAAAAACAAAAATTGGATTAATTGTTAGAGCTGTAGGAGACTCGCCTGAGTCTGCCTCTAATCAAGGAATAAATGTAAGGTTTGTGCGTTACGCTTGTATACTTTATGGAGGCGCAATGTGTGGTCTTGCAGGGGCGTATTTGTCAATGATTTATACTCCACAGTGGATTGAAAATATGACAGGTGGTAGAGGTTGGATTGCACTTGCTCTAGTGGTTTTCTCAACGTGGAACCCTATTAAAATTTTAATCGGTGCGATGATTTTTGGTGGATTGACCATTATTCAATTTCATATGCAAGCAATCGGAGTAAGAATTCCTGTTCAATTTTTAACGGCCCTACCTTACATAGTAACAATAATAGTTTTAGTTGTAATTTCTCGTGATAGTAGAAAAATAAGACTAAGTACTCCTAGTTCCTTGGGGAAATCTTTTCATAAAGACAATTAATTTTAAAATAATCATTTTTTTTTAGATAATTTAATTTAAATTTAATTAATTAAAAAAATCAAAAGGGGAAATAAATTTATGCATAAATTTTTAATTCGTTCTTTCGTCTCTTCTTTAGTTTTATTATTTACATTAACTGTAGCTGCAGTTGCAAAAGATGTAAAAGCAGCATTTGTTTATATTGGTCCGACTGGTGACCATGGATGGACTTATCAGCATGATGTAGGTAGAAAAGCTGTTGAAGCTGCCGGATTTAAAACAACATACGTGGAAGGTGTTCCAGAAAGTGCTGATGCTGAAAGGGTTCTTAGACAATTAGCTAATTCTGGTCATGACATTATCTTTACAACTAGCTTTGGATATATGAACCCTACTAACAAAGTTGCAAAAGAGTTTCCAAATGTAAAATTTGAACATGCTACTGGATATAAAAGAGAGCATCCAAATGTTGCAACTTATGCAGCTAGATTCTATGAAGGTAGAACTATTTTGGGAACAATTGCTGGAACTATGACTAAATCTAATGTGATTGGATATGTTGCATCTTTTCCA
>CABZHY010000035.1 GCA_902525565.1 uncultured Pelagibacteraceae bacterium
TTGAATATTTGGAACATGTTCAAGACAATTTGAGAGAGACTCTAAGACATCCAACTCTCCACCTTCGATGTCCATTCTTAGTAACTTAATTTTTTTTAAGTCAAATTTAATGAATTTTAATAAATCTTGAAAACTAATTACTTCAACATCAATTATATTTTTATTCAAAAATCCGCCAGATTCTTTAAAGGGATTTTTTATACTGTATAATCTGGAGATATTAGTTTTCTTATTTAAATTAATTTGAGCTGTGTAATTTGCATTCCCAATTCCTTTTTCAATTAAATCTTTACTACATTTAATAAGATCATAATTTTTTTTAAGTGATAATATATTTCTTGGATCGGGCTCGACACATACCACGTAACCATTCTTTTGTACCAAGCCAGACTCGAGAACTGGGTAAGCTCCAATATTTGATCCACAATCAATTACTCCGTCCCCCGGTTGCAACAAATTTTTGATCAAATCTACCTTATCAGACTCTCTTGTTTTATAATAAAAAAGTTGTTGGCTTATACCATCATTTTGAAAATCTAAGTAAATCTCACCATATTCCGTAGGACATTTTATATGAGAGAATTTTAGGTATCTTAATAGATAGAAATATATTTTCTTAAATAATATCAATATTGCTCTCAGTAAATTTATAAATATTTTTATCTTATAAAAATTACTAATAAACATTACTGTTTAAAGCAATTTAAAATTTTTTTCAGTGCATAAATCAAGCCAATTGAGCTATTAGTACTGGTCAGCTGCACGCATTACTGCGCTTCCACATCCAGCCTATCAACGTGGTGGTCTACCACGGCTCTATAGGAAGAACTAGTTTTGAGGTGAGTTTCCCGCTTAGATGCTTTCAGCAGTTATCTCGTCCATACTTAGCTACCCGGCACTGCAGCTGGCGCTACAACCGGTCCACCAGTGGTATGTTCAACCCGGTCCTCTCGTACTAGGGTCAAGTCCTCTCAATTCTTCTACACGCATAGCAGATAGGGACCGAACTGTCTCACGACGTTCTGAACCCAGCTCACGTACCACTTTAATTGGCGAACAGCCAAACCCTTGGGACCTGCTCCAGCCCCAGGATGTGATGAGCCGACATCGAGGTGCCAAACACTGCCGTCGATATGAGCTCTTGGGCAGTATCAGCCTGTTATCCCCGGCGTACCTTTTATCCGTTGAGCGATGGCCCTTCCACTCAGAACCACCGGATCACTATGACCGACTTTCGTCTCTGCTCGACTTGTCAGTCTCACAGTCAGGCAGGCTTATGCCATTGCACTCTACGAACGATTTCTGACCGTTCTGAGCCTACCTTCGCACGCCTCCGTTACTATTTGGGAGGCGACCGCCCCAGTCAAACTACCCACCATACAATGTCTTGATGCCGGATAACGGCTATCAGTTAGATACCAAGAAAAACAAAAGAGGTATTTCACTGGTGACTCCACAAAAGCTGACGCCTTTGTTTCAATGTCTCCCTCCTATGCTAAATATGTTTTTCCTAATACCAATGTAAAGTTGCAGTAAAGGTGCACGGGGTCTTTCCGTCTAACTACGCGAACTCCGCATCTTCACGGAGAATTCAATTTCACTGAGTTGATGTTGGAGACAGCGGAGAAATCGTTACGCCATTCATGCAGGTCGGAACTTACCCGACAAGGAATTTCGCTACCTTAGGACCGTTATAGTTACGGCCGCCGTTTACTGGGGCTTCAGAAGTTAGCTTGCACCAACCGCATTAACCTTCCAGCACCGGGCAGGCGTCAGACCCTATACATCCACTTACGTGTTAGCAGAGCCCTGTGTTTTTGATAAACAGTCGCTTCTCCCTGGCTTGTGCCACCTTCCCATAGTTGCCTATAAGAAGGTCTTCCTTATCCCGAAGTTACGGAAGTATTTTGCCGAGTTCCTTCAACATCATTCTCTCAAGCGCCTAAATATACTCTATTAATCCACCTGTGTCGGTTTAGGGTACGGTCTAATGATGGAGCTATTTCTTGGAACCTTTTCGCGGCAAACTCAATCCATTAAGAGCTTACAACTTACAAGATTCGTCACTACCATCTGGTTAAGGAATATTAACCTTATTTCCATCGACTACGGCTTTCGCCCTCGCCTTAGGTGCCGACTAACTCTGCGCGGATTAACCTTGCGCAGAAACCCTTGGATTTTCGGCGAAGAAGTTTTTCACTTCTTTTATCGTTACTTATGTCAGCATTCGCACTTCTGATACCTCCAGGATCCCTCACGGGTATCCCTTCACAGGCTTACAGAACGTTCCGCTACCAGTTATAACTTTCGAAAAAATTATAAATCCACAGATTCGGTATATGATTTTAGCCCCGTTACATCTTCGGCGCAGAAACTCTATTAGACCGGTGAGCTGTTACGCTATCTTTAAAGGATGGCTGCTTCTAAGCCAACCTCCCGGCTGTTAAGGAATTTCCACATCCTTTCACACTTAATCATAATTTGGGGACCTTATCTGGTGGTCTGGGCTCTTTCCCTCTCGACCATGGACCTTAGCACCCACAGTCTGTCTGCTGAAGAACAACGTTTAGCATTCGGAGTTTTATTAGGTTTGGTAAGAATCTCTTCCCCCTAGCCCATTTAGTGCTCTACCTCTAAACGTCTATTTATTCAACGCACTACCTAAATAGTTTTCGCGGAAAACCAGCTATCTACGAATTTGGTTGGCCTTTCACCCCTTACCACAAGTCATCCAAAGACTTTTCAACGTCAACTGGTTCGGTCCTCCGGTTGGTGTTACCCAACTTTCAACCTGCTCATGGTAAGCTCATTCGTTTTCGGGTCTAATTCATTAAACTTGTCGCCCTATTAAGACTTGCTTTCGCTGCGCCTACACCTAGATGGCTTAAGCTTGCTTAATAAATTAAGTCACTGACCCATTATACAAAAGGTACGCCGTCACTCTAAAAAGAGCTTCGACTGATTGTAGGCATGCGGTTTCAGGTTCTATTTCACTCCCCTAATAGGGGTTCTTTTCACCTTTCCCTCACGGTACTAGTTCACTATCGGTCACTGAAGAGTATTTAGGCTTAGAGGGTGGTCCCCCTATATTCGAGCAGGATTTCACGTGTCCCGCTTTACTCAAGAATTTTGTTAAACATTACTCATACGGGACTATCACCCTCTATGGTTAGCATTTCCAAACTATTCAAATTTTTTTAACAAAACTACTGGCCTAATCCGCGTTCGCTCGCCACTACTAACGGAATCTCAATTGATTTCTTTTCCTCTGGTTACTTAGATGTTTCAGTTCTCCAGGTTGTCTCTTTAAACCTATGTATTCAGTTTAAAGTACCACATAAAGTGGTGGGTTTCCCCATTCGGAAATTTTCGGATCAAAACTTACATACAGCTCCCCGAAACTTATCGCAGTATATCACGTCCTTCATCGGCTTTCAGTGCCAAGGCATCCACTACACGCCCTTAAACGCTTGATTTATGCACAGAAAAAAATTCTGTGTTGAATCAAATTTTTATTTTGAACATTAGCTAATAACATTACTAATATTCGGATATAGATATTGATATTAATTATTATTTTTATTTACAATTTTTATAACTAAGTGTTCTGGTGGAGGATAGCGGGATCGAACCGCTGACCTCCTGAATGCAAATCAGGCGCTCTCCCAGCTGAGCTAATCCCCCAAGATCTTAAATTGGTGGGCCGAGAAAGACTCGAACTTTCGACCCCACCCTTATCAAGGGTGTGCTCTAACCAACTGAGCTACCGGCCCCCATGCAAGAGAAACACTACTTTAAGAAGAGAAATGAGGACGGTCAACATTACCTGTATATTATTTAGAACAAAATTTTATTTTTGTTCATCCTTAGAAAGGAGGTAATCCAGCCGCAGGTTCCCCTACGGCTACCTTGTTACGACTTCACCCCAGTCGCTGACTATACCGTGGTCAAGGGTTTTAAACCTTGCCTTAAGGTAGAACCAACTCCCATGGTGTGACGGGCGGTGTGTACAAGACCCGGGAACGCATTCACCGTGGCACGCTGATCCACGATTACTAGTAATTCCAGCTTCATGCACTCGAGTTGCAGAGTGCAATCCGAACTGAGGTATCTTTTAAGGATTTGCTTAACCTCGCGGTTTTGCTTCCTGTTGTAGATACCATTGTAGCACGTGTGTAGCCCAACACGTAAGGGCCATGAGGACTTGACGTCATCCCCACCTTCCTCCAGCTTATCACTGGCAGTTCTTTCAGAGTGCCCAACTAAATGATGGCAACTAAAAGTGAGGGTTGCGCTCGTTGCGGGACTTAACCCAACATCTCACGACACGAGCTGACGACAGCCATGCAGCACCTGTGTTTCGTCCGGCCGAACCGAAAACTTTAATCTCTTAAAGTCGCGACGAACATGTCAAGTGTTGGTAAGGTTCTGCGCGTATCTTCGAATTAAACCACATGCTCCACTACTTGTGCGGGTCCCCGTCAATTCATTTGAGTTTTAACCTTGCGGTCGTACTCCCCAGGCGGTGTGTTTATCGCTTTCGCTGCGACACTGAAAATAAATTTCCAACGTCTAACACACATCGTTTACGGCATGGACTACGAGGGTATCTAATCCTCTTCGCTACCCATGCTTTCGTTCCTCAGTGTCAGTAATGATCCAGAAAGCTGCCTTCGCAATTGGTATTCTTTCTAATATCTACGAATTTCACCTCTACACTAGAAATTCTGCTTTCCTCTTTCATACTCTAGCTGAAAAGTTTTGATGGCAGTTCCAGAGTTAAGCTCTGGGATTTCACCACCAACTTTTTCAACCACCTACGAACTCTTTAAGCCCAGTAATTCCGAACTACGCTAGGTCCCTTCGTATTACCGCGGCTGCTGGCACGAAGTTAGCCGGACCTTCTTATTCGGGTACAGTCATTTTCTTCCCCGACGAAAGAGCTTTACAACCCAAGGGCCTTCTTCACTCACGCGGCATCGCTGCATCAGAGTTTCCTCCATTGTGCAAGATTCCCCACTGCTGCCTCCCGTAGGAGTTTGGGCCGTGTCTCAGTCCCAATGTGGCTGATCATCCTCTCAAATCAGCTATTGATCACAGTCTTGGTAGGCCATTACCCCACCAACAAACTAATCAAGTGCAGGCTCATCCAATGGTGCATAAAGCTTTCTCCGTAAAGACTTATCCGGTATTAGCACAAGTTTCCTCGTGTTATTCCAGGCCAAAGGGCAGATACCTACATGTTACTCACCCGTCTGCCACTAAGTATTGCTACTTCGTTCGACTTGCATGTGTTAGGCGTGCCGCCAGCGTACGTTCTGAGCCATGATCAAACTCTCAAGTTTAAAAACGGCGCACACTAGCTTCCATATAAATCCTAAGAATAAAATTTATATGTGATTGAAGTGTGTACGACAAATTTTTGGTAACCTTAACCGTCCACACTTCTCTTCTTAAATTTTTACTTTTTAAATAGCTAATTAAGCTA
>CABZHY010000036.1 GCA_902525565.1 uncultured Pelagibacteraceae bacterium
CGTTTCTACCAATTTTAAGAAATTTATTTTTTCTCTCACTCATTATTTCTTCTGAGGATAATTCATCAAAATAATTCAAATTTTTTGTCAAAGTTTGTCTGACATTGTTTAATATTATATCTCTATCTCTGTGTGCACCACCTAAAGGTTCGTCAATTATTTCATCTATAACTTTTAATTTTAATAAATCTTTAGCTGAAAGCTTCATAGCTTTTGCAGCATCAAGCATTTTTTTCGGATCTCTCCAAAGAATAGTTGCACATCCCTCTGGAGATATTACTGAATAAATTGCATTTTCTAACATAAGAACTTTGTTTGAAGAGGCTAATGCTATTGCTCCACCAGAACCACCCTCACCTATAATTATTGCAATTGTTGGAACCTTAAGTTCCATACAGCACTCAATTGATTTGGCAATTGCTTCTGCTTGACCTCTTTCTTCGGCACCAACTCCTGGATATGCTCCTGGAGTATCAATAAAAGAGATTATCGGAATATTAAATTTATTTGCTAAGTTCATTAACCTGATGGTTTTTCTATAACCTTCAGGCCTCATCATTCCAAAATTTCTCTCAATTCTGCTATCTAAATCTTCTCCTTTTTCTTGACCTATAACTAATACAGATTTTCCATTAAATTTCGCAAATCCAGTTAAAACTGATTTATCCTCTCCGTAATATCTATCTCCAGATAGTGAGATAAAGTCATCAAACAAATTATCGATAAAAAATTTTGCTTTTGGTCTATCCTCGTGACGAGCAACCATAGTAGTTTGCCATGGATCTAAATTAGAGTAAATATTTTTTAATTTTTCATCTATTTCATTTTGAGTACTTGAAATTTTTTGTGTATCTACCTCAGACAATCCCTCTTGATTGTAGGGATCTTTTAATTTTTCTAGTTCATTTTCTAGATCTTTAATTTCTGTTTCAAAATTTAGGTAATTTTTCATAATTTATTTATAGCGGATGGTTAAAATACAAAAAAGGCAATAAAATGATCGTAAA
The DNA here is from genome assembly GCA_902525565.1 of uncultured Pelagibacteraceae bacterium. Classification (GTDB taxonomy): domain Bacteria; phylum Pseudomonadota; class Alphaproteobacteria; order Pelagibacterales; family Pelagibacteraceae; genus Pelagibacter. The sequence goes on from CABZHY010000036.1 coordinate 1,008, forward strand.
TAGAGCGAAATTCTTATTAATTGACTTAATTCTTTTAACGGATACTAATTGATCATCGGGAGAGACTAATTATAGCGCCGAAGGAGCAACCACCCCGGAAACTCTCAGGCAAAAGGACCGATTAAAGCATAACACTCTGGAAAGAGATTAATTTCCGCCGAAGGAGTAAAGCTCTCAGGCAAAAATACAGATGGGGTACAAAGTTAAGTGCTATGCAAAAAAAATACGTTAAAATTTATAATCTACAAGTATCTGAGAAGCTATCAAACTTTGTAAATGATGAATTATTAAAGAATACAAATGTATCTTCAGAAAGCTTTTGGTCAGGTCTTGAAAAAACCCTTGATGAGCTAGCTCCAAAAAATAAAGAACTAATAAAATTAAGGGAAGATTTACAAAAGAAAATAGATGATTGGCATATCAAAAATAAAGGTAAAGAATTTAATTTAGATGAGTATAAAAAATTTTTATTAGAAATTGGTTATTTAAAACAAGAAGGGCCTGATTTTAAAATAGAAACAAAAAATGTTGATGAAGAAATTGCAAGTATAGCTGGACCTCAGTTGGTTGTACCTGTCATGAATGCAAGGTATGCATTAAATGCTGCGAATGCAAGATGGATGAGTTTATATGATAGTCTTTATGGTACTGATGTAATTGAACAATCTGAAGACAGCGTATCTGAAAGATATGATCCTTTAAGAGGTGAAATGGTTATAAAATATGGAAGAAATTTTTTAGATAAATACTTTCCATTAGCGGGATTAAGCTGGGATAAAATTACAAGTTTTGCTGTAAAATTTGGAAAATTAAAAGTTTTGAAAGGTGCTGATATTTTTGATTTAGAGGATGAAAATAAATTTATTGGACACAGAGGTGAGAGTGATAATCCATCTGCAATTATTTTAAAAAATAATAATTTACATATTGAAATTCTAAAAGACTCAAGAGCTTTTGCTGCCCAACAAGATCATGCTGGAATTAGCGATATAATACTAGAATCTGCGGTGTCAACAATTTGTGATAATGAAGATAGTGTGGCAGCGGTTGACGCAGAAGATAAAATTATCTGTTATCGAAATTGGCTAGGTCTAATGAAAGGAGATCTTAAGTCAAAATTTGAAAAAGAGGGTAAATTATTTGAAAGAAAATTAAATCCACATAGAAGTTATATCTCAAAAGATGGCAAAGGTTTAAAGTTGCATGGTAGAAGTCTCTTGCTTATTAGAAACGTTGGTCATTTAATGACAAACTCTTCAATTTTATTAAGAGATGGAAGTGAAATACCTGAGGGTATTATGGATGCATTTATAACTACAGCAGCAGCACTTCATGATATTAAAAACAAAAATAATTCAAGAACTGGATCAGTTTATATTGTTAAACCTAAAATGCATGGTCCAGACGAAACAGCATTTACAAATTTAATTTTTTCTAAAGTTGAAGAAGTTCTAAATTTACCCAAATACACTTGTAAGATTGGTATTATGGATGAAGAAAGACGAACATCAGCAAATTTAAAGGAGTGTATTAGAAGTCTTAAAAATAGAGTCTTTTTTATTAACACTGGCTTCCTGGATAGAACTGGTGACGAAATGCATACATCAATGGAGGCTGGTCCTATGATTAAAAAGGGTGATATGAAATCATCAAAATGGATTACTGCTTATGAAAACAACAATGTTGATATTGGTTTAAGTTGTGGGTTTTCTGGTAAAGCTCAAATTGGAAAAGGAATGTGGGCGATGCCAGACAAAATGAAAGATATGATGGAGCAAAAAACAGGACACTTAAAAGCAGGAGCAAACTGTGCATGGGTTCCTTCTCCAACAGCAGCTGCATTACATGCTTTACATTATCATGAAATAAATATTTTTAATGAACAAAAAAAAATAATTGATAGAGAACCAGCTAAGCTTGATGATCTCTTAACTATCCCAATAGCAGATAGACCTAATTGGTCTGTAGAAGATATAAACAAAGAAATTTCAAATTCTGCACAAACCTTATTAGGTTATGTAGTAAGATGGGTTGATCAGGGTATAGGTTGTTCTAAAGTGCCCGATATTAACAATATAGGCTTGATGGAAGATAGAGCAACACTAAGAATTTCTTCGCAACATTTAGCCAACTGGATTCATCATGGAATTACAACAAAAATACAAGTTACTGAGATAATGAAAGAGATGGCCAAAATAGTAGATGATCAGAACAAAGATGATCCACTATATGTTAAAATGAGTAGTGATTATGAAAAGTCTATAGCATTTCAAACTGCGTGTGATTTAGTGTTTAAAGGTAAAGAGCAACCATCAGGTTATACTGAACCATTACTTCATTTAAATAGGTTAAAAAAAAAATCTAATCTGAGTTCGAAACCAAATTAGATCGATTTTTAAAAGCAGAAAATAAAGTCCCATCATCTAGACTTTCAATTTCTCCTCCTACTGGTAAACCTTGTGCTAATTTAGTAATTTTAACATTCACATTTTTTAGACTATCTTGAATATAATATGCAGTTGTTTGACCTTCAACAGTTGCACTAGTTGCAAGTATGACCTCTTCTATCTTATCTTTTTTAACTCGTTGCACTAAAGAACTAATTAATAAATCCTCTTTTTTTTGTCCAGCTGACGAAATAGTGCCTCCTAGAATATGAAAATAACCTTTATATATATTTGAACTTTCTATACTCCACTGGTCAGATATATTTTCTACTACACAAATTTTTTCATATTTTTTATCTACAATTTTACAATTTTCATAATCACACTCTATTGAAATAGATTTTAGAGCCCCACAAATTTTGCATCTAGAAATATTTTTATAAACATCAGCTAATGATTTTGCTAAAGGCTTTACTAATTCATCTCTGTTATTAATTAACTTTAACACAATCCGCTTTGCTGATTTAGGACCCAAGCCAGGCAATTTTGAAATCAGTTTAATTAAATCATCTATCTCATTACCATTTTCCATATTTTATAAGGGCCATTTGAAACCTGGAATTCCAAACCCACCTGTTGCTTTTGAAATTTCCTCAGTTGTTTTTGATTTAAGTTGAGATTTGGCACTATTATGTGCTGCAACAATTAAATCTTCAATTATGGTTTTGTCTTCTTTCATAATTTCATCAGATAATTTTATCGTTTGCATCTCTCCCTCTCCATCCAAAGTTATCTTTACAGAATTTGAACCCGAAACTCCTTCAACTCTAATTTCCTTAATCTTTTGTTGGCTTTCTTTCATTTTGGCCTCAAGTTCTTTTGCTTTATCTAAAATTTTACTAAAATCAGTCATTATCAACTCCATCTTTTTTTAAATTTACATCTATTAATTCTGCATCAGGAAATCTATCCAACACACTTTTAAATATTTCTGAATTTTTCATTTCATCTATTAGTTGTTTTTTTACATTTTTTTCTTTATCTTTTAGAGACATTTGCCCTTTTAAGTAACTAAATGTAATAATCCATCTCTCACCAGTCCATTCGAAAAGTTTTGATGATAGATCTTTTACAAAATCTTTGTCTAAACTTTCATTAAAAGATATTTCAATTCTATTTTTTTCGAATTTTACGAGATTAACATTTTTTTCTAATTCGTATTTCAATTTAATCTCCTTTTTTTTTAAACAGAATTCAACTAGATCCTCAAATGTATTTATGTTAATTTTTTTTTCTGCTTTAATTTCTGTTTTTACTTCTGGTTTAGTTTTTTCTTCTTGTGCAATATTTTTAATTTGGTTGATTGTTTTTGAAGTTAATTCATTTTCTTTATTGTTAACTAAATTTTCACTTTTCAAATCACTCTCAACTTTTTCAACTTTATTTTTAGATTTTACAGAACTTAAATGCATTAGTCTTATTAAGAACATTTCAATTGAAAGGTGTTGGTTGGAAACAATATCAATTTCTTCGAGAGAAGAAATGGCAAATTGCCAAAATAATATCAATACTTCTGAATCTATTTGATTTGATAAATTTTTAATTTTAGAAAATTCTTCGTCATTTAATGAAAAGTTTGTACTTTCTAATGTCAAAGAATTAATATTTTTGAAGTAATAAAGTAACTCTAAGAAGTCATTAATAAAAACTTTTGGTTCAACACCTTGGTCATAAATATTTCTATAAATATTTATTACTTTTGTTTCTTCACCTTTTAAAATCAACTCAAATAAATCAATTAATTGAGATTTATCGAAATATCCAAAAATTTTCTGAGCTGAATTTAAATCCAATTCCTTTCCATCATCCAAACTTAATAATGCTCTATCTAATAATGATAAAGCATCTCTTACAGAACCTTCCGAAATTTTTACTATAAGCTTTAAAGCATCTTCTGTTATTTTTCCATTTTCATTATCTTTAATTTTTTTTATATATTCTAATAATTCTG
>CABZHY010000037.1 GCA_902525565.1 uncultured Pelagibacteraceae bacterium
TCCTTTATTTCTTCTGAAAGAATAACTGACGAAGGAACACTTTTATTTTCATAAAATTGAGAAACAAATGAATTAAGGATTTCACTAAACTTTTCATCTGGATCGTGTTTTGGGAAAAAAGCTTGATTACCCCAATTTTGTTTTGATCTATAAAAAAATACTTGAATACAAGTTTTTCCAGACTCTTTATATCCAGCAATAACATCTGCCTCAACTAAGTTTGCTTCATTAATTCTCTGTGAAGATTGAATTATGTTTAATGCTTTAATTCTATCTCTTAAAATTACAGCTTTTTCAAAATCAAGATCCTCGCTTGCCTTTTCCATTTGATTAGAAAGATTTTTTTGAATTTTCCTAGATTTGCCTGAAACAAATTCAATAGCATCTTCTACTGTTTGACTGTATTCCTCTTTTTTTACATATCCTACACAAGGTCCAGAACATCTTTTTATTTGATATAAAATACAAGGTCTTTCTCTGTTTTTGAAAACGGTGTCATCACAAACTCTTAAATGAAAAATTTTTTGGATCATTTTGATTGTCCAATTAGCTGAACCAGCAGAAGCAAAAGGTCCAAAGTAAAAACCTTCTTTTGTTTTTTTTCCTCTATGTCTTTTTATTTGAGGCCATTTATCTTTATTACCAATAAATATAAATGGAAATGACTTATCATCACGTAAAAGGATATTAAATTTTGGTTTATGTTTTTTTATTAAATTTGCTTCTAGAAGTAATGCTTCACTTTCATTAGATGTTGTTGTTATCTCTAATTTTCTTGTTTGAGATAACATTCGTTCAGTTCTAATTATATGATTTTTTTCTGCAATATAACTTTTTAATCTATTAGGTAAATTTTTAGCTTTACCTACATAAAGAATTTCATTCTTTTCATTAAGCATCCTGTATACGCCTGGAAGTTTTGGTACCAAAGGTAGCTCTTTTTTAATTACTTCTTTTCCTATTTCAGAGCTTATCATGGCTCCTCTTTTTGGTAATTTGAATACCAACAGATGAACACTGTTTTAAGATTTCTAATTTTTCAATTTTTAACATTATTTTAGCAATCCTTTTGTCTTTAAATAGTTCATCAAAAACAGCTTCTGCTAATGTTTCTAGGAAATTATAATGTTTCTTTTTTACAAGTTTCGTAATTAATTTTACTATAGTTCCATAATTAACAATGGATTTTATGTCTTTGTCGCTTGAAGGTTTTTTGTCCTCATAGTCTATTTCAAGACTAAATTTAACTTTTTGTGATTTTTCTTTTTCAAAATCGTAATAACCAAGCTTTAAATCTAAAATTAACTCATTAATTAGTATTTTTTTCTCATAATTAAATAAACTTTTATTTTTATCAATTTTGACAATTTTTAAATTATTTTTTTTCATTATTTAGTTCCAAAAATAGTAAGACTCCAACATGCATTTCCATCCTCAATACGTACATAGCAACCTAAAAATGACATTATTTTAAATGCAAAAAAACCACCAATCAAAATTATTGCTGCTGCAAGAAAAGGATTAATTTTTTTCATTCTTTTCCTCTCATAATATCTGGCGTTTGCCAGTTTAAATTTTGTCCACTATCAATAGCTAAAACTTGTCCAGTAATAGATCTATTTTTTATAAAAAAGTCAACGGCATTGCATATTTGTTCTACATCAACTTGTCTTTTTAAAGGGGTTGCTAAATACTGTTTTTTGAAATGTTTTTCAGACTGTCTTTGATTTTTTATGGTAGGTCCTGGAGCTATTCCGTTGACCCTTATTTTTGGAGCTAAGCTCATAGCACTTGTTTTGGTAAGAGTATAAAGGCCAGTCTTACTTATAGTGTATGAAAAAAAGTAAGGAGTAAGTTTAAAGACTCTCTGATCAATTATATTTATTATATTATTATTTTTTCCTTTTGTATTTTTAGCAAATTCTTTAGATAATAAAGCAGGTGTTCTTAAATTCGTTCTCAAGTGTTTACCCCAACTATCTGTTGTGAAGTTTTCTATTTTATCATTTTCAAATAAAGAAGCATTGTTTATTAAACAATCAAAATATTTTAATTTTAATTTGGCATATTTAACAATTTTATTTACGTCTTTTTCTTTACTCAAATCACCTTTTACAAGGTAAACCCTAGTACCATTGCCTTCTAATTCTTTTTTTAATTTTTTAGCTTTAAATTTTGATTTATTGAAATGAATTAATATTTCTTTGTTTGTGCCAGATAATTTTTTTGCAATTGCAGCTCCAATTCTGGTTGCCCCACCAGTAATAATTATTTTCCGTGCTTCCATTTTTTATCTCTTTTTTTTGTGACTTTAGTGCCTGGCATACCCATAGTTGATCTACCTTTTGGATAAAGCTTATTCTTCACATCATACTGTCTTATTTTTGGATTTAATGTAATTTCTAATTCGGTACTTTCTAACTTTCTTATTTCATCTCGTATTTTAGCAGCTTCCTCAAATTCTAAATTTGATGCTGCTTCTTTCATTTTTTTATCCAAACCTTTTAGATGTTTTTTAAGATTTCCACCAATATTTGAGCCTTCGCTTATTTTGACGTAGTCTTTCTCATAAACACTTTCTAGAATATCGCTAATATCTTTTTTTACCGACTTTGCATCTATTTTGTGTTTCTTGTTATAAGCTAATTGAATCTTTCTTCTTCTATCAGTTTCTGCAACTGCTTTTTTTATACTTTTTGTTTCTTTGTCAGCATACAAAATGACTTTGCCGTCAACGTTTCGTGCTGCTCTTCCTATTGTTTGAATTAAAGATGTTTCAGATCTTAGAAAACCTTCTTTATCAGCATCTAAAATTCCAACTAACGCACATTCTGGGATATCTAATCCCTCCCTTAGTAAGTTAATTCCAACTAGAACATCAAATACACCCATCCTCAAATCTCGCATAATTTCAATTCTTTCAAGTGTATCAATATCAGAGTGCAGATATCTTACTTTAATTCCATTCTCATGAAGATATTCAGTTAAATCTTCAGCCATTTTTTTTGTCAGTGTAGTGACTAAGACTCTATGATTATTTTCAATCACTCTTTTACATTCATGCATTAAATCATCAACTTGATTTTTTGCAGGTCTTAATTCTACGGGAGGATCAATTAATCCTGTTGGTCTAATTACCTGATCTATAAAATTACCTTTTGTTTGCTCCAACTCCCATGGTCCAGGAGTTGCTGAAACAAATACAGTTTGAGTTCTCATTAAATCCCATTCTTCAAATTTTAATGGTCTATTATCCATACACGAAGGAAGTCTGAATCCATATTCTGCTAAAGTACTTTTTCTTGATCTATCACCTTTGTACATTCCATTAAGCTGAGGTACTGTAACGTGACACTCATCTACAAATATCAAAGTATTATCAGGAAAGTATTCAAAAAGAGTAGGAGGGGGTTCTCCAGGTTTTCTTCCTGATAAAAATCTTGAATAGTTTTCAATACCAGCACAAGAGCCAGTTGCTTCAATCATTTCAAGATCAAATTTAGTTCTTTCTTCTAATCTTTGTGCTTCTAATAATTTATTTTCAGCACGGTGTTTTTTTAGAGTTACTTCTAATTCTTTTTTAATATTAATTACTGCTTGCTCAATTGTAGGTTTTGGAGTGATGTAGTGACTGTTTGCGTAAACTTTTACTAAACTTAATTCTCTTACTTTATCACCTGTTAAAGGATCAAATTCCTCTATCTGTTCAAGCTTATCTCCAAATAGGCATAATCTCCAAGCTCTGTCTTCTAAGTGTGATGGAAAAATTTCCAGGTATTCTCCTCTTGCTCTAAATGTTCCTCTATAAAAATTTTGATCGTTACGTTTGTATTGAAGAGCAACCAAAGACTTAATTATTTCTTCTCTATTATAATCATAATTTTTCTGGAGCGTTAAAGTCATTTTGCTATATGCTTCGACAGACCCAAGACCATAAATGCAAGAAACGCTTGCAACAATTAATACATCATCTCTCTCTAAAAGAGATCTGGTTGCTGAGTGCCTCATTCTATCAATTTGTTCATTAATAGAGGCTTCTTTCTCGATATATGTGTCTGATCTCGGCACATAAGCCTCAGGAGTATAATAGTCATAGTATGAAACAAAATATTCAACAGCATTGTCAGGAAAAAAGGTTTTCATTTCCCCATAAAGTTGAGCGGCAAGAGTTTTATTTGGAGCTAAAATCAAGGCAGGTCTATTGGTAGCTTCAATAACTTTAGCCATAGTAAAAGTTTTTCCAGATCCTGTTACACCAAGTAAAACTTGGTTAAATTGATCTTTGTTTGCACCATTTACCAATTTTTTTATTGCCTCAGGCTGATCTCCTGCAGGTTTAAAATCAGATTTAATTTTGAATTTTTTTCCACCCTCTAGTTTTCCACCAATTTTAGGATTTTTACTCTGAATATCTGTAATTAAATCTTGATAAGTATTTTCCATATATTAAACAACGTAGTAGAATTTATTTATATTTCAATGAGCATAATATCGGACAGTTTAAAGAAGATTAAACCATCACCTACTATTGCTGTTACTCAAAAAGCAAGAGAATTAAAAGCTGCTGGAAAAGATGTTATTGGACTTGGTGCAGGAGAACCAGATTTTGATACTCCAGATAATATTAAGCAAGCAGCTATAAAAGCTATTAATGATGGTGATACTAAATACACTGCTGTTGACGGCACTCCAGCATTAAAAAAAGCAATTGTGGAAAAATTTAAAAAAGAAAATAATTTAGATTATACAACTGATCAAATTACAGTTGGTGCTGGTGGAAAGCATGTAATTTATAATGCTATGATGGCCACATTAAACGAAGGTGATGAAGTTATAGTTCCTGCTCCTTATTGGGTCTCTTACCCAGATATTGTTTTACTTGCAGGAGGGAAGCCAGTTGTAATGCAGTGTGATGAAAAACAAGGCTTTAAAATAAACCCATCCGATTTAGAAAAATTTATAAGTCCAAAAACAAAATGGATTATTTTAAACTCTCCGTCTAATCCTACCGGAGCGTGTTATACAGAAAAAGACATTAGAGAAATTGCAAAAGTTCTGGAAAAACATTCTCATGTATATATTTTAAGTGATGATATCTATGAACATGTAACTTATGAAGGGTTTAAATTTTTTACTATTGCTCAAATTGAAAGTTT
>CABZHY010000038.1 GCA_902525565.1 uncultured Pelagibacteraceae bacterium
AATAATTTAAATGCTAAATACTTTTTAATTGATTTACCGGAAACTAATGTTCTTTCATCTTTTTATCTAAAAAAAAATTTTCCTAAAAAAAAATTATTATTAAGTGAAGAATTTACAGGTAGATACAATGAAGAAAAAATTAAAAAAAGTGATATTTTTATATTAACTCCAAACAAATTGAGAAACTTAAATCTTAATTTTGATTTAATAATAAATACTAGATCAATGATGGAAATGAAAAAAAAGATAATAAAAGAATATTTTGATTATATTCAAAAAAATATTTCTAAAGAAGGGATCTTTTTAAATATAAATAGATATTTTTCTTATCATTCAGGAGAGCAAAATTTTTTAGCAAATTATCCTTATGATGAAAATTGGAAAATTTTAAAATCTAAACCAACTAATTTTGAAAAACATATACATTTATTTTTGACAGAAAGAATAAATTATAAAAATAAAAATTTTAAAAAAGAATTGAAAAAACTTAAACTAGATGAATTCAAACCTACTTTAACTCAAATTATAAATAATTTAAAAAAAAAATTTTTAAGCAGATAGCATATAGACTATCTTATTTTTTAAGCTCTGCTTGCGCTGCAGCCAATCTAGCAACCGGAACTCTATAAGGCGAACAAGAAACATAGTTTAATCCTACTTTTGCACAAAATAATATACTTTCCGGATCGCCACCATGCTCTCCACAGATACCCAACTTAAGATTTTTGTTTTGTTTTCTTCCTTTTTCTACTGCAATCTCTACCAGATCTGAGACACCTTCATCTATTGAAACAAAAGGATCTACTGTAAATATCTTGTTTTCTAAGTAATCATTTAGAAATTTTCCACTATCATCTCTGCTAATTCCAAAAGTAGTTTGTGTTAAATCATTTGTTCCAAAGCTAAAAAATTCTGCATGCTTAGCTATTTCTTTAGCTTTTATTGCAGCTCTAGGTAATTCAATCATAGTTCCTACTAAAAATTCTATTTTCAATTTATTTTCTTGTTGAACTTGGCTAGCAGTTTTAATCACTAATTCTTTCATTATTTTAATCTCGGCCTCTGTAGATACTAAAGGTATCATTATTTCAGGGAATGCAGATTTAATTTTACTTTTTTTGAGATGCACTAAAGCCTCAAATATTGCTTTGCATTGCATTTCATAAATTTCGGGAAAAGATATTCCTAGACGACAACCTCTGTGACCTAACATGGGATTTTGCTCATGAAGCTCATCGATTCTTGACTCAACCTCTTTAACTGAAAGATTAACTACATTAGCAACCTCATTAATTTCCTTTTCAGTACGTGGTAAAAATTCATGTAAAGGTGGGTCCAACAATCTTACTGTGACTGGTAATCCACTCATAATTTTAAAAATATCAATGAAATCTTTCCTTTGATGTGGTAACAATTTTACTAACGCTGTTGCTCTATCCTCTTTAGTTTTTGATAATATCATTTCTCTTACAGACAGAATTCTATCTTCATCAAAAAACATATGTTCAGTTCTGCATAGTCCAATACCGTCTGCGCCAAAGTCTTTTGCTATTTTAGTATCTTTTGGGGTCTCAGAATTTGTCCTTACTTTTAATTTTCTAAAACTGTCAGCCCAAGACATTAGCTTAGAAAAATCACCAGATATTTCTGGTTTTACAGTTGAAACACTTCCAGCAATTATTCTTCCTGTTGAGCCATCTATAGTAATTATGTCCCCTTCTTTAATCTCCATTAAAGAAGTTTTAAAAGATTTATTTTCATAGTTTATATCAATTTCACTTGATCCTGATACACATGGTCTGCCCATACCTCTAGCCACCACAGCTGCATGGCTTGTCATTCCTCCTCTAGCTGTCAAAATTCCTTTAGCAGCATGCATTCCCTGTATATCTTCTGGAGAGGTCTCTACCCTGACCAAAATTGTATCTTGCATCATTGAAGTTAATCTTTCAGCTTCTTCTGATGTAAATACAACTTTACCACTAGCTGCACCAGGTGATGCTGGTAATCCATTTGCTATTACATTAATTGAGCTTTTTTCATCCAAAGTAGGGTGCAAAAGTGTATCTAAAGAGGTTGGGTCAATTCTTAATACAGCTTCCTTTTTAGAAATTAATTTTTCTTTAACCATATCTACTGCAATCTTGACCGCTGATTTTGCTGTCCTTTTTCCTGATCTTGTTTGAAGCATCCATAGTTTACTATTTTCAACTGTAAACTCTACGTCTTGCATATCTTTGTAATGCATCTCTAATTTTTTCAAAATTTTTTGAAGTTCTTTAAAGACTTTAGGCATAGATTCTTCCATTGATAATTCTTTTACTTTAGCATCTCTCCTAGCTTTTTTTGTAATGTATTGAGGAGTCCTTGTGCCCGCTACAACATCTTCGCCTTGCGCATTAATTAAATACTCACCATATATTTCATTTAATCCATCTGATGGATTTCTTGTAAACACAACTCCTGTTGCACAATCATCACCCATATTTCCAAAAACCATTGATTGAACATTTACAGCAGTTCCCCACTCGGCTGGGATTTGATTTAATTTTCTATAAACTTTTGCTCTATTGCTTTCCCACGATAAAAATACTGCACTTATTGCTCCTAGCAATTGTTCATAAACATCTTGAGGAAAATCTTTTTTTGCCTTTTCTCTTACTGTTCTTTTAAAATCTTCAATTAATCCATCCCAATCACTCTCATCTAAATCTGTATCTAACAAAACACCTTTCGTAAGTTTATAATTTTCAATTAATTCCTCAAAATGATAACCTTCTACACCCATTACCACATTACCGTACATTTGAATGAATCTTCTATAACTGTCTTTAGCAAATCTTCCATTTGAAGTTTTAATTGCTAAAGCTTTGACTGTTTTATCATTCAAACCCAGATTTAGAATAGTATCCATCATACCTGGCATTGATACTCTTGCACCAGACCGCACAGACAACAAAAGTGGATTTTTTAAGTCCCCAAATTTCTTAGAAACATCTTTTTCGATTAAATTTAATTCTTTTTTAATTTGAGAAATTAAATTTTTATTTAATTTTTTTTTATCCTTATAAAAAATTTCACAAACTTTTGTAGATATTGTAAAACCAGGAGGCACAGGAAGGCCCATTCTTCCCATTTCAGAAAGATTTGCACCTTTTCCTCCTAAAAAGTTTTTAGGATTTTTAATTTTTTTACTATCCTTAGAATTAAAATTTAATATAAGTTTTTTCATTAATGGGAATCGATTAGAGAAAAATTAACATAATTGTCGAACGTTTTACACATCATTTGAATTAGTTCCAGCCTATTCTTTTTTATAACCGGATCATCTTCGTTCACAATTACATTGTCAAAAAAATCAAAAACCTCTCTTTTAACGCTAGCTAAATTGTCCAATGTTTGAACATAATTTTCATCTTTATTAATGCTTGAAAAATATTTCCTTAATTCACTAATTTTTTTAAATAGGTTTTTTTCTAACTCAGTTTTAAAAATACCAGGGTCAGTTGTATTTGATAATTCTATTTTATCATTTTTTAATTCACCGTCTAAAATGTTTGATGCTCTTTTATAACTTGCAATAATATCTAAACCATCTGGTTTGTTAATAATTTTATTTAAATTTTTAGCTTTATTAAAAATAATAACAGATTGATCTAAGTTAAAAGAATTGGTTGATGCTTGAATTATATCATTTCTAATATTTTCCTCCTTCATGTGATATTTTAATCTATCCATTAAAAAATCTGATAATTCATTTTGTAAAGATTGGTTGTCAATTTCAAAACCTTGATCTAAATACAGGCTTAAAGAATAATTAATTAAATCTTTTATTTTAAAATCTTTTTTATTTTCAACTATTATTCTTATTACTCCTAATGCTAATCTTCTTAGAGCATATGGATCTTTAGAACTCGTCGGCTTTTGATTTAAACCAAAAAAACCAACTAAAGTATCTATCTTATCAGCCAAAGAAAGGGCTATGCTAAATGGTTTCTTGGGAACTCTTGAGCCAGAACCTGTAGGTAAATATTGCTCACTTATGGCCAAAGCCAAATCTTTATCAAAACCTTGTGCAACAGCAAAATAACCTCCCATCACACCTTGTAGTTCTGGGAATTCGCCCACTAACTCCGATAATAAATCAACTTTACAAATTGATGCTGATAATTCAACTTTTTCTTTACTGATTAAAAGTTCATCAGATATCATTCCACCCAATTTTCTCATTCTTTGAGCTTTGTCAAAATAACTTCCTAATCCTTTAAAATAATTCATTGATTTTAAATCAGTAACTTTTTTAACCATATTTTGAGATTTATCTTTTTTCCAAAAAAATTCTGCATCACTTAATCTTGCTTCAACCACTCTTTCATTTCCTAATTTAATTAATCCCTT
>CABZHY010000039.1 GCA_902525565.1 uncultured Pelagibacteraceae bacterium
AATAAATCTGGAGCTCCTGTTAGGGTATTATTAAATAAATCGTTAATATTGATTGTTAATTTAAGTATCATTTATTTTTATAAGATAAAATTTTACTTTTTTGTAATAATAAATTAATTAACATTTATTACATTTAAAAACTAAAAAAAAATATATAAACAAATCAATTATGGGCATAGTACACAAGATTCTGTCAGAAAAAAAAATCGAAAAAGTATCAACAATCTTTAGTGATAGTTTTTCTATTGAAGTTACAGAGGATTTTCACATTCATTTTAGAAACACAAGGATGGAATTTGACCATAATGAATGGAATACTTTTGCAAAATCAATTACGAAATCTTATTTTAAATGGTTACTACTTGGAAAACCTAAAGTTGGAGACCCAGAAAATGCAGGTGGTCAAATATATTTACACAACAATAAAGTTAACGAAGTGCCAGGTGAAGCCAATCAAGCAATTACAGCAGATGAGCTTAGAGTTGAATTGCAAAAATGGACTGATTATGTTCATATTCATTATAAATGGTTTAGATTTGATTTTACAATAGATGAGTTTTTAGAATTTTCTGAAGTTATAAGCACTTCTTCTGAAAGATTAAAAAAAGAGTTCAATCTCAATGAAATTCCCAAAAGAACTGGTAAATTTCATGATCCATGTCCGAAGGGAAAAGTTGATAAAAAAGGAGATGGAACATTTTGGATTGATAAGGGAGATAATTCTGATTTTAAAAATTCTTTTAAAACAATTTATGTAGATGATGATAAAAAAACATCAGAAAGAGACAATGATTTATCTAAAGTAAAAAATTCAAAAATATCATTATTAATAAAAAGTTTTCTCGATAACAATCCAAGAATTTGCAAACTATTAGGTATAACGATCTCTAAAGGTTAAATTAATTAAAATTTTTGAGAAAAAATTCAATATTTAAATATTTCCAAACAAAAAATGAGTTTCCAAGATTCTTTGATTTTGCGTATTTTATCGTCTCAGCTTGAATTTTTTTAAAATCTGCAAATTCATTTTTTACAATTTCACCTTTCTCCAACAAATTTAATATTTTTTTGTAATTTTTTTTTATAAATTCCCTTTGAGGTGTTGCTACTAAAAGTTTTTTTCTTGTTTTGTTTTTGTTTGATTTACCAATTAAGTTGCTTTTTACTTGTCCATTATAAATTTTGTATTCAGGTGGATTGTTGTAAGTGAAATTAACTAATTCATGATCAAGAAAAGGAACCCTAGATTCAATTCCATGAGCACCACCACAACGATCAAGAAAGTGTAAAAGTTTCGGTAATTTATTTTTAAAAGCATACAACTTAATCATTTGATTTAAAGATATCGTTTCTTTATTAAGATTATCACCTAATGATGTTCCGTCAGGAGCAGTTATATTACTCTTTAAAAAGTTTTTTTTGATTTCATTTAAGGTGAGGTTTTTTTTATAAATTTTATTGAAAATTTTTAGTTCATTTAATTTATTTTTTTTATCTTTAATTTCATTTAAATATGCTGCGTGATGAGGCAAATATCCTAGATTAAATTCATCGGATCCTTCTCCAGTTAGCATAACTTTAACTCCATCTTTTTTAACTTTTTCAAATAGCATGTAAAGTGCATATGTTCCAAATCCACCAATTGGACTTTCGTGATAAAAAATTGATTTATTTAAATTTTCAAAAAAATTACTCAAATCTATTCTTAGAGATCTAAAGAGTTCTTTATTTATATCTTGATTATGCTTTGTAAGATTAATTTCATCGTATTTTTTATTATTCCAACCGAAGGTGTATGTATTATAATTGTTTAAATTTTCACTTTGTAGCTGATTTAATAAATAAGATGAGTCGATACCTGAGCTTAATGCAAGCCCTATTGGTCGATCACTAACCAAATTTAGATTTAAAGATTTTTTAAAAAAATAATTATAATTCTCTAAAAATTCTTCTCTTGATTTACATAAAAGATCTTTACTCTGCTTAAGCGACCAGTATTTATAAGATTTTATTCTCTTTTTTAATTTTATTGAGTAAATATTAATAGTAGAGGCATCATGATTGTAAACATTTTTAAAAAGTGTAGTGTTGCCAACACATAATTCACCAAACTTTAAATAATTTAATATGGATTTTTGGTTAATTTGAAGATTGTTTATTAAATTAATTGGTCTGATCTCTGTTGAAAAAATAAGATGTTCGCTATTTTCAAAACAATATAATGGTTTAATTCCAAATCTATCTCTGCATGTAATAATATTTGATTTTTTTTTGTCATATATAACAAAAGAAAAAATACCATTAAGTTTATTAAAAAATTTGTATCCGTATTTTTCATAAAGTTTTAAAATTACTTCTGTGTCTGAATTTGTTTTGAAAATTTGGTTTTTTAGGTAGAGTTGTTTAATTTCTTTGTAGTTGTAAATCTCTCCATTAAACAAAATTATATTTCCAGTCGATTTATTAATTAATGGTTGATTTGAAATATTACTTAAATCAATAATTTTTAACCTGTTATGAAAAAAGTATATATTATCTTTAATTTTATAACTTTTAGTGTCAGGACCTCTATGCATCTGTATGGTTCTTAGTTTATTTATCTCATGGACATTTAACTTTGCTTTTGTTTTTTTATATAAAAGTGTAAAACCACACATACAATTTATCTCTTTAAACTAAATGAACAAAAAATGGAAAAAAAAAATATCAATTATTATACTTTCTCTTAATAGACCAAAATATCTAAGAAGAACTGTTGAATATTATTTAGAGATTGGATTGAATTTAATTGTAGTAGATGGATCAGAAAAAAAAAATAAATTCAGAGATCATAAAAATTTAATTTATATTAACTCAAAAACACATTACTATTCAAGATTAGCAATAGCAGAAAAGAAATTAAAAACTAAATATTATATTATTGCTAATGATGATGAGTTCTTTCTTGAAGATGGTTTAATGAGATGTGTAAATTTTCTGGAAAAAAATAGCTCTTTTATTGGAGTTTGTGGCAGAAGTTTAGTTTTCTTTTATTTAAAAAAAAAATTTTTAGCTTACGAAGGTTATAAATATTTTTATAAAAATAAACTTGATAATAAAAATAAAATAAATCGTGTTAAAGTTCATACAAATTTACCAACAGTGCAAGGCTATAATTCTGTATTAAGAAAAAAAGTTTT
This sequence comes from uncultured Pelagibacteraceae bacterium, assembly GCA_902525565.1. GTDB lineage: Bacteria > Pseudomonadota > Alphaproteobacteria > Pelagibacterales > Pelagibacteraceae > Pelagibacter. The sequence continues at coordinate 3,180 of CABZHY010000039.1, forward strand.
AGCTAAAATTATAAATTTTTTAAATAATTATAAGACTACAAATAATATCTTTTTAAAAGAGTTTTTTATAAATTTGATAATAATTCTATCAGGTAGACTTCATGTAATAAATCATCTTATGTGGTTTAGAAGTCAAGAAAATAAAATAATAACAACAAAGACTTGGAGAAGATCAGGCAAAATGCAAAATTTTTATATTTATTTCAACACTATTTCTATGAAGAAAAAGCAATATTTGGTTAAAAAGTTTTGTCAAATTTGTAAAGAAATAAAATTGTATGATTTAATTTTAAAAGGAATGATCTCTAGATCAAAAAATCAACATCAACTTTATTTAAAGAATGATTTTGAAAAAACATCTTATAAAAATTTTCTTGGTAAAATAATTGTTAGAATAAAAAATTTAAATTCTTTTTTAAATGATGCAGGGGAAGTTATAAAAATAAATTTTCTTTATAAAAAATTTTATGGAGATAAACTAGAAAAACTATTAAATGTTTTTTTTAAAAAAAAAATAAAATTTAATAATAAAAATATAAACTTTATTACAGACAAAATAAAACATTTTTATAATGATTAGTAATTTACCACCAATTAAATTAAATAAAAATCCCAATGGTATTTATAGATTTGGTTTTAATAAATGGTTGGAAAAAAATATTGGATTAAAAAAATATTTTTATATTCGATGCAATTGGGAGCATGGATGGCAAGATGATGAATTTATATGTAAAAATGTTACTTTATATAAATATTGGCTAAATAGAAAGATTACTCAAGTGGTGACGACTAACAAAAAAAAAAAATTTCTTGATGAAAATAATTTTAAAAATATTTATGTGGCACCACTTCCATATTTTTTTATTTGGAATGATTTAAAAAAAAAAGCGAAAAAAAATGATAAAAATAATTTACTTGTTCTTCCTAACAAAATTCAACACGGTGTTAGTGATCATGAAGAGGAAAAAAGATTGATTTTGTACTTTGATTATATTTTAAGTTTCAAAAATGATTATGAAAAAATATTTATAAGTGTTCCACCTGACGAAAAATTAAGGGATTGCTATAGGAATATTTTTAAAAAATTTAATTTTAATTTTATTGATGGAATTTCAGCATTTGACATTAATGGTTATGATAGAGTATTTGAGTTATTTAACAAT
>CABZHY010000040.1 GCA_902525565.1 uncultured Pelagibacteraceae bacterium
GCAAATAAATTTTTTTTAAATTTTTCAAGAAAATTAATATGTTATTCAAAGAATTTAATTAATTTACCATCTGGAATTAATCACAAATTAACTACTGTCAAACCTTTGATACGAAAAGAATATTACAAAACTAGTGAGTATCAAAAAACGGATAATCTATTTACAATTATAATTATAGGAGGTAGTCAGGGTGCAAAAATCTTTGATGAGCTTTTAAATAAATTTTTTGTGAGTATAGCAAAACAGGTTTCTATAAAAATTATTCATCAAACAAGTGAGAAAAATATTAATTTTTTAAAAAATTTTTATTCTCAAAATAATATTGAAAGTAGAGTTTTCAGTTTTGATCACAATCTTAATGAAGTTTTAAAACAGGGGGATTTATGCATAACGAGAGCAGGTGCATCAAGTTTAGCTGAACTATCTTTTTTAAATATTCCATTTATAGCAATACCACTTCCGTCATCAAAAGATAATCACCAGTATGAAAATGCAAAATATTATGAGGAACAGGATTGTTGTTGGATAATTGATCAAAAAAATTTTGACGACCAAAAATTTGAGAAATTTTTATTAGAATTGACAAATAAAAGCCAGGATTACATGACAAAAAAAAATAATTTACAGAAATTAAATTATCAAAATACATGGAATAATGTTAATCAAAAAATATTAAAAATTATTAATGAAAATTAAATTAGCAAAAACAGAACTTATACATTTTGTAGGAATAGGTGGAATAGGTATGAGTGGCTTAGCACTTATTATGAAAGGTAAAGGTTTTAAAGTTCAAGGCAGCGATATTTCAAATAATAAAAATATTGAAAGATTGAGAAAAGAAAAAATAAAAGTTTTCATTGGACATAAGAAACAAAATATAAATAAGGGAACTATCCTAGTTATATCTTCGGCTATAAAAAAAAATAATCCTGAACTTGCCGCGGCAAAAAAAAAACAATTACCTGTTTATAAAAGAGGAGAGATGCTCGCCAATATTGTTTCTTTAACAAAAAATATTGTAGTAGTTGGATCACACGGTAAAACCACAACAACATCTTTGATAGCCTCTATATTTCAAGAAACAAAAATTGATCCTACAATAATCAATGGTGGAGTAATAAATTCAATAAATAATTCTGCAAAGCTTGGAAAAAGTGATTGGTCTATATTAGAGGCAGACGAGTCAGATGGAAGTTTTATTTTTATACCCCCAACATATTCAATCATCACTAATATAGATCGAGAGCATATGGATTATTATGGCACTATGGATAAACTAAATAAATATTTTGAAAATTTTGTAAATAAGGTTCCTTCATTTGGAAAATCATTTATTTGTTTAGATGACAAAAATAACAAAAATTTAATTAAAAATATTAAAAATAAGAACTTCTATACATATGGTATGGATGTAAAATCAAATTTTTGTATAAAAAATATTAAGCAATTTAAAAAATTCTCTGAGTTTGACATAAATATAAAATTACCTAATAAACAAAAACAATTAATTAAAAAATTTCAAATTCCTTTATTAGGGAATCATAATATTAAAAATTCTGTAGCTGCAGCGGCATTAGCCTTAACAGTTGGTCTACCAATTAGTAATATAAAAAAAGGACTTAAAAATTTTAAAGGGGTTCAAAGAAGATTTAATAAAATTTTTAGATTTAATAAAGTAGATTTTTACGATGATTATGCTCACCATCCTACAGAAATTAAAGAAGTGTTAGATGGTGTAAAAAATGTTTATAAAGATCACAAAAAGATATGTGTTTTTCAACCACACAGAATATCAAGATTAAAAGATTTAAAAAAAGAATTCACCTTTGCTTTTAAAAATGCAGATCAAGTTATATTATTTCCAATTTATACAGCAGGAGAAAAAATAAAACTTGGTTTTAGTTATACAAATTTTGCAAAAGAAATAATTAAAAACTCAAGAGTACAGCTATTTTTAGTAGATGATAAATTTCAATTAGCAAAATTTATTAAAGCAAACATATATGGAAAAAAAATCGTTATAGGAATGGGCGCTGGAACTATTTCAAGTTGGATGCGATCATTACCAAATTTGTTATCATGAAAGTTGATTATAAAGAATTAATGAATGAATTTAGTGATAACTTAAAGCTAGATTATGATTTAAAAAAAAAAAATTGGTTTAACATAGGTGGCAAAACTAAAGCTTTTTTTAAGGCAGATAATTTAAAAGAATTAATCAAATTTCTTAAAACAATTAAAAATGAAAAAAAAATATTTATATTAGGAGCAGGTTCAAATACTCTTATATCTGATAGGAAATTTGATGGAATTGTAATAAAACTTTCCCATAATTTTAATAATATTTCCATGCATTCTGAAGAAATCATAGTGGCTGGTAGTGCGGTAACTGATAAATCACTATCTGAATTTGCCATGGAAAATAGTTTGGGAGGCTTTGAGTTTCTTTCATGTATACCTGGTACAATAGGCGGGGGTATTAAAATGAATGCCGGTTGTTTTCAAAGGGAATTTAAAGATATTTTGATTTCAATCCAGGCGGTAAATAAATCAGGTCAAGTGGTTACATTACCTGCAAAAGAGATTAATTTTAAATATAGAGATAGTCGATTATCGGATGACCTTATTTTTTTGAGCGCATCATTTAAAGGTTTTAAAAAAAATAAGAATTTAATTAAGACTGAGATGAGTTTACTAAAAGAAAAAAAAGAGCAAGCTCAACCAACAAAAATTAAAACTAGCGGCAGTACTTTTAAAAACCCAATAGATCAGACAGAAAAAAAGGTTTGGCAATTAATTAAAGAGTCTGTCCCACTAGAAAAATCTTTTGGAGATGCATCAATTTCTGAAAAACACTGTAATTTTTTTATTAATAAAGGTAATGCTAAGTTTGAAGATATGAAAAAATTAATAGATTGTAGTCTGTTTAAAAATCTTAGAATTGGTATAGATCCAAAGTTATTTACCAATACTCAAATTAAAAATTATTTTTTAAAATACAATGAAATCAAATATGTTGAAAAAAATTTAATTGATGAAATTAAAAAGCAGAAAGAACATACTTCTATTCCATTTTTTTCTTTAGATAAAAAAATTGTTGGTGAAAGTATTAACTCTAAATTAAATAAAATAAGTAAATACTTAAAAAAAAATAAATCTGATTATATTTTCATTAGTGCACCAGAAAATGTTGCATGGACTTTGAATATACGGGGTGGAGATGGCCCTAACAGTCCAATTCCAAATTCAAGATTAATTGTAAGTAAATCAAAAAAAATACTACTTATAAGTAATCTTAAAAGGTGTAAGCAATTAATAAAAAATAAAATTATTAAAAAAGAAGAATTTTTAGATGTAAATACTTTACCGAGTAAAATACCACATCTTAAGGGAAAAAACTTTATTGTAGATGATAAATCTTGTTCAATATTTTATGAAAATTTAATTAAGTCTAAATTTAAGATCATAAAAAGAGAAGATCCAATTTATCTTTTAAAAGCAATCAAAAATAAAACAGAGATTAAAAATATGATTAATGCTCATATCTTAGATGGAGTAGCATTAACTAAATTTTTATTTTGGATAAAAAAAGTTAATAAGAAAAGAATTACTGAAGTAGATGCAGCTAAGAAATTAAAAAATTTTAGAAAATTAAATAAAAACTTTCTCTATCCTAGTTTTGATACAATAGCAGGCTCAGGCAAAAATGGTGCTATTGTGCATTACCGTGCAAAAAAAGAAAATTGCAGAACTATTAATAGAAATGATATTTTACTATGTGACTCAGGTGGGCAATATAAATATGGAACAACTGATGTCACAAGAACAATATGTTTTTCCAAGCAGAAACATAGTATCAAAAATATTTTCACAAAAGTATTAAAAGGTCATATTGCTGTTGCTACAACTGATATTAATAAAGATGACACAGGTAAAAAAATTGACAAAAGAGCAAGAAAATTTTTAAATAAAAGTAACCTAGATTATGCACATGGTACAGGACACGGTGTTGGTTTTTTTCTTAATGTTCATGAGGGACCTCAATCTATTACAAAAATAAATAAAGTAAAAATAAGAGATGGTATGATTTTAAGTA
>CABZHY010000041.1 GCA_902525565.1 uncultured Pelagibacteraceae bacterium
GATCGGGTAAAATTTTAAGAGGAACAATTAGAAAAATTGCAGATAATGTTGAATATAAAGTGCCTCCTACAATTGATGATCCAGCAATATTACAAGAAATAAAGGAAGATTTAATTAAACATAAAATTTTAAACAATGGTTAAAACATATTTATTTCTTGCAGGTGCAGTGTTCTTTGAAGTTGCTGGTACAATGTTATTACCTGTAACTCAAAATTTTACAAAACTAATCCCAACAGCTGCTCTTGCATTCTTTTATCTTTGTGCTTTCTATCTTTTAACTTTTGTAGCAGGTAAGATTCCTATCGCTATTATGTATGCAACATGGAGTGGTCTTGGAATTTTTACCATTGCAATTCTCGGCTATATATTATTTAAACAAACTTTGACTTGGCAAGCAATATTGGGATTATTCTTAATCGTGATAGGTGTAATTTTAGTAAATAGTTTTACTGGAAGCTTAGCTAAACTGTAAAGGTGTTCCATCGGGATCACCTAAAATTTTTCCATCTTGCATTTTAATTTTTCCTGCAATGATTGTGTGTGTAGGTGTTCCTTTAAATTTAAATCCATTAAAGGGCGACCATTTACATTTACTTTCGATATTTTCGTTTTTTATCTCGATAGTTTTGTTCATATCAACTATTGTAAAGTCTGCATCATAATCTTCTTTAATAAACCCTTTGTTTTTTATTCCGAAAATTTTAACAGGGTTTTCACAAACAAAGTTCATAAGTTGATTGAGTGATAATTTTCCATCATTGATATGATTTAACATTACGGGCATCAAAGTTTGAACTCCTGGCATTCCTGAAGGTGTGTTTGGATATACTTTATCTTTGTTTTGTTTTAAATGAGGAGCATGATCTGACCCAATAGTATCATTGAAATTATTTCTTACTCCATACCATAATCTATCATAATGAGATTTATCTCTTAATGGTGGATTCATCTGAGCATATGTTCCAAGTTTGTCATAACAATCTGGAGCATAAAGAGTTAAATGCTGTGGAGTAATCTCAAAAGTAATATTTCCCTTATGTTGAGATAAAAAATCAATTTCCTCTTTGGTAGTAATATGAAGTACGTGAGCTTTTTTATTATACTTTTCTGCAATTCGAACAATTCTTCTTGTAGATGCTATTGCACATTCTGCACTTCTCCACACGGGATGACTATGAACATTACCCTCTTTAATTAATTTTTTATTAACTTTTAAAATTGCCTCATCTTCTGAATGAACTGCAACTACTTTCGAAGCGTTCTGAAAAACCTTGTCTATATCATCTTCTTCAGCCACTAATAAATTGCCAGTTGAAGACCCTGCAAAAAGTTTAATACCACAACAACCTTCTAGACCTTCTAATCTTGCTAAATCGTCTGCATTGTCTGCAGTTGCACCAAAGTAAAAAGCATAATTACAATACATTCTCTTTTCAGCGAGATCTAATTTTCTTTGAAATTCCTTCATGTTAGAAGTTGGTGGATTTGTATTGGGCATTTCAAATACACTTGTAATGCCTCCTGCTATTGCTGCTCTACTGCCTGAATGAAGATCCTCTGTATCAGTTGATCCTGGTTCTCTAAAATGTGTTTGGGTATCTATACAACCAGGTAATACTGTATGCCCTTCTGCATTGATTGTATCTTTAGCTTCTTCAGAAATTTGTCCAATCTGTTGAATTTTTCCATCTTTTATTGCAACATCAACGTCTTTTAATTCACCATCAATATAACATTTCCCATTTTTTATTATAAGATCTAACATTTTAAAAAATTGTTATTATATTACATCTTATAATTAATCAATTATGAATATTAAGAATGTTTATATTTTAGAAGACAGGGCAATTCTTTATATTAACGGAGAAGATGCAAAAGAGTTTCTTCAAAATCTTATTAGTAACGACATAAACAAAGTAAGTGATGTAAATAGTTGTTTTAGTTCATTGCTTACGCCTCAAGGTAAATTTTTATATGAATTTATAATCGTGAAACATAAGTCTGGATATCTTTTGGATTGTGAAAAACCTCAATCAGATGAATTATTCAAACAATTATCGCTGTATAAGCTTAGATCAAAAGTTGAAATTCTTAATCTTAGTAATGAATTTGTTGTAGCAGCCTTTTCCCAAGAAAAATTCTTAACTTTTAATGAAGCAAAAGATCAGTCTGGGTTTACTATTAAATATAGAGAAGATCCAATTTTTTTAGATCCAAGAAAAAAAGAGTTGGGAGCTAGATTAATTATTAATTTAGAAAAACTTTATTTATCTTTGAAAAAACTGGATCTTTATGATGCTGATCTTAAAGAATATTATTTATTAAGTCACAGCCTTGGAATAGTTCCAAAAGATTTAAATAAATTAAAAGATAAATTGTTTGGTATTGAATGTAATTTTGAAGAACTAAATGGAATTGATTTCAAAAAGGGCTGTTATGTTGGACAAGAAAATACTGCGCGTATTAAATTAAAGAACAAGCTTTCAAAAAGATTATTTCCAATACATGTAATTAATGGAAAACTACACGAAGGAGAAAGTATTTATAATAATGAAATTGAAATAGGTAAGGTTTTAATTGATAGCGACTACCCTTTTGCTTTAATCAAATTCTTAGACAAAAACTTTGATGAAAAAGCAAATTTTAAAACTAAAGAAGCTTCTTTAAACATTAAAAAGCCTAATTGGATAAATTAACAAATTTGGTGCGGTCGGAGAGACTCGAACTCTCACGGACTAAGTCCACACGGCCCTCAACCGTGCCTGTCTACCAATTTCAGCACGACCGCGATATGTCCCATAATAAATGAATGACAAGTAGGTTTCAAATTGGTAAAAAATGATATGGAATTTACACAAGAAGTACGTAAAGCAACAGACCCTATTTATCAAAAAATTTCAAAGGTCATGCCTGAAATTGAATGGTCTGTGCATGCCCCATATATCCATAAAATAAATAAATTAAAAAAAGAAAAAAATGCAGTAATTCTTGCACACAATTATCAAACTCCAGAAATTTACCACGGTGTTGCAGATTTTTCTGCAGACTCTCTAGCCTTAGCAATTGAAGCTTCGAAAACGTCCGCTAAAATTATTTTAATGGCCGGTGTTCATTTTATGGCAGAAACTGCAAAATTAATGAACCCAGATAAAAAAGTAATTTTACCAGACATGAGTGCAGGTTGTTCATTATCATCATCAATTACAGGTAAAGACGTCAGATTATTAAAAGAAAAATATCCTGGAGTTCCTGTAGTGTCTTATATTAATACCTCAGCTGAGGTAAAAGCTGAAACAGACGTTTGTTGTACATCTGCTAATGCAGTAAAAATAGTTAAATCACTTGGTGTTAAAAAAGTAATATTTTTGCCTGACGATTATTTAGCTAAATATGTGGCTTCTCAAACTGATGTTGAAATTATTTCATGGAAAGGAATTTGTATTGTCCATGATCAGTTTAATAAAAAAGAAATAGACGATATTAGAAAAAATAATCCAGGAATTAAAATTATAGCACACCCAGAGTGTCCACCAGATGTGATTGAGGCCAGTGATTTTGCGGGATCTACATCTGGAATGATTAAGTATGTAAAAGATAACCAACCAAAAAAAGTAATGATGGTTACTGAGTGTTCAATGAGTGACAATATTCAAATTGAAAA
>CABZHY010000042.1 GCA_902525565.1 uncultured Pelagibacteraceae bacterium
ACTAATATATTTGCTTGTAATTTATCATTTGGATTTCCAAACTTTATAGCCTTCCCATCAAATGTTGTAAATTCAAGATAGCCATAATTGATCTTGTCTAGAAACTTGTAAACTAATTTATCTGCTACATTATTTAATAACATCAATTTTCTATTGTAATATTATTTTTAATTTTTAATTTTTTTTTTACAAATTTAATTCCTTTAATCCACAATTTAAACGCTTCAAAATGTATCGCAGAAATTATTTTGAATGTCATCAAAGGGTGTTTTAGATAGGAATTCATTAAATTTTTATTAGTTAAATCAGATCTTATACCATCTTGAGACGCAAATAGGATTTTTCCCTCCTGGTCGTATTGATCTATTATTACAGATAACTTATCTCCAGGATTTAATATCCTAAAAAAATAATTACAATCCATTTCAATAAATGGAGAAACGTGGAATTTTTTTGAACAATTATTTTGAATTAATTTATTTTCTCCTTCTATTTTAAAAAGATAAGTATGTTGTTCACCAAATGTATTTTTAACCTCATATAATATAGAAATTAAATTTTCATCATTGTCATATATAAAAAAAATACTTAGTGGGTTAAAAACATAACCTAATATTCTCGGGTAACATAAGAGTTTTACTTTTATATTATCTGTACTGATGCTATTGCTTCTTAAGTTATTTTTTACCCAATCAAGAAGAGATGAACCATCACGTTCACCGTGGTCTTTTTCATAGAAACTTATTAAATTAAATTTATTTAAGGAGAAAAAATTAAGGTTATTGTTAAGTTCTTTGAGCTCCGATAGATCCAAAAATAATGAAAAAACTTTATATTTAAAGAAATGTTTCTTTGGCTTAAATCTTTTATGTATTACACTACCATTATATATACTAGAATTAATCATTAAGGTTTTTCAGCATATCAATAGATGATTTTATTCCATCTTCATGAAATCCGTAACCAAAATAACTGCCGCAAAAAAGTAAATCTTTTTGATTTTGTATTTTAACAAGCTCTGATTGAGCATCTAATGCTTTTTGATCATAATATGGATGAGTAAACTTCACTTTTCTCAATATTTTATCTTCATCAATCTTAAAGTAAGGATTCAATGTTAAGAAAATATTTGTATCACACTTTAGGTTTTGTAATAAATTTAACCAATACGTAATTGAATTTTTCTTTATATTATTTCCATCTATTGAAGAGTTCCAAGAAGACCAAGCTTTTTTATTTTTTGGCATTGCTCTATTATCTGTATGAATATAAGCCAAATTTTCTTTATAGTTAAAATTTGAAAGAACGTCTTTCTCATCTTTTGTAGGATTGTCAATTAATTCTAAAGCTTCATCTGCATGGGTTGCCAAGATAACTTTGTCATAATTAAAAAATTCACTTTCTCCACCGTAATATAAATCTAGCCCTGACATTTTTCTTTTAATTTTTGTGACTTTATAATTTTTATAGTGTTCCCCACTTATTTTTGAAATTATTTTACTAACATAGGTTCTACTTCTATTAGCTACTGTATACCACTGTGGTCTGTTTTTTAATTTGAACAAACCATGATTTTGGAAAAATTTTAAAAAAAAGTTTATTGGCATCTTGCTTGCTTCATAAGGTGGCATAGACCAAATTGCAGACACCATTGGTATTATGTGAAAATCGATAAACGTTTTTGATAATTTATTAATTTTTAAATATTCACCTAAAGTAATTTTTTCATTGGTTACTGCAACTTTTTCACTTTTTTTGTAAAATTTAATTATATCTAAAAACATTTTTAAAAACTTAATGTTAAATAAATTTGATTTATTAGTGAAAATCCCACTTAATCCTTTGCCACAATATTCAAAATTAGTATTATCTACCGAAACTGAAAAAGACATATTGCTTTTTTCAATTTGAATATCATTTTCCTTAAAAAAATTAATTAAATTTGGATAGGTTTTAAAATTAAATACAATAAAACCGATATCAACTGATACTTTTTTTTCATCAAAAAACAAATCTATAGTATGAGAATGTCCACCAAAATGATCATCTCTTTCAAAAAGATCTACATGATGTTTTTTAGATAAATAATAGGCAGCACTTAGTCCAGAGATACCCGAGCCAACAACAGCAATTTTCATTAATTATTATGCTGCATCTTCTTTAAACTCATCCATACTTGGACAAGTGCAAAAAATATTTTTATCTCCGTATACATTGTCAACTCTTGCAACTGGAGGCCAAAATTTATTTGCTTTTAAGAATTTTGCTGGGTATGCAGCTTGCTCTCTTGAATATTTATGCTTCCATTCATCTGAAGTTAATTCAATATCTGTGTGAGGCGCATTTTTAATAGGGTTATCAACTTTGTCAAACTTGCCTGACTTAACCATATCTATTTCCGCTTTAATGCTAATCAAAGTATCACAAAATCTATCTAGTTCAGATAAACTCTCGCTCTCAGTTGGTTCTATCATCATTGTTCCAGCAACGGGCCATGACATTGTTGGTGCATGAAATCCATAATCTATTAATCTTTTAGCTATATCTTCTTCTGAAATACCTGTGTCATTTTTAATTGATCTAATATCAATAATGCATTCATGAGCTACATTACCATTTGATCCTTTGTAAAGAATTGGATAATGGTCTTTTAATCTATTTGCTATATAATTTGCATTTAATATTGCAATTTGTGTTGCAAGTTTTACACCCTCTGATCCCATCATCTTAATATACATCCAAGAAATAGATAAAATACTTGAACTTCCCCATGGGGCTGCTGACACAGCTCCTATTCCAGTTGCAGGTCCACAATCTTTTACGACTGGATGATTAGGCAGATAAACTTGTAAATGTCTTTTACATGCAATAGGTCCCATTCCAGGTCCTCCTCCACCATGTGGAATACAGAATGTTTTATGCAAATTAATATGACAAACATCAGGACCAAAATTTCCTGGTTTTGCCACACCAACAAGAGCATTTAAGTTTGCTCCATCCATATACACTTGACCACCATGTTCATGAATTACTTCACATATATCTTTAATTTTTTCCTCAAATACACCGTGTGTTGATGGGTAAGTTACCATTAATGCACCAAGATTCTCTGAGTGCAGTTTTGCTTTTTTCTTTAAATCTTCAAAGTCAACATTTCCCTCTTTATCACAATCAACAACTACAACTTTCATTCCAACCATCTGTGCACTTGCTGGATTAGTTCCATGTGCTGAACTTGGTATTAAACATATGTTTCTATTTTCATCCCCTCGATCTAAATGATATTTTCTTATTACCATTAAGCCTGCATACTCACCTTGAGCTCCTGCATTTGGTTGAAGTGAAACACCAGAAAAACCAGTGATAGATCTTAACCAATTTTTAAGATCTGTGAACATTTCTCTATATCCCTCCATCTGTTCAACAGGCACAAATGGATGAGGCTCTGCTAATTCTCTCCACGAAATAGGTATCATTTCTGCAGTAGCATTTAATTTCATAGTACATGAACCCAGAGCGATCATTGTTCTATTAAGAGCTATATCCTTATCTTCTAACTTTTTAAGATATCTAAGCATCTCTGTCTCTGAGTGATATAAATTAAAGACAGGGTGTTCCAAATATTTTG
>CABZHY010000043.1 GCA_902525565.1 uncultured Pelagibacteraceae bacterium
ATTAATAAATTTATACCATCGAAAACATTAATTACAGATATTGGTTCTTCAAAAATTGAAACTTCTAAAATTATAAATAAATTTTTAAAGAAAGGTATTCATTGGATTCAAAGTCACCCAATAGCTGGATCTGAGGTCAGTGGACCAGAGCATGGTAAAGAAAATATGTTTACTGATAGATGGTGCATAATAATTAAAGAAAAAAATATTAAAAAAAATAATATAAATATTCTAACTAAGTTTTGGAAAAAAATTGGAGCAAAAGTAGTTGTTATGAGTGCTGAAAAACATGACAAAATTTTTTCTATTACCAGCCATTTACCTCACTTAATTGCATATAATCTGGTGAAATCCGCACAAGATTTTGAGAAAAAACAAAATTATGAGCTAATTAAATATAGCGCTGGTGGATTACGAGATTTTTCTAGGATTGCAGCATCAAATGAAATCATGTGGAGAGATATTTTTTTTAACAACAAAAATAATATATCAAAAGCGATTGATTTATTTATTAAAAATTTAAATCATTTTAAAAAAGATATTAATTCAAAAAATAACAAGTCTATCGTAAAGAAACTTATTCAGACAAAAAAAGTAAGGTCAAAAATCATCAAATTGAAACAAGATGTTGATAAACCTGACTTTGGAAGAAATTAATATTTTATTCTAGATACTTTTTTTACCTTCAGCTTAGCAGTTTTTTCAATTCTATTAATTGTTTCTATAATTGGCATAATAATTACTTTTCTTTCTGGACCATAAGCATGAATTAGTTGTTTAGAATTTAAACACATAGCGACATGACCTTTCCAAAAAATAATATCACCTTTTTTAAATAGTCTTTTCTTTGAATTCTTTTTTGTATATTTGATCTGATCTGTTGTATCTCTTGGATAAAACGAATTATTATAACGATAAAATATTTGCAATAAGGCTGAACAATCAATACCTTTAAATGTTTTTCCACCCCAAACATATTTTACATCGAGAAATTTTTTAAATATTTTTGTAAAATTATTTTCTCTATGGTTTATTTTTTTAATATCTGCTTTTTTAATCCATTTATTTTTTTCAATTTTTACGTAATTCTTATTTTGCTTAAAAACAGATAATTTGGATGCAAGTGGAAGCCAACTGCTAGTTCCAATTCCAGGTTTTTTATAAATCTTTGCTTTCAGTGAACTAACTTTATAATTGGGGCTAAATTTTTCTATATATTTTGAATTTTTTATAAATCCCTTATAATTATCAAATAAAGTTTTAATTTTTATCCAATTTTTATTTTTTGCTAATATTTTGAATTTTTCACCATATATTATTTGTGAAGTTACTTCAGATCTTCTTGAAGGATTTTTGTAAATATTCGAAAAATTACCTATGAAGTAAAAATTATTTTGCACCAATTTTAATTTTATTTTTAATTAACCACAAACAAATCAACGATGGTATAACCATAATAGTTGTTAAAACAAAAAATGTTCCCCAATCTCCATTTAACCAATCAACTAAAGCTCCTGATGATGAAGCTAAAGTAGTACGACCTGCAGTACCAATTGAGGCAAGTAATGCATATTGTGTGGCTGTATAAGTTCTATCAACTAGTAATGATATAAATGCAACAAATGCTACAGTTGCAAAAGCTGCAGTGATATCATCAGCTATAACCGCAATTGCAAATAAAATTTCTGATTTTCCAGTCCATGCTAAAACAGCAAATAAAAGATTGGTTACAGCCATTAACCCACCAGCAAAGAACATTGTTTTAATTGTTCCAGCTCTCATGGCCATTACTCCACCCAACAAAGTAAATACAACTGTTGTTATCCAGCCAAGACCTTTTGAATAAATTGCAATTTGACCTTTGGAGAAACCAATTTCTTTATAAAAAACAATAGACATTCTTCCCATAAATGCCTCACCTATCTTAAACAAGAAAACAAACCCTAAAATTCCAGCTGCAATGGCAAAACCATTTTTTCTAAAAAAACTAATAATAGGTCCGCCTATAGTTCCTGTAATATAAGCGATAAAGTTTGTAATAATATTGCTAGATCCAAGTTTTCCCTCAATTAATTTGTCGGTTTCTCTCTGTTTTGCTTCTCTGTTTGTATCTATAGGTTCATGAACAAACATTAATCCTATATTCATTAAAATTATTAAAATACCTAAAATTAAAAAAGTAGCTTGCCAGTAGTCAGCTACCCCTAGATTTTCAAAAAATTCTGCGGTAAATAAAGCAACAACTCCACCTAATTTATAACCTGTCCACCAACCAACAACAGCCATGGCTGCGCCCGCAGCCATTGATTTTCCCTCATTTTCATTTATCTGTTCAATTCTTAATGCATCCACCGTTATATCTTGGGTTGCTGACGCGATAGCAATAATTAAACCTACAGTAATTAATAAAGCCAAATTTTCAGTTGGATTAATCACGCTCCAAACAACAAGACTTAACAAAATAATTAATTGCATCAAAACTATCCATCCTCTTCTATGACCTAATTTTTTTGTTAGTATTGGAATTTGAATTCTATCTATAATGGGAGCCCACAAATAATTGAAAGCGTATACTCCAAAAATTAAACCTGCCCATCCTATTGTTGATCTACTAAGACCTTCTTCTTTAAGCCAAAGACTTAAGCTACTTGCAATTAATACCCAAGGAAATCCACTTATTGCACCTAATAAAAGAATTCTTAACATTCGAATATCTTTATAAACTGCAAGAGAATCAAGCCATGTTTGTTTCTTTGTTTCAGACATAATTAATTTCTCCAAAAAGATGGTAAGAACAATACTAATATTGCAAACAACTCAAGTCTACCTAATATCATACCTACAGTTAAGATCCATTTAGAAATATCGGGCAAAGATGAAAAATCTCCATTAGGTCCTATTAGAGGACCTAAACCAGGACCAACATTTGATATTGATGTTGCCGCTCCAGAGATAGCAGTAATAAAATCAAGACCAGTCAATGATAACAATGCAGCTAAAATAAAAAAAATAACAAAGTAAAAATAAATAAATGAAATTATTGATGCAATAAATTTATCATCAACAGATCCTTGATCGTATTTAATTACAAATATTCCCTTGGGATATACAATTTTTTTTAATTGATTTAATATAAATAAATATAGAATTTGAATTCTAAAAATTTTGACTCCACAAGTAGTTGATCCAGCACAGCCCCCAATAAACATTAATGCAAGAAATATTGTTATAGGAAAACTTCCCCAACTGTCGAATTCAGCATTTACATAACCTGTTCCAGTCAATATTGAAATTGTATTAAAAAAAATAGATCTTAAACTAAAGTTTCCATTATTATTAAATAATAAATAAATTGATAATATAATAATGCTTATAATTATTATTTTAATAAATGTTCTGATTTGAATATCGTTTAAAAATATTTTTTTATTACCACTAATAAATTTAATATATGCAATAAATGGAATACTTCCTAAAATTATAAAAATCATCGATGATATTTCTATAAGAACACTGTCAAAATATCCGATAGATTGATTATAATTGGAAAATCCACCTGTAGCTATGGTAGTCATAGAATGAGTTAAACTATCAAATTTTCCCATTCCAAATACCCAATATG
>CABZHY010000044.1 GCA_902525565.1 uncultured Pelagibacteraceae bacterium
CTAATCCAGGTAATAATGCACCTAAAAACATATCTCCAGCTGAAGTAGACCCTACTCTAAATTCTCCAGGCATATTAAATTCACCAGTTAAAATTTTGTAATCAGTCTGACGCATAGTATTTGCAACATCAGCGGCACTTGCCAATTGATCAGCAATAATAATTAAGACAATTGAAGGAGGTATAATTTGACCAAGTGTTCCAGAGGAACAAACAATTCCACTTGCTAGTCTTTTATCATATTTATTATTTAGCATTGTGGGCAAAGAAATTAGTCCCATTGCTATTACTGTTGCTCCAACAATTCCAGTTGTAGCTGCAAGTAATGCACCAACAAAGATAACAGAAATACCAAGTCCTCCTGGAATTGGTCCAAAAAGTTGTCCCATAGTAACTAAAAGATCTTCTGCAATTTTTGATTTTTGCAACATTATTCCCATAAAAATGAACAATGGAATCGCAATTAAGGTATCAGTTTCTACATCCCAATAATTACTCCTAAAATTAGTTATACCAGCGGTTAACCATTCTTTAGGCCCATCAACAGCAAAATAAGCACTGGGGTCTCCTGCAAATAAATAACCAAAAAAAGCAGCTAGTCCTATTGAAATTATTGCTGATCCAGGTAGTGCGAACGCTACTGGAAAACCAGATGCCAAAGCTCCAATCATTATAATTACCAGTAAAGCTAAAAATAAATGTTCCATTATTTAATTCTTTAAAAGTTTGTGACTACTACTCATAAAGTAGCTTGTGAATTGAGTTAACATACTTACTGCAAATACTGCTAGGTAAACTGCCATTAAATAAAGTAAATATAATCCATTCGAACCTTGCTGAGTAATCTCAAATGAAATTACTGGACCATTAATGATACTAGCTTTACCACCCATACCTAAAAATATAACTATCAAACATAAAGGAATGCCTAAAATGAGAGATCCAATTGCATTCGTCCAGGCCTTCTTTCTCTCACTAAAATTAGCATACAAAACATCGACTCTTACATGACCTTCATGAATTAGTGCATATGCACTTGCAAAAAGATAAAGAGCAGCATACCAAAAACGAACAAGATCTCCTTGAAATGCTTGTTCATATTGAAAAATAAATCTTGATATAACTATCAAAAATTCACTTCCAACTACCAAAACTGCTAACCAAATAAATCCCACAGATCTAGTAAAATAACCAATTACAAAAGAAGCTAATATAAGTGGGAAATGTATATATGTAATTCTGAATGCAGGTATTACTAAATTTATTTTAACTTGTTCCCCAAAAATTGGCTCAACCAATTTTTCTACGACCATAAATGAAATTAAAAAATCGACAACCCCGACAATTAACACAGCCCAGAATGAGGATCTTATAATATATGCTGTTATTTTTTTTAGTATCTCTGAATCTGTTTGTAATGTTTGATTTAAAGATTTTAATACAAACATTATTACTGCTACAAAAGATAAAAAATAAAATAATAATTGAATATACGAAAGACTCATCGCAAGTCCCTCTAAAGGTTTATTTAATTTTTTAAATCCAAACAATTCATAGTGAGAAAAAAGTTTTTTAACTCCTGGCCATTCAAGCCAAACTGTTAAAACATTATTTATTAAAAAAATAAATGTTAATGCTAAGATAGAATAACTAAATATTCTTATTAAGATAGATAAGTTTTTTTTCTCAATCATATGACAAAACTTTTAATGATATATAAAAAGAGGGCCCGTTTAAGGGCCCTCTAGTATTAATTAGAATTAAATTATACTCCTAATGCTCTATTTCTTTGAGAAATGTAAGGTGAGTCAGACAAGTTTGTCCAAGCACCTATTTCTTTTCGTCCTTTAATAAAGGCATCATGTACTTTCTTAGCAAGAGCACTATGTTGCTGAACTTCATCAAAAACTTCCGCAGCACCCTTAGCAAAAGCGTCATAAACTTTATCATTAAACTTCTCAAGTTTGACACCATTCTCATTTACTAAACGAGCAAGTGCAGCTCCATTTTTAGCATTATACTCAGCCATTGTAGTTGTATCAGCCCAATCACACGCGGTTTTAATAGTTAACTGGTCTGACTTAGTTAGACTTGTAAACCAAGACTTGTTAACTCCACAAGCTAATGTAGATCCTGGCTCGTGCATTCCTGGATAGTAATAATACTTGGCTGCTTCATAAAACTTGAAAGCCTCATCATTCCAAGGTCCTACCCATTCCGTTGCATCAATTGCACCAGACACAAGGTTTTCATAAATTTGTCCACCTGGAAGTGAAATTGGAGAACCACCAAGTTTTCCAAGTACTTGTCCACCTAAACCAGGCATACGCATTTTTAAACCCTTAATATCATTAGCTGATCTAATTTTTTTGTTAAACCAACCACCCATTTGCACTCCAGTGTTACCAGCAGCAAAACTTTGTGTTCCGAAATCGTCAGTCAATTCATCCCACAGCTCTTGTCCACCAGCAAATTTTAACCAGGCGTTCATTTCAGCATATGTAAAACCAAACGGAACGGCAGTAAAATATCCAAATGCAGGGTGTTTTTTAACCCAGTAGTAATCAGCACCGTGATACATTTGTGAATTACCTGAAGCAACTTCATCAAACGAGTCAAATGCTTTTACCCTTTCATTAGCAGCATAATAAGTAACTTGAATTCTACCGTCACTCATATCACTCAATCTTTGAGCAAGTCTTTGTGCACCAGTTCCAAGGCCTGGAAAATCTCTTGGCCAAGTAGCTACCATAGAAGCTTCTATTCTCTCTTTGGCAACAGCTGGAGCAGATAAAGATGATGCTGCAACAGCAGCAACACCAGTTGCAGCTGCAGTTTTAAAGAACTTTCTTCTTGAAGGTGATCTAGAAACCTTCAATGATTTTTTTTCTTTAATCATTAGTATCTCCTCTTCTTTGTTAATTAACGATAAAGAGTAAATTACAAATGTACGTTTAAGTCTAGACTAAAATTCCCGTTAAAGAATATAATACAATCAGAGGTAGTAAATTTAGAAATTATTAAATTTATTTTTTATCAAAAAAGGCTTCATAAAGCATCATCGATATCGCAAGTATCATCAATATGTAAACTGGTAATACATCAAAGAAACCTATCATCATAGATCTTGTAAGTGTTGTTGCTAAACCAACAAGAAAAAAGATTGCAAAAGAAAGTCCTATTAGTGTTACAAGTTTATTCATTAAATTTCTCACTTTCCTTTTCAAGCCAACTGGAAACTCCTAAGAAACGATTATCGTCATATCTCTCTCCAATAACTTGAATTCCTAATGGTAAATTATTTTCACCCTGAAGTAAAGGAAGTGAAATACAAGGAGTTCCTAAATAAGACCAAACTTTATTGAAATCAGCTGATCCAGTGCTCTTAAGACCCTTTAGAGCAACACCTGGACTGGATGGGGATAAAACCCCGTGATAGTCCTCAAATACTTCTTTATAAGAATCGTAGCTTCTTTTCATAAAATCTATTGCTTCAGCATATTCTTTTGCAGTATGTTTTCTTCCA
>CABZHY010000045.1 GCA_902525565.1 uncultured Pelagibacteraceae bacterium
TCCAAAATTTTTATATCAGTAAAAGTTCCCTCTAAATTATTTTTTGCATTTAAGTTTAAAACTAAACAAAAATAAAATAAAAAAACTAAATAGATTAATTTAAAATTATTCTTTCCAACTTGAGTATTTCTTTTTAATACCATCTTTATTTTTATTTGGATAATATGCTGCGTCAGTACCAGTTAAATTTTCTTGATGTGGCTTTTGCCATTCATATTTTTCTAAGGTATGTTTTTTCTCAATTTTATTTGGTGTAAAATGTATCCAAGAATACCATTCAACAGGAATTTTTGATGCGTCAATTGTGTTTGAATAGATAACCCATCTTTTTCCATTTTTACTCTCATAGTATTTATTACCTAGCTTATCAGTGCCAACTAGTTTTCCAAAAAAAATAGTTTTTAATCTTGTTCCAAAAGTATCTTGATTCCACCATGTGAAAATTTTTCTTAAGAGAGTCAACATAATATTTTTTTTTTATTCAATTAAAAATTGTAAAATTTAAATTAGACTAAAATATGAATATGTATATAAATAAATTGATTCATTATTCAAATTAAATTTTAAATTGAGGTCAAATGTCAAAGTATTTAGTTGAAACTTATTATACCTGTACCTTTAAAGTAAATCATTATTTAGATGATATTAATGAGGCAGAGTTGAAAAATTTAGAAAAAAGAGATGATGGTAAATTTGAGGTTTTAGACGTAAAACTTGATAACAGAAAAACAAAAAGTCTAGATCCTAAAAACAATAAAGTCCTTGAAAACAATAAAGTAGAAGTGGTTAACGAAAGGGATATAAAAGACCCAATAAATAAAGAAAGTGTAATAACAAATATAAACACAGCTAACGAGAAGTCAGGTAAAAGATTTAGCATGCCTGATAGAAGAAAAGGATATATTCAAAAAGCTACTATTGGCGATCACAAAGTTTACCTACATACCGGAGAATATGAAGACGGAAAAATTGGAGAAATATTTATTGATACCAGTAAAGAGGGTGAGCTTGTTAAAGCTTTAATGAATAATTTTGCAATTGCTGTATCTCTAGGTCTTCAATATGGTGTTCCGTTAGATGAGTTTATAAGTGCATTTGTAGGTACAAAATTTGAACCGTCTGGCAAAGTCTATGGTAATGATAGAATTTTAAGCGCTACATCAATTTTAGATTATATTTTCAGAGAATTAGCAATTTCATATCAAAATAGAGAAGATCTTGCCCACACTCCAGCTATTGGAGGAAATGATACCATCAATGCAGAAGATCAAAGCTCTGAGGATCAAAATCAATTACTGAAAATTGTAAAAGACATTACCAGTAAAGGTTTCGTTAGAAATAATTACAAAAAAAATCTAGTTGATCTTTCAGATGTAAAAATAAGTTTAAAAGGTAAAAAATAAGTTATTTTTTTGTTTTTAAAGCTAAATTTAATTCTTTTAATTGATCTAGATTTACCTCAGATGGTGCATTCATCATCAAATCTTGTGCATTTTGATTCATTGGAAACATAGTAACTTCCCTAATATTTTTCTCATTAGCTAGTAACATTACGATTCTATCAATACCAGGTGCTATTCCTCCGTGTGGTGGTGCGCCATAACTAAGTGCATTAATCATACCACTAAATTTTTCATCTACTTGATTTTTATCATATCCTGCAATCGAGAAAAGTTTGTACATAAGTTCTGGTTTATGATTTCTAATTGCTCCTGAAGATAATTCTATACCATTACAAACTATGTCATATTGAAAAGCAAGTATATCTAATGGGTTTTCAAAATCTTTTTCACTTAAAACACCTTGAGGCATTGAAAATGGATTGTGACTAAATTCAATCTTATTTGTTGATTCATCTTTTTCAAACATTGGATAGTCTACAATCCAGCAAAATGCGAAAATATTTTCGTCAATTAAATCTAAATCTTTTGCAATTTTATCTCTTGCTAGAGCAGTAATTTTTTCTAATTCGTCTTGTTTTCCACAAGCCATGAAAATACTATCCCCTATTTCACAGTTTGTTTTTTTCATGATTTCAGTTAATGCATCTTCAGAAAAAAATTTTCCTATAGGACCTTTTGCTGAAATATCTTTATCTTTTTCAAAAGTAAAATAAGCTAAACCAGAAGCGCCTTCTTCTTTTGCCCATTTATCAATATTATCAAAAAAACTTCTTGGCTTATCTTTTGTATTTTTTGTAATAATACATCTTACTTTAGATCCAGATTTTACTAATTTTTTAAATATTTCAAATGAAACATCTTCTCTTGTAAAAATTTCAGTTATATCATTTATAATGAGTGGGTTTCTTAGATCTGGTTTATCAGTACCATATTTAAGCATTGCTTCCTTGTATGAAATCTTTGGAAATTTATCAAACATCAGTTTTTTAGTTGAAAAATTTTTAAACGTATTTACCATTAATTTCTCAACTACATTAAATACATCTTCTTGTTCAACAAATGACATTTCTAAATCTAATTGATAAAATTCTCCAGGACTTCTATCCGCTCTCGCATCTTCATCTCTAAAACAAGGTGCGATTTGAAAATATCTGTCAAATCCTGAGACCATTATTAATTGTTTAAATTGTTGAGGAGCTTGAGGTAATGCATAAAATTTTCCAGGATTTAAACGACTAGGCACTAAAAAATCTCTAGCACCCTCTGGACTAGATGAGGTTAAAATCGGTGTTTGAAATTCTAAAAAACCTAATTTAGTCATTTCATTTCTAATGTATGAAATAACTTTAGATCTTAAAATAATATTTTCATGAATTTTTTTTCTTCTTAAATCTAAAAATCTATATTTCAATCTTATTTCTTCAGCGTATTCTTGATCACTAAAGATTGGCATAGGTAGTTCTTTACAAGTACCTAAAACTTCATGCTTCTCAATAACAATCTCTATTTCACCTGTGTCTATTTCAGAATTAATTGTTTCTTTAGATCTATTAACTACTTTTCCCTCAACTTTAATTACGGTCTCTAATTGCATTTTTTCTAAATCAGAAAAATATTTATTATCTTTATCAATTATACATTGGGTAATTCCATAATTATCTCTCAAATCAATAAATAATAAATTCCCGTGGTCTCTTTTTTTATTTATCCAGCCTGAAAGAGAAATTTTTTTATCTACATCCTCTTTTCTTAATTCATTACACTTGTGTGTTCTGTATTTATTCAATTAAACCTCTAATGCTTCTTTTATAATTTTAAAATCGATTGGCTTCTTTCTTTTTAAACTAATTTCGTCGATTTTATATATGAAATCCGAAATTTTGCCATAAGTTCTATCAATTCTCCTAATTATAAAATCAATAAGTTTTTGGTCTATTAATATCTGACGATCAGAAAGATTTTTTAATATTAGTGCATAAATTAAATCGTCACCAGGTTTTTCAATTTGAGATAAAATAAAATTAGTAGATCGCGAATTAAGATCGTTTAATTTAAATTTAAAGTCAACTATTGGTATTTTTGAAGTCACTATTAAGTACTTATTATCCTGATCTATTATATT
>CABZHY010000046.1 GCA_902525565.1 uncultured Pelagibacteraceae bacterium
TATTTTCACTAATTAAATTTAAATTTTCAAATTTACTTTTATTTTTTTCATTAAAATATTCGTTAAGATGCTTAATACCTGGTAAACTAAATAGCTCTAACAACCTTATACTTTTTCCTGTCTCCTCAGAAACTCCCCAAGAATAGCCCGCTGCTTTTGAAGCTCTTTTAACGGTAGTTTCAATTTCACTCAGTGATTTCATTAATAAATATTGGTTTTATATACCCACTGCTCGTCATAACTTTTTAGCTCATTTGGAAGTGGTGCTCCTTGGAACATACAAATTCTTAACCATTTGTCAGAACGTGGATCAAATTTTAATGCCCCAAAAAAAGATAATTTTAGTCTAAGCATATCAATTGGCATTAAATCTTTACCAATTGTATTATCTTGTATTTCTGAATAAGGAAATTTTTCTACAATGAACGCTCTCCTTACAACATGTCTTAACTCAGAATTTGATGTTAAAAACTCAGCAATAGTTAAACTATTTTTTGAGACCAATAATTTGTCATAAAGTTTTTTTATGTCTCTTGCTATTGCTAAAGGCTGTTCTAATTCTGATCCATACTCTTCAAAACGATCTGCCAATCTAGGTTCCTCTTTATTTTTTGATATAAACCAAAAATTTTTATTATTTTCTTTTTTTTCAAAATTAATATCTAAAATGTTTGGATACTTTGCTTCGATGATATTACGCAATTCTTCAACTTTTCTATAGGTTGGGATATTAAAATATTTTTCTTCATCTGAGCTCATTTCTTTCACCAAAGGATTTACAATATTGTTATAAGGTTCCATCATAATTGAAACAATATATTCAATACATTCCTCGCAAGTATTGTCCTCTAACCATTGATATATTTTATTAAAAGGATATTCGATCTCAAAATCAAAATCTTTGTTTATAAAATTTAAAAATTTTTCAACATCTTTTAACAATGATAAGATTTTGTTTTGTTGATATTCACTATCAGTATTCCAGCTTGTAATATTTTTTAATGATTTTTTTATACAATCTATAAATAAATCACTATCTCGACTTTTTACATCTTTGATTTCCCTAATTTTTTTAAGTGCCTTCTCTCTACTTAGAATCCAATTATTTAATAGAGTTGGGTGATTGACTATAAATGGAGCCATACCTAGACCAGTAGAATTACCAATTCCCAAATTTTTACAAATATTATAATCTAGCTTAACAGCTGTTTTTGGATTTTTATGATAAGCAACATGATTAACTTGATCAAAAGTAAATTGTCTTACCAAATAAACCAACATCATTTCTAATCTGAATGGACCATTAATTTCCTCACGATTTTTAATTCTAAATCGATCTGCAAGGCCAAATTTACCTGAGCCATATACTGCGGTAGTTCTATATAAATAGCCTACTTTTGATAATAAGTTTAAATCTGGCTGCTTACCTTTGCTCAAACTTTCAACTACATGATTATAAATTCTTACTGATTTGTTTGCTCTCGATAAAGTTAATTCTTTATAAGAAAGTCTACCGACTTCTTGTTTTGGAACTTCATTTTTTAATCTTTCAATATCTTTTTTTGTAGGAATTCCATCATGTAATGTAAAAGCTGCATCCCATTTTGTAGCAATAACTCTATCTGATCTTTCTTCATCTTTGATTTCATTTGCAAAACAAACTAGAGAATAAACTCTTTTATTTTTTTTAAATGAATAAACAGCTTCTCCAAAACCAATTTCATTTAAATTAAATAAGTCTCTTTTATATTCCCACTCTTTAAATTCATTAAGAAAACTTCTTAAAAAAGATAATTTTGATTGATGAAAAGATCCTAACCTTGATAATTTCATTATCTTGTTTGGGTCTCTTAATTCTACTTTCATAATTAAATTAATTTATAAAAATTGTACCAGTTATTTCCAAGTATTCCATGTGTCTCTGTATCTGAAAAACCTACTTTTTTAAGACCTTTTTCAATATTTGAAAACCCTCTTGCATCAAGAAACCAATCAGGTTGTTTTGGAAAACCTGGTTTATTTTTAGAACCTTCACCATAATTTTTACTTTTAGACCAAGAACCATTTCTCATCCATTCAACAACAGTATCTGGATGATCTAAACAAAGATCTGATCCTATTCCTATTTTTTTTACATCCATTATTTCAGCTGTTTTTGCAACCATTTCACAAAAACTATCAAGAGTACAATTTGTATTTTTTTTTAAATGATGAGGGTATAATGATAAACCCAACATACCGCCACTATCACTCAAAATTTTTAATAAATCTGAGGATTTGTTTCTTTTCGCTGGATGCCAAAAAGATGGATTTGCATGAGTAATTGCTATTGGTTTTTCACTAAACTCAATTGCATCTAGAGTGCTTTTTTCTGCAGAATGTGACATGTCAACCACCAGACCTACTCTATTCATTTCTCTTATAACCTCACGTCCAAAATTTGTAACTCCACTATCTACTTTTTCATAACAACCTGTTGCTAGCAAAGATTGATTATTATAAGTAAGTTGCATAAATCTACATCCTAATTCATGAACCTTTTCAACTAGATTTATATCGTCTTCGATTGGTGAACAATTTTGAAACCCAAAAAATATTGCAGTTTTGTTTTCTTTATTAGCTTTATCAATATCTTGAAAATTCTTACCAGGAAAAATTAAATCAGAATTTTCATGAAATAATTTTTCCCATTTTTTTATTTCAAGTTGTAATTCATCAAAATCTTCATGGTAAACAATAGTAACATGGACAGCATCTAATCCAGCTGATCTGTTAATCTCAAAGATTTTCCTAGACCAATTACAATATTGAAGATTATCGATTTTATAATTCATAGTATGTTTAACTCTAATCAATATGTATTTTAAATACTATTAATTTTATTGAAATTTTAAGTTAATTTTGAAATAAACAGATTGATCAATTTCATGAAAAAAAAAAGTAAATTAAAAGTTTCTATCATAATGGGAAGTCAATCTGACTATAAAATAATGAAACTAGTTGAAAAAACCCTAAAAAAAATTGGAGTTTCATTCGAAACAAAAATTATATCTGCTCACAGAACACCACAAAGAATGTATGAATATGCTGCAAAAGTTGAGCAAAATAATATAGGAGTAATAATTGCAGGTGCTGGAGGATCTGCACATCTTCCAGGTATGATATCAGCACTTACACATGTGCCAGTGCTTGGTGTTCCTGTTGAAAGTAAAAAACTTAAAGGTTTGGATAGTTTATTATCAATTGCACAAATGCCCAAAGGAATACCTGTTGGTACGCTTGCTATAGGAGAGGATGGCGCCATTAATGCTGCTTTATTAGCTGCAGCAATAATTGCTAATAATAATTCAAATGTTCGAAAAAAAATTAAAAATTTTAGAACATCACAAACTAAATCTGTAAAGAA
>CABZHY010000047.1 GCA_902525565.1 uncultured Pelagibacteraceae bacterium
ACATATTACTCCTGATGCAAATTTTTTATCATAACCAGCTTTCACCATTGCAGGCCAAGCAAGCAAACCCATTAAAGTCACAACTGCTCCAATTATACCTGTTGCTGTAGAGAATAAAGTACAAGTAACAAGAGCGGCGACAGCCATCGATGCAGGAAGAGAATGAGATGCAAGTCTTATCGCATAAAATAATCTTGCAACTATACCTGCTCTTTCAACTAAATAGCCCATAAATAAAAATAAAGGTACGGCGGTGAGGACATGGTTATCCATCACAGAGTAGGTGTTTGAAACAAATAAATTAAATATCCTATTGTCTAATAGATGATCCATTCTTGACGGATCAAAATATGCGTAATACCCAAATCCTAGACCCATTGCCATTAAAGTAAATGCAATTGGAAATCCTAGTAATACAGCAAACAGAAATATCACCATCATTAAAATTGCAATTTCTGGATTTGTTAGACTAAACAACATCTATTTTTTCTTCCTCTTTAGATTTTCTCATTAAAATTTTTTCTGTTTCTTCTGCACCAGCATCTCTCTCTGGCCAATGTCCCGTTCTAATGCAAATAATTGCTCTAAAAACTTCACTAATTCCTTGGAGAGTAAGAAGCATTCCGGATAAAGGTATCAGTGATTTTGCCATATAAATTTGAATTTGTGCTGGACTATTCCAACTTGTTTCTTTTACCATCCATGCTTTAGCTGCATACTCATATCCATAAAATGCAAGTGCAATTACCCCTGGAAAAAAGAAGATAAAATAAAGTATTAAATCAATCCATCCTTGAACTTTAGTTGGGAACAACCTGTAAATAACATCTCCTCTCACGTGAGCCTCAGTCGCCAAAGTGTATGCTCCAGCCATCATAAATATTGCTCCATACATCTGTAAACTAAAATCAAAATTCCATAAAGTAGGTGCATTAAATGCATAAGCCATTATGACCTCGTAACATGTTCCACCCATTAAAATAACTATGCACCATGAGAAGGCTTTACCCATTGAGGAGCTGAGTGTGTCTGCAAATTTTATATAAGAGTACATATTTTACTAGCTTATCTTAATTTTCTTAATTAATTCAATTAAAAAAAAGGGGGCTAAAAAGCCCCCTTAATTTTTTATATATTTAAACCTTAGATTTTAACTTTCGCTAACGGTCCAAACTCGTTTTCGTAAGCAAGTCTGTAGTTAGGTTGATTCATTAGTAAGTATTTCATTACTCTTTTCGCATAAGCTTTTTGTGAATCAACAATCTTCTTAAAGAATGGATCTTTAGAAGAGAAATCACCTACAACTTTATCCCAACCTTTTAACTGCTCTGCTAAAATTGCATCTGAAGTTTGGTAAACGTTTACTTTATGCTCATTCATCAATTTAGATAAATCAGCTGAGTATCTTACCAAAGCTTTAAAGTAGTTAGCGGTATTTGCTGCATACGAAGCATTTTTTAATATTGCTTGGTTTGCAGGAGATAAGCTATTAAATGTTTTTTTGTTAATAGGTATTTCAAACATCTCTTGTGATTGGTGGAAAGATCCTAAGTGATAATGCTTAGAAACATCTTGCATACCAAATTGAGAGTCTGAAGTTGGGTTGTTAAACTCAGCAGCTTCAATCAAACCAGTTTTCATAGCTGGCTGAATTTCACCACCTGGTAATTGTCTAACTACCATACCCATTGCAGTAAGAACGTTAGTTGCAAGACCAACTGTTCTATACTTCATTCCTTTAACGTCACTTACTTTAGTTACGTTCTTTTTGAACCAACCAAAAGGTTGAGCTGGCATAGGCATCGCAAAAACACCAACATAATCGTATCCAACTTTTGCTAATGTTTCTTCATACAATGCTCTTCCACCACCTTCTTCCATCCAAGCCATTACTTCTTGAGATGACAGACCGTAAGATGGGCCAGTTCCGAAAAGAGACGCGGCAGGATTTTTTCCATACCAATAAGCAGTAACCCAGTGTCCCATATCAAGAACACCATCACTTACAGCTTGTCCAATTTCTCCAGTTTTTACAACTGCTCCAACAGGCTGAAGGTCAATTTTTAAACTTCCACCTGACATGTCTCCAACCATTTTGGCATAGTCTCCGGCCATTTCAAAAAAGATATTAGCACCTGAAGGCCATGCTGCTTGCATCTTTAATGTTTGCGGAGCACCAAAAGCGACATTTGGCATTGCTACAGCTGTTGCTGCGGCTGCACCAGTTGCTGCTGCGGCTTTGAAGAACTTTCTTCTTGAAGGAGTCTTAGAACCCTTCAATGATTTTTTGTTTTTAATCATTTCTTCTCCTCTAGTTAATTAACTGAAGACGAGTAAAACATATATTCAAATTAGAGTCTTTCTAAAAAGAGGCACAGATTGTCACTATAAACTCTAAATTAAATTTTTTTACAATCCTTAGTTGATTCTAGAAAAATTTAATCAATTGGATAATCCCAAGCGCTTCCACCTATAACTTTGGAAATCGCTGAAAAATCTTTTGTATCATTTCCTTCTTTGCAAAATTGATCATAAATTTCTAAAGCCATTTTTCCTAATGGTGTTTCGGCATTCACACCTTTCGCACAATCATTTGCAAGTTTAAGATCTTTATTCATCATTCCTGCGGAAAAACCTGGTCGATAATTATTATTTGAAGGTGTACCATCAATTAAACCAGGAAGAGGTGGATAAACAGAAATTGGCCAACTATTACCTGATGCGTTCTTCATGATTTCATGAACTTTTTTAATATCTATGTTTAATCTTTTTGCTAACATTAATGACTCTGAAGCTGCAATCATTGCAATCCCTAATGCCATATTATTACAAATCTTAGCGCCATTCCCGCTACCTAAATCACCTGCATGAAATATATTTTTTCCCATGATTTTTAAGAAGGGAAGTGCTTTATCGAATGCTTCTTTTGATCCGCCAACCATTATATTTAAAGTTGCTTTTTGAGCTCCCATTACTCCACCACTTACTGGAGCATCTATCATTTTTATTCCCAATTCTGAAGCTTTTTTCCCAATCTCAATAGAAGTTTGCATATCAATTGTTGAACAATCAATTAGTAGACAATCTTTTGAAACTTTATTTATTATTC
>CABZHY010000048.1 GCA_902525565.1 uncultured Pelagibacteraceae bacterium
ACTGATTATTATAATTTTTCTATTAGAAAATATAATACATCAGGAACTGAAACACTAAGTGTTGGTTCTGGTGGAACTAGAATAGCTGCTGCAATTAAAGTAATTAAAAAAATTGTTTCTAACACTGATCTAACTTCAGGAGCTAATTTTGGTTTGATGGAGTGGTCTACAACAAGATCAAGTGATACAAGAATTAGGGTTAAAATTTCTGATACTGGAGCAAAAACAATTTTTAGCGATGTAAGTAGTGTTAGAGCGACTGGATATGCAACAGATCTGAACCATGCAATGAATGTTGCAAGAAATTATTTTTTAAGTGGGCAAGTTTCAAATTGGAATAAGTCATGTTCACAGAATTATTTAATTGTTATAAGTGATGGCTATTGGTCAAGACATAGTAGTGTATTAGCAATTGCAGACTCTTTAAATAAAGCAAACAATATCAAAACGTTTGCAGTAGGGTTTGCTTTAGGAAGTGCAAATAATAATTATAAAACACTAGCTCAAAAAGGTGGAACAACATCTCCTCTTTATGCCGATAACGAAACTGAATTACTTGCGAAACTCACTGATGCAATTAAACAAGCAATATCTGGTAGACTTACATTTACAACACCTGCTGTAATGTCAGATGTTACTAAAGGAGATTTTATTTATCAGGCAACATTTGAGTATGAAAAAAGTAAACAGTGGAAAGGAAGGCTTAAAAAGTACAAACTTAATTCAAATGGAACTTTTGGGGCTGAACAGTGGGATGCTGCTGATAAATTATTTAATAAGAAAGCTTCAAACAGAAATATTTGGACAGTTGGACCTTCTCATAGCATAAACAACTTTACTGTAAGTAATAGAGACGACCTAAAGGCTTTAATGTTTCCAAGTCAGTCGCCAACAAACGATCAAGTAGATAACCTCATTAATTTTATTAGAGGAGTTGATACATATGATCAAGATGCAGACAACAATAAAACTGAGAGTATTCACAAATTGGCTGACATTTATCATTCTGAAGTAATTGTTGTTGGTGTTCCAGATGCTTCAACCCAAGATACAGGTGCAGGAAATTTTACAAAAACAGACGCTTATTATAGATCCCAAAAACAATATAATAATTTTAAAAACAGCAGTGAGTGTGGTGGCAATTGTAATAGTCGGACAGAGGTAATTTATGCTGGAGCAAATAATGGAATTTTACATGCTTTTAAAACTTCAGATGGAGAAGAGTTATGGGGCTATATACCCCCTTTTTTATTAGGAAATTTTGAGAGAATACCTTCAAGTAAAGCAAATTCAACTAATGCAATTTACGGCATCGACGGATCACCCGTTGTAAAGGATATTTATTTTGATGATACTCCTAATGACAGTGCAAACAATCCTAGATGGAGAACAGTCCTGATTGGAGGTGTAGGTGCAGGTGGTAACGCTTTATACATGTTAGATATTACTGATCCTAATAATCCTAAACAATTATTTGCTATTAATAATGATGCTACCAATAAAGAAATTACGCATTGGAACACAGCAGGTTTTCAAAATATTTATAGTTATGGAGCAACAAATCCTCCAAGTGACTTAGATTATAGAAAACTAGGTGAGACTTGGTCAACTCCAAGAATTTTAAGAATAAAAGTTAATGGAGCTGATAAATGGGTTGCAGTTTTGGGAGGAGGCTACAATGGTGGAGTAAGTCCAGATATAGGATCAGTAGTATTTATTGTTGATCTCGAAAATGAAGGCAAGCTACTAAAAAAAATAAATATTACAGATCAAGCTAACGTAATACATAACTATGTTTGGGGATTACCTAAAGGAACTAATACTTTAACCGAGTTTGATTTAGAAACTCGGGCTAGTATAACATCATATAATGTTAATTGTTGTAAGTTGAGAGTAAGTGGAGCCGGAGATATACCATATACCATTACTGGCACTTTAGTTGGTAATGAAATGAGAAATTTAAAATTGAAATTTGATAGCGCTCCTCTTGGTGGAACTAATTTTATTGTACAAAAAGTTAACAAGACAGATATTGTTAATTCTTTACCGGCAAATTTATCTGTTATTACTTCAGATAGTACTAGCAAAGCAGATTATGATGGTGCAATAGTTTATGCAGCTGATCTTGAAGGCAAAATAACTAAAATTAATTTAACAGATAATTTTATTTTAAATTCTGATAATATAATTTCAAATATTTCATCAACTACATTGTTTAATTCTCAGTCCACATCAGATAATGGAAGGTATATTTATACTAGACCTGAAGTAACAATCAATAATGATAATAATTTATGGTTATATTTTGGAACTGGTAATACACAAAAACTTCAAGATCAATCAAATAAGACGCAAAATAGAGTTTATGGAATTAAAGATAAAGATTTTCCAAGTTATGTTGATATAAATCCCCCAGGAGATGTTTCTAAATGTAAAACATCACCAACTTGTCCTGGAAGTTCGGATTTAGGATGGTATGTAAATCTTCCAAATGCTCAAAAGCTCACTGCTGAACCTACAGTTGACAAAGATAGAGTATATTTTCCTATTTATGAGCCAACTTCAGGCACAAATGCATGTAAAACGGGAAAAGCAATATTGACAGCATACGACAGTAAGTGTGGAAATTCAGTTTTGAACGTAAATTTAGGTACTGGAGTTC
>CABZHY010000049.1 GCA_902525565.1 uncultured Pelagibacteraceae bacterium
TCAAATCAAAAGTGGGTTCTTTTTGATCAATTAAATTAATATAAACACGAGCTAATAAATCACAATCAATTAAAGCAGTATGTTTAACTCTCTTTGAATTATCAATTCTAAAACGTTTACAGAGCGCGTCAAGACTAACAGCGGAACCTGGGTATTTATCTCTTGCTAAAGATAAGGTGTCTATTGTTTCATTTTTAATTTTATTTTTACCACTTAACACTAGTTCATTATTAATATGTGACAAATCAAAATCTGCATTATGAATAATCAGCCTCTTATTTTCAATAAAACTTAAAAATTGATCACATATATCACTAAATTTTTTTTGATTAGATAAAAATTCATCCGTATATCCATGTATCTCAAAAGCCTTTTCTGAAACTTTTCTTTCAGGGTTTAAATAATAATGAAATTTATTTTTAGTCGGAATTAGATTATCCAATTCGATGCATCCAATTTCTACGATTCTATGTCCGTCTTTTACTGATATACCGGTTGTTTCAGTATCTAAAACTATTTCTTTCATTATATTATATTTTCCAAGATACTCTTTATATGATTCTTAATTGTATTTTTTGTAAAATCATTCTTTATTATGTATTGAGATTGTTTCTTCTTGTAATTTGAAGAAAATTGAATTTTCTGAAATTTATTAAATAACTTTTTATTAAAATTTTTTCTTCGCTTTAATCTTTTTACAACATCTGAATTTTTAGAATCTATAAATATTAATATGTCTCCTTTTTTGTTAAGATTGTTTTCTAATAATAAAGGCACATCTAATATTACAACTTTTTTATTTTTGTTTTTTTTTAAAAATAAATTCATTTTTTCTCTTACTTCTTTGTGAATTATCTTTATTATTTTATTTAAATTACTATCTCTTTGTAATACAGCCTCAATAATTTCTCTTTTGTTAATAGGATATGATTTAATAATTTTTGGTAAAATTCTATTTAATTTTAAAAAAATTTTTTTATTTCTTTTATAAAGTTTAGAAACTTCGTAATCCGCATCAAACACAGGATAACCAAAATTATTTGCCACAAAACTTTTACCAGAACCTATATTTCCCAAAATACCAATTCTAATCATTGTTTAAAAATTTTAAAATTTCAGAATTATATTTTGGCTCTTCTCCATGCCATAATTTAAAAGCTGCTGAGGCTTGAAAAATAAACATATTTTTTCCATTTTCTGTCATATTTCCTAACTCTTTTCCTTTTTTCAGAAAATTTGTTTCAGTAGGATTATAAATCACATCATAAAATAATTTGTTATTTTTAACTTTTGATAAATCTAAATTTATTTTTTCATTTTTCAAACCAAGACTTGTTGCGTTTATAATTACATCAAATTCAGGTATATCACCCCAATCTTTAACATTTAAATTCTCAAATAAATTTTTTAAATCATCTGCTTTTTGTCTAGTTCTGTTGCTTATAGTTATCTTTGAAACACTCATTTGTTTCAAGGCAAAAATTATTGAGGGAACTACACCACCAGCACCTAGAATAAAAATTTTTTTTCCTTCAATTTTAAAATTTAAATTTTTAATTGCTCTCATAAAACCAAATATATCTGTGTTGTATCCTACTAAATTGTTATTACTTAAAGTTATTGTATTCACTGATTGTGTTTGTTTTGCTTCAGGGCTTAATTTATCTAGATAAGCAATTACTTTTTTTTTGAATGGAACGGTAACATTAATACCATTTATTTTTTTTTCTTTGACTTTAAGAATTATAGATTTTAAATCTGTCTCATCAATTTTCTTTTTATCATAGGTGGCATTAATATTGTTTTCTTTAAACCAATAATTGTGGAGCTTAGGAGACAATGAATGGTCAATAGGGTTCCCAATTACAAAATATTTCTTCATTACAATGAGCCAATATATTCCTTAATTTTTTTAATAGGTAGTCCCATAATTGTATCTTCATCACCATTTATTGTTTCAAACAAATTTCTTCCTTCCCCCTCTATTTGGTAAACATTATATGCATACAAAGCTTCATCAGATATTTTAGATAAATAATTTTTTAATTGATCATCAGAAAAATTTTTCATAGTTAATGTTGCTTTATCAGTGTAATTCCAAATCATTGATCCATTTTTTGAAATACATACGGAACTAATTAAAAAATGTGATTTACCATTTAGTTTTTTTAATATTTTCATTGCTTCTTCCCTGCTTTCTGGTTTAGACACTAATTCACCATCCAAATCTATCACACTATCTGCTCCTAGGACTATTTCATCAACTTTTTTGGCACTAACTTTATTTGCCTTTAGTGCAGCTAAATTTTTTGAAATTAACTCAGGATTTGCTTTCTCTTTTAACAAACTTGATTTAACAGTTTCTTCATCTACATTTGATGGCTCGACAACACATTCAATATTATTTTTATCTAATATTTCTTTTCTTACCTTGCTTTTAGATGCGAGTATAATTTTATTTGGCATTATTTAAAAATATTTCATGAATTTTGATAATCGATGCTGCGGTTTCTTCAACAGACTTTCTGGTTACATCAATTGATGGCCATTTATATTTCTGAAATGTTTTCTTTGCATCT
>CABZHY010000050.1 GCA_902525565.1 uncultured Pelagibacteraceae bacterium
TGATTTTTTTATTTTTAATTGTAGTTTGATTAGCATTTAATTTTAATTTAACACCCAAACTTCTAATTTTCTGGCTTGGTTCAATGAAAGTTCTGCCAACATAATGATTTCTAATTAATCCATGTTCAAAGTTCATTTTTAACTCTTGAGCAAAACCCATAGCAGCAGCGTTTCCAGAGTCTGGGACTGGAACCACTATATCAGCATCAGTATCATTTTCTTTTGCAAGTTCTCTACCAATATTTTTTCTATGCTCATATGCTGATTTGCCTCCAATCAGACTGTCTGGTCTTGAAAAATAAATATATTCAAATACACACGGTCTAACTTTTTTTGCAGGGAAGGGCTTAATACTTCTTAGCTCGTTATTTTCGATTAAAACAATCTCACCATTTTCAACTTCTCTTATAAATTTTGCACCAATTATATCAAACGCACAAGTTTCAGAAGCTAAAACATAACTATTACCAAGCTTACCGATTACTAGAGGTCTAATTCCATAAGGGTCTCTAACACCAATTAATGAGTTTTGAGTTATCATCACTAATGCATAGCCACCTTGAATTTGAAAAATTGCATCAATTACTTTGTCAATTGTTTTTGGTCTTTTTGATTTAGCAATTAATTGAACAATCGTTTCAGTATCTGAAGTAGTGTAAAATATAGCTCCATCCTCAACTAATTTATTTCTCAAAGCAATTGAATTAGTAAGATTTCCATTATGCGCAACCCCAATACCACCTGCATTAGTGTCAGCAAAAAAGGGCTGAATGTTTCTTAATATATTATTACCAGTTGTGCTATATCTGTTATGGCCAATTGCATAATTTCCCTTAAGATTATTAAGTATTTTTTCTTTGTTAAAATTATCACCAACTAAACCAAATCTTTTTTCAGAATAATATTTTTCTCCATCAAAAGTAACTATTCCACAACCTTCCTGACCTCTGTGTTGTAGAGCATGTAATCCAAGTGCTGTTAGAGCAGAAGCATCTTTTGCATTGCTAATACCAAAAACTCCGCATTCTTCCTTAAGCCTTGGATTATAGATCTGTAATTTTTTCTTTAGAATCTTGATATGTTTTTTCATTAGGAAATTCTTTTATCAGATAACTACTACCTTTTTCCAAATATGGAAAGACGTATGATTTGTCAAAATTTATTGGCCATTTATCATATTTATAAACGATATGTACACCTGAAAAGATACATACAGAAATAATGTAAGCTCTTATAAAACCAAAAAAGAATCCAAATGTCGTATCTAAGCCACCGATTCCCGTGTATCTGACTGCTTTACTAATTCCTTTATTAACTAATAAAACTAAAAATATAACAACAACAAATATTACTATTCCTAAACTAACATCGAGCACATACTCATTATCAATTATGTCTTTTAAATAAGGTTTAATTTTTGGAAATAAAATTAATGTAATTATGTATGCTAGCAACCATTTAGCCATTGAAAGGATGCTTAAAATAAAGCCTTTTTTATAACAACTTATCAAAGAAAGGATTGTTAAAATCAAATAAATTAAATCAATAATTGATATTACTTTATAAAAATCTTTTATGATTTCTAACATTAAGATTATTTGCCAAAGGGTTTAACAATTAAGATTAAAGCAGGCAGTAGTGTTAATACCGATATCATAGCTAACAACATAGCAAGTCCTGTAAACACTCCAAAATAAATTGTTGGAATAAACTTCGACAACACCAATATTGAAAAACCAAAAACAATTGTTATAGAAGTGTTTAGTATAGCAACCCCAACAGTTGAATGACAAGTTTTTAAAGTTTTGTTGTAATCTTTTATTTTATTAAACTCTTCTTTAAATCTGTAGATATAGTGAATACTGTTATCTACTGCGATACCTATTGTAATTGCCGCAATCGTTATCGTCATCATATCCAAAGGTATTCCTATCAATCCAATTATTCCTAGTATAAAAAAAGCTGCAATAAAATTAGGAACAACACCAATCAATGAAAGTTTAATATTTCTAAATAAGATTATGAACATAGAAAATATTCCAATCATAACCAATCCTAATGTTAAAATTTGAGATTTAAACAAGCTTTGTAATAAATTATTAAATAATATTAATACACCTGCTAATTTATAATCCTTATCCTCTAAATCAAATTTATCTTTTAGATCAAAATTAATTTTGTTAATTAAATCATTTCTTCTTAAATTTTCCTGTGAATCTATAATTCTTAAACTAATTCGAGCTTCATTATCTTTGATTGAAAGATAGGGGTATATAATTTCAGTTTTAATGCTCTCAGGAATTTTAGAGTAAAGCACTCCCATTTCTAAAGTGCCTAAAGGTTTATTGTTGTTTAATTGAGTAGCTACCTCAATAATAGATGAAAAAGATAGAACCTTACCAATTTCTGGTAAGCTATCTAAGTAATTATGAATAGATGTAATTAGATCAATTTTATCTTTGGTAAACCAGTATTTTTCATCATTAGCATCTTCTTCATCACCCCAATCTTCAAATTC
>CABZHY010000051.1 GCA_902525565.1 uncultured Pelagibacteraceae bacterium
AATGATAGTTTCAAGTTTTACAGATCCGTTATGAAATAATTCTAAACTTAAAGACAATAATGTTTCAATACCAGATGCACCTGTCGCAGCTTGAGCAAAAGTTAATCTTTTAGATTCTTCATCTTCAGGTTTATGGTCAGAAACAATCACATCAATAGTTTTATCTTTTAATCCTTGAACTAAAGCTTCTCGGTCTTCTTCTCTTCTCAGTGGAGGTGATAATTTTAGAAATGTTCTAAAATCTCCAATATCATTTTCGTTTAATGAGAGATTATTTATTGATACACCGCAAGTAAATTTAACATTTTGTTTACGTTCCTTAATTATATCTATAGATTTTGCTGTGGATAGTTGAGATATATGATATCTGCATTTAGTTTTTTCTAAGAGAGTAAGATCTCTTTCAATTATAATTCTTTCAGCAATATCTGGTATACTTGATAAGCCTAGTTTTGTTGCAATAATACCAGAATTAATCATTCCATTTTTAGCTAAATCGTAATCTTCAGCATGTTGCATTATAAGACATCCCAAATCTTTAGCTGAATTCATAATTCTAGACATAAGTCTAGTATTTTGAATTGTTTTTACTCCGTCAGTAAAAGCAATAATTCCTTTTTTAGCAAGTAACCCAAATTCAGTCATATTGGTGCCATCAGTGTTTTGGGTTAATGAGGCGCAAGGAAAGATATTTATTTTAGACTTATCACGTCCTCTTCTTTTTAAAAAATCTACAATTGACACATTATCTATAATTGGATCTGTATTAGGCATGGTTACGACGGAAGTTACTCCACCAGACAATGCTGCATTACTTAAAGTCCTAAAATTTTCTTTGTATTCATATCCTGGCTCGCCTACAAAAACTCTCATATCCACTATACCAGGAAATATATATTTACCCTTTAAGTCAGTAGTTTTTTCTCTAGTTGGTAAATTGTTTATATTTACCTTTTTTCCTATTGCTTCTATCTTTCCGTCTTCTCCAATTATTAATCCACCATTTTCGTTTATGGAATTATGAGGATCTATAATGTTTGCGTTTATAAAGTATTGTTTTTTCATTTATTCACAAAAAATTTTTAAACATGCCATTCTTACAGCAACGCCCAACTCAACTTGCTCTTTAATTACACTCTTGTTTATGTCATCAGCTAATCTTGTATCAATTTCAATTCCTCTATTCATTGGACCAGGATGCATAATTAAAGCATCTGACTTTGCATGATCAAGTTTATCTGGCGTTAACCCATAATATTCATAGTATTCTCTATTAGATGAAAGATATGAACTTGTCATTCTTTCATTTTGTAATCTAAGCATCATTACAATGTCACAATCTTTAAGACCTTTTTTCATATCAGTAAAAGTATTTACACCAAATTTTTCAATTTCTTTTGGCATAAGATTTGATGGTGCAACTATATTAACTTCTGCTCCTAACATTGTAAGAAGATAAATATTTGATCTAGCTACTCTTGAGTGAAGTATGTCTCCACATATAGCTATCTTTAATCCTTGAATTTTTTTTTTTCGATTTCTAATTGTTAATGCATCCAATAACGCTTGAGTAGGATGCTCACGTCTACCATCACCAGCGTTTAAAACGACGCAATTAACTTTTTGAGATAATAGGTTACAAGCACCAGAATCTTGATGTCTAATCACTATTATATCAGGATGCATTGCATTTAAAGTCATGGCCGTATCAATTAAAGTTTCACCTTTTTTAATGGCTGAGTTACCCATATTCATTGACATGACGTCTGCACCAAGTCTTTTTCCAGCAAGTTCAAATGAGCTTTGAGTTCTAGTTGATGGCTCAAAGAATAAGTTTATTTGTGTTTTGCCTCTTAACACATCAATTTTTTTATTTTTACTTTGATTTAATTTTATAAAAACTTCAGACTCATCCAATATACAATTAATATCGCTTACTGATAAATCTTGTATACCTAACAGATGTTTTTTAGAGATTTTAATAGCTTTATTGGTTTTAATTGCCATTAAAATTAACTCTATAACTATAAAGCCCCTAAATGGCAAGGATTAATTATTTAAATAATCTATAGCTCCCTGAAGAATAAATGCAGCTGCATTTTGATCTATGTTTTTTTCACGCTTAGAAACATTAACATCAAGCTGACTGGATAGATTAAATGCGCCAACAGTTGAAAGTCTCTCATCCCATAAGCAAACATCTACATCAACATTTTGATCTATATTTTTAGACACATCACTTACTGATTGAGCAGAAGGACCCAATGAACCATCCATGTTAATTGGATATCCAATGACAATTCCTTTAATATTGTTTTCCTCTATTATTTTTTTTAATTCGTTTATTAGATCATCATTATTGGTTTTATTGATCGTTTTAAAGGGTGTGGCTATTG
>CABZHY010000052.1 GCA_902525565.1 uncultured Pelagibacteraceae bacterium
TTTTGATCTCATTGATCTAGTTTCATTCTTTTTAATATCAAAAAGTCTTGTTTCTTGATCAATTGTTTGACCATCCTCAATTAAATCAACTTGTCTGTTAGCTTCGTATTCAATAGCCATTTGCATGAACTTAATTGAATTAACGTTTTTTATCTCACATCTGGTTCCAAATTCTTTTGAACCTTTTTTTCTAACAGATACATTCACATCTGCTCTTAAAGATCCTTCCTGCATGTTTCCATCACAGGTTCCTAAATATCTCATTATTGATCTTAATTTTTTAATATATGAATTTACTTCATCTGGAGATCTTAGATCAGGCTTACTTACAATTTCCATTAAGGCTACACCTGATCTATTTAAATCTACAAAGGTATTTTTGGGATCTAAATCATGAATGCTTTTACCTGCATCTTGCTCCAAGTGTAATCTCTCTATACCTACCTCTTTTTGACCATCGGGCATATCAAGTATTACTTTGCCCTCACCTACAATTGGATCTTTGAATTGTGAGATTTGATACCCCTGAGGTAAGTCAGCATAAAAATAATTTTTTCTATCAAAGACAGATCTCTTATTGATTTTAGCTTTTAAACCAATTCCTGTTTTAATAGCTTGTTTTACGCAATACTCGTTTATTACTGGCAACATTCCAGGAAATGCTGCATCAACTAAACTTACTTGAGTATTTGGCTCAGCTCCAAATTTGGTTGCTGATGTGGAGAATAATTTCGACTGCGATGAAACTTGTGCATGAACTTCTAAACCAATGACAACTTCATATTGATTATCGTGTCTAGTAATTAGATATTCAGATTTGTTCTTACTCACCTAATCCACCAATCAGAAATATTGTTTTTAAAATTAATTTTTTCTTCCATAGCATATGCAATGTTTAAAATACTTTGTTCATCAAAAGCTTTACCAATTATCTGTAATCCTAATGGATACCCTTTAGTATCATGGCCTGCAGGTATAGAAATTCCTGGTAAACCTGCCAAATTTACAGGAACAGTAAAAATATCGTTTAAATACATTGAAACTGGATCATTTGTTTTTTCACCAATTTTAAAAGCTGAACTAGGAGTGGATGGGGTTAGAATTGCATCTACTTTTTTATAAGCATCATCAAAATCATTTTTAATAAGTTTTCTAACCTTTTGAGCTTTAAGATAATAAGCATCATAATATCCTGAAGATAAGACATATGTTCCAATCATTATTCTTCTTTGAACTTCAGCACCAAATCCTTGAGATCTAGTTTTTTCATACATATCAATAAGATTTTCTCCCTCAGCTCTAAAACCATATTTAACACCATCATATCTAGCCAAATTAGATGAGGCCTCTGCTGGTGCTACAATATAGTAAGTTGGTAGTGCATAATTAGTATGAGGTAGAGATATATCTATAATGTCAGCACCACAATCTTTTGCATATTCAATACCTTTTTTCCATAGATCTTCTATTTCCTTAGGCATTCCATCTACTCTATATTCTTTAGGTATACCTATTTTTTTTCCTTTAATATCTTTTGTTAATT
Organism: uncultured Pelagibacteraceae bacterium; assembly: GCA_902525565.1. Lineage (GTDB taxonomy): Bacteria > Pseudomonadota > Alphaproteobacteria > Pelagibacterales > Pelagibacteraceae > Pelagibacter. Next base: position 1,544 of record CABZHY010000052.1, read on the forward strand.
CTTTGCTGTACTCGTTCCTTTTAAAGTCTATTGATGTAGAATCTTTTTCGTCATAAGTACTAATAACTTCCTGTAACAATGCACAATCTTTAACATTTTGTGCCATTGGCCCAGCTTGATCTAAAGATGATGCAAATGCTACAATTCCATATCTAGAGCAACTACCATAAGTTGGTTTTAATCCAACAGTTCCAGTAAATGAAGCAGGTTGTCTTATGGATCCACCTGTATCTGTTCCAATAGTTATTGGTGTTAATTTAGCTGCTACTGCAGAAGACGATCCACCAGATGACCCACCTGGGACTAAATTTTTATCAATTGGGTTTTGTACATTACCAAAAAAACTAGTTTCATTAGATGAACCCATAGCAAATTCATCGCAATTTAATTTACCCATTAAGATAGCTCCTTCATTCCAAATGTTTTGTGTAACTGTTGATTCGTAAGTAGGAATGAAGTTATTTAAAATCTTACTACCTGCCGTAGTTC
>CABZHY010000053.1 GCA_902525565.1 uncultured Pelagibacteraceae bacterium
AAATGCTTATCTGCAAACATAGATTTAACCAGGTTTTGGCAATCATCAAAGTTTCCCTTTATAGCTATATTAAATACATTTTCATATTTACTTGTTGTCATTAATTTTCTTTGTACTGGTGAAATACGATTGTCTGGATGAAGCACAAAAATATTAACATTTTTTTTACCTTTAATTGCATCAATTGCTGCAGCACCAGTGTCTCCAGATGTGGCAACAACAATATTAATTTTCTGATTTTCATTGTTTAGGTAATATTCGTAAAAATTACCTAAAAGTTGCATAGCAACATCTTTAAAAGCTAAAGTGGGACCATGAAATAATTCTAATATTGTTTTGTCTCCAATCTTTATGAAATCTACAACGTTGTCTTTTCTAAATATGGAGTAAGATTTATCAATAATTTTACTCATTTCAGATTCAGGCATAAAATTACCAATAAATGGATAAACAATTTTTTTTGCTAACTCTGAATAACTAAGTTTATTTAAATCTCTAATTTCATTTTCCCCATATTTAACTAATGCTTCTGGAATAAATAAACCTCCATCATCGGCAAGACCTTTAATGAAAACGTCCTTAAATTCAAAGGTTTTTGATGTGTCTCTTGTACTTACGTATCTCATTTAATAATTTTTTTTCCTAAAATATAAATATATTAAAAGAATTGAAATCGCCATAGAAAACCAAGTAATTGCATACTTCTTATGATTATTTGAAATTTTAGCAGTAATCACTCTTGGTTTTGGAATTTTATAATCACCGTTTAAATAAATGACATACTCTGAAAAATTTCTACCAGTAAATTTTAAAATATCTTCTCTATCCAAAGTAAACCAATAATTTTTTTCAATATCATTTTCAGGCTTGAATGTGCTTGGTTTAGTTTGAAGCATAAGAGTGCCGACTATTTGATTTTGATCAACTAAATTTATTTCAGGTAGGTCTTTTTTTTCAAAAGGTATCCATCCCCTATTCACTAAGTAATTTTTATCACCAATTTTTATTGGATTAATTACCTCAAATCCAGGTTTCCCTGCATCATTTAAATTGTACAAGTAAATTTGTTTATCAAAATCAATATCTCCACTTGTCTTTATTCTAAGATAGTTTTTTTTTTCAATATTGGATAATTCCACTGGGTCGTTTTTTAGAGAATTTTCTATTTGCTCAATTAATTCTAATTTCCAATTTAATCTATAAATTTGCCAAAACCCTAAGGAGAGAAGAGTTAAAATAATAAAATAAACAAATACTGAAAATAGAAATTTATTCTTCAAGGATAAATATTAACTTCCCCAAATATATATTGCAGCAAATAAAAATAGCCACACTACGTCAACAAAATGCCAGTACCATGCAGCCGCTTCAAATCCAAAATGATGATCTTTAGTAAAATGACCAAGTCTTCCTCTCCACAAACATACTGCTAAAAATATCGTTCCAATTATAACGTGAAAACCATGAAAACCTGTTGCCATATAAAATACAGCTCCATAAATATGGCCTGAGTAAGTAAAAGTAGCGTGATGGTATTCGTATGCTTGCAATAATGTAAAAAAGAAACCAAGGATTACTGTTAAAGTTAACCCTTGAATAAATCCTTTTCTATCATCTTCTAATAAAGAGTGATGGGCCCAAGTGACAGTTGTTCCTGATAATAATAAAACTAAAGTATTTATCAAAGGAATGTCCCAAGGATCAAATGTTTCAATATCTTTTGGTGGCCATACATTTCCAACAAATTCATTTGGAAACAAACTTATATCAAAGTAAGCCCAGAACCATGCAACAAAGAACATTACCTCTGAAGCAATAAATAAAGTCATTCCATATCTATGATGAATTTGAACAACAGGTGTATGATGACCTTGATGTTCAGCTTCAATTACAACATCTCTAAACCACATATATGCACCATAAATTAATAAAGCTAAACCAAGATACATTCCCCATGAAATACCGTTATGCATATAAAAAATTGCACCTATAGCTAATACTAAGCATGCAAAAGATGTATAAATTGGC